>CAZAQS010000578.1:0-1506 GCA_964486825.1 uncultured Anaerolineaceae bacterium | reverse complement strand
TGATGGGCAGGAGGAGAAGAGCCTGTGCCTGTTCCCATTCGGCAGGGTACCCGTTGAAAATGAACCTGTACAGGTATCCTGGAAGGATCTCCCGGAGCTTAACTTGCCGGTCACGTCTCTCTCGAGCTCAAAGGTTGAATGTCCCATCATCGAAGAGATCCATGCTGGATCGTACCTAGAAAATCCTGCCGAGGTCTCGGCCTGGCGAGCAGAGCCACTCAGCTGGGGTGAGGCTGCCCTCAGGGGACGAGCATATCCCCTACAAGCGCTGGATGAAGGAGAATACCCTGCAAAACCGCTAGAGGACGCCATTCTGGAGCGCGGTTCTTCACGGCGCTTCAAACAAGAGACCATTCATCTCAGTGAGCTTTCAAACCTCTTACTTCAGGCAGCTGCACCTTTCCCGGCCTGCTGGCTGGATGCTTCGGGAGATATGCTGAATGACCTTTACTTGAGCGTACATTCTGTAGATGGTTTGCCTGCCGGAAAATATGTCTACCACCGCCGCGAAAGGTTGTTGGAGCTGCTCGTGGCGGGTGAATTTCGCGGCGAAGCCGCCCATCTATGCCTGGGCCAGGATCTGGGTGGGGACGCCAGTGTTACGGTCTTTTTTCTGGCCGACCTGGATGCCATCCTGGAACGCTATGGAAATCGGGGTTACCGCCTGGCTCAAATGGAAGCCGGGATCACCGGCGGGAACCTGTACCTCAGCGCTTATGCTCTTGGTCGCGGCGCAACTGGCCTGACTTTCTTCGATGATGACGTGATCAACTATTTTTCACCCCATGCGGCAGGAATGGAAGCGATTTTCGTGGTTGCCCTGGGAGTGCCTGCTCCTTCCGAAACCCCGCTGGGACGTCTGGTGCGGATTTACCCTGGGGACCCGGTGAATATTGGAACTCAAGGAGGTGTGGCATGAAAGAGCTGGCATTATTTTATCCGCAAGGACACCAAGCTCATTACGAAGCCGGTCACCCTGAACGTCCTGAGCGGGTAGAAGCCGTAGTCCATGCCTTACAGGAAGCCGGGTTATGGGAATTCTACCCACAACTGGAGCCATTGGACCTGCCGGAAGCTGTTTACAATAATATCCATTCGCCCACTTACCTGGCCTACATAAAAAACGCCAGTGAAAATTCTTGGCGACTGGATGCTGATACTTATACTACTCGTGCCAGCTGGGACCTGGCTAAAAAAGCAGCTGGAGGTGCGGCAGCCGTTGCTGGCTCTGTTTGGAGCGGAGAATCCCGGCGCGGATTGGCGCTCACGCGTCCCCCCGGCCATCATGCCACTTATGACCGGGGCATGGGTTTTTGTCTTCTAAATAATATTGCCCTGGCGAGCGAGCATCTGATCGCCAAACATGGAGCCCAAAACCTGGCCATTGTCGATCTGGACGTCCACCATGGGAACGGAACGCAGGATATCTTCTGGCTGCGGGAGGACGTCTTGTTCCTTTCGGTTCACCAGGCCCCGCTTTATCCGGGGAGTGGGGGGTATGAAGAG
>CAZAQS010000577.1:0-1510 GCA_964486825.1 uncultured Anaerolineaceae bacterium | reverse complement strand
TGATTATCCATATTAATGATAACTACTCAGCCGCCTTCTTCTCCTTATCCAAGATAAAAGCGACCGGCATAACTAGATCATCTAGCTTCTGAGCCGCGTCCTCCTGCATGGAAGGCAACACATGCGAGTAAGTGTCCAGCGTGAGACTGATCTGTGAATGACCTAATCTCTCCTGGACAACTTTGGGATGGATGCCTTGCTGAAGCATTAGCGTAGCCGCGGTGTGCCGCAGATCGTGGAATCGCAAATCCGGCAAGCTGGCTTGCTTCAGGATTCCTTTATATTCCCTGTAAACGTTGCGTAGGTCGAGGGGTGTGCCAATGGTCGAGGTGAAAATGAGATCGTTTTCCTGCCAACGATCGCCTGCAAACTGCCTGGCTAGCTGCTGGGTATTGTAGTGTTCCCGCAGCTTTTCAAGGGTATATCTGCCGAGCACAATGACACGGCGGCCAGCACTGCTCTTCGGCTCTGAGAAGACCAATCCCTGTCCCCCGAACAGTCGCTGAAGCTGGCGTTTCACCTGTAGACGGCAGCTCACCCAGTCCAAGTCTGTCCAGCGGAGTCCAAGCAATTCACCCGCCCGAAGTCCTGTCGTCAAGGCAAGAAGATAGATCATTTCAAACCGTGTGCCTCGAGCTGCCAACAGGAAAGTCTGCACCTGGCTATCCGTTAAGGTAAGCATCTCTTTGCGAGGGATCTTCGGCTTTATGGTTGCCTGGGTAGGATTCCTGGGGATAAGGTCCATATGCAATGCCTGGTTCAACGCCCGGTGTAATATAGCATGCATCAAGCGCACCATCCGGGGGCTCATGCCATCTGCGCTTTTTCGATTGTACAGCCCCTGAATATGGTCAGGCCGCAGATCCTTCAACCTGATTTCTCCAAGGATCGGAACAATATGCATCCGGACCACCTGCCCATAATGGAAAACCGTGTTTGGCCTTACAGAAGGGCTGACGGTTTGAAGCCACTGCTCCAAATACTCAGCGAGCGAGACATTAGCTCCAGAGAAGGTAATGCCGCTATCAATCTGCGCCAGCGTCAGTTTCATCCATTCCCGGCACTCACGCTGAGACTTGGAATACTTCGTGAGCCTCCTGCCGCTTACCGTGACTTGGGCACACCAGCTGCCATCCTTCCGCTTGTAAATCGACCCCTCGTTCTGAGCCCGCTTCTTCGCCATATAAGCCTCCACAACCAATGTAATTACTCACAGTTACAAAAACCAGATGAATTTGGTAAGATTAACATCGTATGAAACGAGAAGAACTGGCGTCTCTTTCGAAAGAAGAACTGATCCATTTGATCCAGGAAATGTTCGAACAACAGGCCAGGCTCATGGCTGCCTTTCAACAGCTGAAAGCCGATCATGAAGCGCTGAAATTGAAGTTCGAGCGCAATCAAAAGCCGCCCACTACTTCGAAGAATTCTTCCCAGCCACCTTCTCGCGATCAGAAGAGTAACTTGCCTAAAAACCGTCGCAGGCGCAAACATGGACCTCCCGCTGGGC
>CAZAQS010000576.1:0-1519 GCA_964486825.1 uncultured Anaerolineaceae bacterium | reverse complement strand
CCGGCTTCTCTTTAACGAAGTATTTTCCCGTTACCCCTTCTACATCCGCAGATGTCGCCAGGTAGACGCCGGTCTGCGCGCCCTCCTCCGGTGAGAGGGCGAACACATGGGACAGGCCGATTAAAAACCCGACCAGACCGGCATTGTTCATACCAAAACGAGTGGCTACATATCCAGGATGAAACGCGTTGGCAGTCACCCCGCTCGCTTCCATGCAGCGGGCTAGCTGGAATGTAAACAGGAGATTGGCTAACTTCGACTGTGCGTAAGCCGTCCAACCGAAATAGCGCCGTTTCCCTCCTGGGTCGTTAAAGTTGATCGAGCCTCCCAGGTGGGCATTAGAAGAGACGTTGATCACTCGCGCCGGGGCATTTGCGCTGAGCATATCCAATAACAGGTTGGTGAGCAGGAAGTAGCTCAAATGGTTCAAAGCCCAGGTCATCTCAATCCCGTCCTGGCTTTCCTGGCGTTTCATGAAAAAGCCGCCTGCATTATTGACCAGTACATCCAACCGGTTGTATTTTTCACGGAATCGTTTAGCCAGGCTCCGGACCTCCTTTAGAGAAGACAGGTTAGCAGCCAGGTAATCGACGGACTGGTTGGAAGTGGACTCACGGATTTTGGCGGCCGTGGCTGCGCAGCGCTGCTCGTATCTGCTCACGATCACAACCTGCAGCCCCTGCCGGGCGATTTCCCGAGCCATGACCTTGCCGATGCCCCCGGTAGCCCCGGTGACCATGCATACTTTTACCTTTCCATCCAACAACGTTTTCAATTCTTCTCCTTAGCTTTCGGCTTCTCCGCCGGAGCTCCCGCCGAATGATCCGCCGGGTACGATGGCCTGCTCGGTTTCGATGATCTCTGCACCCCAGGCGCCGCGTGAAAGCTCCTGGATGGAGGCCTCGAATCCCGGAAACCGGGCTACAGCAAAACGGGCTGTCATGGTCACGTCTGCCCCAAAGCTCTCATCGATCACCTCACCGAAGTGAGCGCTAACCAGCAGGCGCACTCGCTCGAAGGCCGGGTAGGGAACAGCCAGCATTACCGTGTGTACGGGTACCCTTTCAGCTCGCAGCGCCGCCTCCAGCACGGCTCGCACCGCGTCTCCGTAAGCCCGCACCAGGCCGCCTGGGCCCAGCTTCGTCCCTCCAAAATAGCGCGTGATCACCACTGCTGCGTCACCCAGTCCGCTGCCAGCCAGCACAGCCAGCGCCGGTCTACCGGCGGTGCCCGATGGCTCACCATCGTCATGGCAGTGGGCGGTCACCGAAGCCCCGTGTCCAATCACATAGGCCGGCACATTATGATCGGCGTCGCTGAATTCTGACTTGATGCGCGTAATGAACTCCCTGGCTTCTTCTACACTGAATGCCGGGGCGAGGGTAGCGATAAAGCGCGAGTTCAATACTTCGATCTCTGCCCGGCTTTGTTGAGCAGGCACCGGATAGCGTTTCATTCTCGTTGATAAGATTCTACCAGGCTGGGTCCATCTGCCTCCAGGAAATACCGCCGGAAGGCT
>CAZAQS010000575.1:0-1529 GCA_964486825.1 uncultured Anaerolineaceae bacterium | reverse complement strand
CGAAAACACAAGCAGGGAGGCCAGGTACCCGATCAATTCAACTGCGTTCAGGCTGGGGATCGTCATAATGCACCTCATCTTACGGCTAAAGCATTGGCGCTGCCCGGGCAGCGCCTGGCATCCATAGATGGCCTGTCAAGCAGAGAGATCTGAGCCTCCTCACTCATCTGGCTGGCAGGAATTGAGCAAAGAGGCGGCCCAGCTCGCGTCTATACGGCATCAGATAAAAACCCGGTTCGCGATTAGATGTCTCGCCCCCCGTCTCGGGCCGACGCCCTCGCGGGGCGGACGGCCGGCGGGCTCGCATCCCGAACGGGGTGCAAGGGTCCGCCGGAGCATTTCGTGATGGACTGAACAGGTCTAATTGTCTGTCTCTTCCTCTGTGGTCTTGGCCGTGGTGGTTTCTACGACCGCCTGCTGGATCCGGGCTGGCTCACCGGCTACCCCGGGATCTTGCACAGTCGTGATTTCCTGCCGGGTTGCCTGGGCTTGCGGAGAGAGCCTGTTAAAGTAACCCTTGACGCTATCCACTGCGCCCTTTCCTTGCTGCAGGATGCCGACCAGGGAGTGTACCGGGTACGATCCACTGCCGATCACCAGGCCCGTGATCAATACATCGATCTGCGCGGGGACGACGCCGACACCGAGCATTGCGAACATTTGCAGCTGCCCGATCCCGGCAATAATGACTCCCAGCATCAAGCCGAGTATGACAGAGGCCGCCGATTTTGCGCTGATATATCTCTCAGAGGAAGTGAGATCGCTCAGGTTGCTCTCCGCGCTCTTAAGGCGGAGCTGTGCGAGCATCATCAGCCTATCGGCTGCATTCATCCTTGCCTGTATTTCATCCGTCAGGGTGGCGACCGAGCTTTGGCCAAACTGGATGCTTTGCAATTCGGCGCTGTATTTATTAGAAGCTATGTCCAGCAATTGGCGGGCCTGCTGCACTTCGATCTCGGCGTTTTTCAGCCAGCGAAGTCCGCGGCCCAGGTAGGCGACCATCGTCCGCCAGCTGCCCTCGAGAAGGTTGAAACCACTTTCAAGCGTCCGTTCCACTGCAGCCGCGGCTGCCAGCACCGGGGCCAGCACAATTGCGAGATTCGCTCCCACAGCCAATGGCAGAGCCTCCGCATCGTCGATCGGGGAGGCCAGGACCCACCCGATCAAGACCAGCCACAGGAGGATGACAACCCCAGCCAAAATGCGGAACCATCTGCGCGTCTTAAAAAATTGATCCTTGTCAGACCAGGCCGGCATACCGCCTTGGTCAGCTTTTAGCGTACTTTCAGAAGTGCTCATATTGGGGCTCCTTTTTTTGATTCTACTGGACATAAAAATTAATAAGGATGGATTACCGGTTTGAAAGATAATATTCTGGTCACGTTTCGATGAACCTCCTTACCGCTTGTCTCACGCATGTTCCACATGCGTAACTAAACTCTTTATATGGATTCATAGCTTGAAATTCAAATGTGAAGTTAGGCAAATTCTGCGGCACACTGTAATTTTCTAAATTGCTTCAAGCGTGG
>CAZAQS010000574.1:0-1551 GCA_964486825.1 uncultured Anaerolineaceae bacterium | reverse complement strand
GTGTTGAGTAGCATGAAGCAGCCCGTGCCGTACGTGTTCTTGGCCTCGCCCATGCTGAAGCAGGTTTGCCCGAACAGAGCCGCCTGTTGGTCTCCCAGGTCACCTGCGACTGGGATGCCGCTCAACGCACCAACAGCGTTGCCGTAGACGGCGCTGGAGGGTTTGATGGCGGGGAGCATGGAGCGGGGGATGCCCATAATGGACAGGATCTCATCGTCCCAATCCAGGGTTTCCAGATTCATCAGCATCGTGCGGGAAGCGTTGGTCACGTCCGTGACATGCACGCCGCCGCGCGTTCCGCCGGTCAGGTTCCAGATGACCCAGGTGTCGATATTGCCGAAGAGCAGCTCGCCCTTCTCTGCGCGAGCCCGGGCGCCTTCTACGTTATCCAGGATCCAGCGCACCTTGGGGCCGGAGAAATAGGTCGCCAGGGGCAGGCCGACCTTTTCTCGGAAGCGATCCTGGCCACCGTCTCTGCCAAACTCATTGACCAGCTTGTCCGTGCGGGTGTCCTGCCATACGATGGCATTGTAAACTTGCTTTCCGGTGTTTTTGTCCCATACTACGGTCGTCTCACGCTGGTTGGTGATACCGACAGCGGCTATGTCTTTGGGATCTATATTACCCTTCTTGAGCGTATCCTGGACGACTTCTTCACAGCGAGTCCAGATTTCTATGGGATCGTGTTCGACCCAGCCAGCCTTGGGGTAGATCTGCTCATGTTCTTTCTGTTCTACGGCCACTACCTTCCCGCTGTGGTCGAAAACCATAAAACGGGTGCTGGTAGTGCCCTGATCGATTGCTGCTGCATATTTAGCCATTTCTATTGCCTCCTGAAACTATGTGTTTGGTTGATTGGGACCGAAATAGGATGTACTTTATATTCGAATTGAGTTACTGCGGAGCCCAGGTCTGTGCAGCCGCTTGGAGGAGCAAAAAGGATGAAGTTGCTCCTGGGTCCTGGTGTCCTGCGCTTCGTTCTCCCAGGTAGCTGGCCCTGCCTTTCATGGCAACCAATGGAATGGTCGCGCGCATGCCCTCTTCGGCAGCAGCAGAGGAAGCATGTAAAGCCTCTTGCATGGTTTTCCCCTGATCGATGGCTTCTTTCAGCGCCTCCACAGCAGGAGTGAGCGCGTCCACCATGGTCTTGTCATTCAATTCTGCTTTCCCGCGCATGACCACGCCTTTTACCGCTGCTTCCAGGGCGGCCGACCACTCTTCTGCTGTAAGCTCCATTTTTCCGGCGGTCGCCATTCCTGCCTGGATAAAAAAGGTTCCGTACAGTGGTCCTCCAGCGCCTCCGACTGTAGATAGCAGGGTCATGCCAACGGTCTTGAAGACCGTGCCGATATCCTTGTCAGCCATATCGGGGAGCTTGCCCGTGACAGCGCGAAAACCTCGGTCCATATTGGCGCCATGATCGGCGTCACCAATCGCCGAGTCAAGCTTGATCAGGTAATCCCTATTCTCTGCCAGTACTTCAGCGCAGGCCTTGATCCACTCAATAACGTCATCGCGCGATACAGCCATATCTGCTCCTTATTACAGGGG
>CAZAQS010000573.1:0-1554 GCA_964486825.1 uncultured Anaerolineaceae bacterium | reverse complement strand
TATCCATTGGAATCTAGCAGAGCACCCTACAGCTTAAGGAAGTTGCGGCACTAGTACCGCAACCCCGCCTTGGAGCGGCGGAGCAACCACATTAAGCGGAATAAAGATCTCGCACCAGTTCCTGCTTCAAATCCCACAAATGCTGGGTCAGGGAAACGTGGTAGATGTGCGGAAACATGATCCGTTTCACGCCTGAATCCAAGCGTTCCAGATCTCGGTCGCGCAGGGCGCGCATCTCCTCGATCGAAGACTGCTCATAGACGATACTTCCATCAACCATTACATCTACCAATAGCGGCTCGATTTCCGAGATCGAGCCTGCCTCCAGCCGCCGAAAGGCCTGGGGCTGTGAAGGATGGTGCAATACAAGTTCGTCTTCCTGTTGGGGGTTTTCATCGTTCAAGCTGAGCAAATCCGCGGTTGCTTTACCGCGCTGGTCGTACACCCGCCAGACGTTTTTATGCCCCGGGTTGGGTATTTTGGCCGGGTTCTCGGAAATTTTTATGGCCGGAACCCAGGGACCGTTATCCTGTACAGCCACCAGTTTATAGACCCCATCCAGGGACGAATCGCCGCTGGAGGTGATCAAGTTTGTCCCCACCCCATAGACCAGGCGATTGATCAGCTTGTTGGGATCAACGCCATACCTGCCCGCTTCTTGCTCGAGCTGGGTCAGGATCTGCCACAGCACCAGTTCGTCCAACTGGTTGGAAAGCACGATGCTGGCATCCGAAAAACCGGCTTCGTCCAGCATTTTTGCAGCCCGAATGCTCAAATATGCCAGGTCACCTGAATCGAGGCGGATACCAACGGGTTTATGTCCTTTGCGTTGCAATTCTTCGAAAACGGTGATCGCGTTCGGAATGCCGCTTTCGAGCGTATTAACGGTATCAACCAGAAGCAGGCAGTCGTCCGGGTAGACATTAGCGTAGGCGCGGAAAGCATCCAGCTCGCTCTGACCGAGGGCCAGGAAAACCTGGACCATGCTGTGGGCATGGGTTCCCTTTGGCGGGTAACCCAACACTTGCGAAACACCTACATTAGAGGTAAAGTCAGCGCCGCCGATCAGAGCGGCGCGCGCCCCGGCGTTGGCACCCTTGTCCGGTCCGCGACGCAGGCCGAATTCAAGAAGGGGTCGCCTGCGTCCTCCCAGCCGGATCCGGGAGGCTTTGGTCGCAATCAAGGTCTGGTAGTTGAGGTGGTTGAGCAGGGAAGTCTCTAATATCTGGGCCATCGCCAACGGTCCCTGTACCACTACTACCGGCACATTGGGATGAATAACCCGCCCTTCAGGTATGGCTCGCAGGGTCAGGCCGTCAAAATCACCCTCCATCTCCAGCCAGCCCAGGAAATCATCTTCGAAAACGCGCTCCCCGGCCGGGCCTTTCTGTGAACGGAGGTACTCAATATCGGCCTCCCTAAAACGGACCTGGCTCATCCAATCCAGGAGCCATTCAAGGCCGGCGTTAATGCAGTAGCCGGCCTGGTGATTGCCATAATCGGGATAGCTGCGAAAAAAATAATCGAACTGGGCCTGGCGCTGGTGAAGGCCTG
>CAZAQS010000572.1:0-1571 GCA_964486825.1 uncultured Anaerolineaceae bacterium | reverse complement strand
GTGGAGAACCCGGAGCCGCTGGCGGTTCCAAAAGACCTGCCCCGGCTTCCTTTCACCTTCAGGATGATCCTGCCGGTCGTGGGCGCACAGCTTTTCCGGCAAATGAAATCGACCAGGGTGAACGTCCTATCCCGTCCGGAACATCAGCAAGGCATGGCTATCGAGTAAAGATTTGAAAGGAGATAGTCCGATGAGCACGATTGAAACGAAATCCAATCAGCCCTTTGACAATCAAAACGCCCGGACTGCGGGCATTCTCAATCCCCTCCGGAGATTCAGGAAATCAAAGGCCCGGCACCATATCCAGCACTTTTTCGAAATGTGCATGACCATGTGCTTTGGGGAAGTCGTGTTATACGGTGTGATTATTGGGACAGCCGGTTTAGATGGCCTTATTCAACTGCACAGCAAATATACATGGCCCCTGGGTTTCCTCTCGGGGATGAGCATGGTGGTGCCCATGGCTGCCTGGATGTTGTACCGGAAGATGGGCTGGCGTCACACCCGCGATATGTCGATTGCCTCGCTGATCGGCGCAATGCTGCCGGTCGGCGCCTGGCAGCTCGGCTATCTCCCGCTCGGTGCAACTTTTCCACCCCTCCCATGCGCCGCAGCCTGCATTGCCATGTTATTCCCAATGTACTGGGAGCAGGCGAGACTGAAGAAGGAGCGCGTCGCCTTACGGTCTGGTCTCCCAGCAGCTGATCTTCTGGCACCCGCCGTCGCCACGGCTATTGGACAAAGGACGCAAGAAGAGCTCCCCACAGCAGCGCATGGCGCCGAATCGGCCCAGGCAACGTTCGGGATCACCGGGATGACTTGCGCCAGCTGCGCCAATACAATTGAACGCTGCTTGCTCAAGCTACCCGGCCTCCAGTCGGCTAAGGTGAACTTCTCCTCGGAGCGCGCCAGCGTTGTTTTTGATCCCAACCGGGTATCCTTGACCGATCTGGTCGCCTGCGTCGAGCGGGCAGGTTATGGCGTGGCCACCGGGGAGGCAGACCTGACCATACAGGACCTTATAACAAACGAGCAGGCCGCGCGGCTTGAAAAAACCCTGGCCGGATTGGAGGGCGTACTCAGTGCAACCGTCTCTACCAGCACCCGGAAGGCGCATGTTCAGTATGTGCCAACCATGATTTCTCAGGCGGACCTGTGCCGGGCAATGAAGGCAGCCGGGTTTGAGGTGGTGGAACAGGATGCTGAGCCGGTCGACGTCGAAGCCCTGGCCCGCGAACACGAGTACCACGAGCAACGCCGTCTGGTCTTCATCGGCCTGCTCTTTACCCTGCCGCTGTTCGTGCTGGCGATGGGCAAAGATTTCAGCCTGCTGCCGGAATTCTTCTACCAGCCCGGCCACGACCTGATGGCTGCCCAGATGGGCGGGATGCACCCCGCCCGCCCCTGGTTCAACTGGTTGATGCTGATCCTGGCAACGCCGGTCCAGTTCTATGTCGGCTGGGGGTTCTATGTCGGGGCGATCAAGTCCCTGCGCAATGGCGCGGCCAACATGGAAGTCCTGGTTGCCATGGGCTCTTCTGTGGCTTACCTGTACTCGCTGCCGGTAACCT
>CAZAQS010000571.1:0-1586 GCA_964486825.1 uncultured Anaerolineaceae bacterium | reverse complement strand
GGCCCATGCCAAAAGTTGCCCTGGTTACTGACAGCACTGCCTACCTTCCACCCGAAATCGTTTCTCAGTTTAAGATCACTGTACTTCCACAGGTCCTCATCTGGGGAGACAAGACTTACAGGGATGGGATCGATATCCAACCGGACGAATTTTATCAACGGCTGGAGAAAACCGACGTCATGCCATCAACTTCGCAAGCCCTTCCCGCCGATTTCGAAAAAGTCTTCCGTGAACTGTTGGACCAGGACAAGCATGTCCTGGCCATCCTGCTATCCGAGAAACTCTCCGGCACCATGTCATCAGCCTACCAGGCCATTGCAAATCTTCCCGGGGAGCCAATTGAGGTGGTAGATTCCAACTCGACCGCCATGGCAATGGGATTCCAACTGTTACAGGTGGCGCGTGCTGCAGAAGAAGGCGCCAGCCTGGCAGAATGTAAAGCCCTGGCGGAGGAAGCCCGCAAACATACGGGATTGTTCGTAACTTTGAATACGCTCGAGTTCCTACACCGGGGAGGCCGGATTGGCGGAGGCGCTCGTTTCTTGGGAACTGCACTGAATCTTAAACCCATCCTGGAGTTAAAAGAGGGACGCCTGGAAGCTGTCGATCGCGTGCGAACGCGGGGCAAGGCTCTCAACCGGTTGGTGGAGCTGGTGGAAGAGCGTGTTAACGACCGCCGGCCTTTGCGAATCGCCAGTCTGCACGCAAAAGCCGCAGAAGATGCCCAGGGTTTGCTGGAAAACTTGAGCAGCCGTTTAGAGATCGATGAAGTCATCGTCTCTACCGTCAGCCCGGTGGTAGGCACCCATGTTGGCCCAGGCACCGTTGGTTTGGCGTTTATGGCTGGGATGTAATCATTCGCCATAATTACACATCCGTATATTCCGGCAGGAGCGGCTCAATTGAGCCGCTCCTGCTCGTATAAAGGAACGAGCTTCAATATCCAAATAGTTCCAGGACCAAACCCGAGAGTGCATGCAAATCGCAGGTTATAATTTAGATCAGTAAAAAAATCTTAACAGGTTCAGGAGCAGGGAAAAGATGGGGCATCTTCCACATTCCGAAACACTTCGGGTTTATGATGATATTTTACAAACCATCGGCCAAACACCATTGGTACAGTTGCAACGGATTGGCCGTGGCTTGCCCTGTCCCCTGTATGCCAAGCTGGAGTTTTTCAATCCGGGCGGTTCAATCAAAGACCGCATTGCAGTCCGCATCATTGAGGATGCCGAAAACAGCGGCAAGCTTCGGCCTGGGGGTACTGTGGTCGAAGCCACTTCTGGGAACACCGGCGTAGGCCTGGCCATTGTGTGTGCGAAAAAGGGCTATAAGTCGGTCTTCGTGATGCCCGATAAGATGAGCCAGGAGAAAATCCAACTACTGCGCGCCTTTGGAGCGAAAGTCGTTATCACCCCAACTGCTGTGGCTCCCGAAGACCCCCGCTCTTATTACAGCGTCGCCAGGAAGATCGTTGGGGATACTCCCAATGCCATTTTGGCCAACCAATATCACAATCCGGAAAACCCTCACAGCCACTTCTTGACCACCGGCCCGGAGATCTGGGAGCAAACCCAAGGCCAGGT
>CAZAQS010000570.1:0-1611 GCA_964486825.1 uncultured Anaerolineaceae bacterium | reverse complement strand
GTATTGCTTTTGGATGGATGCTGCTCTACGGCCCGCTATACGCCTCTGCCTATGTCTACACCATGATCGAACCGGCCCGGGCTCGAGCAGTTGAATGGGATGAACGAGACCGGATTATCCGCCAGGCTGCTCAGGCCGGTGAGCGCACTGTCGTGGTTTGGTTTATTCGGGATCTGAACCGCCTCGGCGATTACAGCTCGGACCCTGAATTTTTGGTCAACCGTGCTGCCGCAGATTACTACGGGCTGGATACCATTATTGCCCTGGATGAACGCCCTTAATTCGCCGCTGTAATGGACCCCAAAAACTGGACTCCTAGTAGAAGAGGGGTTAGACTCCCTCATGGAGGTCCAAATGGGCAGAACACCACGCAAGTTCACAGCGGAGTTCAAAGCCAAGGTCGTACTCGACATGCTGACCAATAATAAGAGCCTCAGTCAAGCCAGTCGGGAATATGGCATCAAAGATTCCGTTCTTTCCCGCTGGCGACAAGAATTCGTTGAACGCGCTCCTCAGCTTTTCGAGCAGCCAAACAACCAACGCTCAAGTGAAGAACGTATCGCTGAACTGGAGCGCATGGTCGGGCGGTTGGCGATGCAGGTGGAAGCGGCAAAAAAAGTTTTCGGGGTCTCCAGCTTCCCAACCCGGGAAGACGACTGATGGTTAAGATCCTGGTGGAGCAGCATAATCTTCCCCTGAAGCTGGCATTGCATTTGTTGGATCTGCCGAGGAGTACCTATTACTATCAAAGCCAGAAAGCAGATGAAGAGCAGTTACAAGCAGATTTGGACAAGGGAGCTGGCCAGTCTCCAACCTACGGTACACGGCGGATCACTCAGCAGCTGCGCCGTAGACCCTACCGGTACCTGGTTGGCCGCAAGCGGATCCGGCGTCTGATGCGTCAAAAGAACCTGCTGAGGCCCGTCAAGGGTCGCAAATGTCGCACAACCAACAGCGATCATCCGTATCCTCGCTACCCGAACCTGGTCAAAGACCTGCTTGTCCGCTATCCAGACCAGGTGTGGGTGTGCGACATCACCTATATCCGGCTAGGGAAAGGTTTCGTCTACCTGGCCATCGTCATGGACGTTTTCACCCGAGCCATTCGAGGATGGAATCTCTCGAAGTCACTTGCCCAAGAACTTACCCTGGACGCTCTGAGAAGTGCGCTTACTGACCGGGTGCCGGAGATCCATCATAGCGATCAGGGTGTGCATTATGCAGCTCATGCCTATACGGAAATGTTGAAAGGACATGCTATTCTGATCAGCATGGCAGCGGTAGGCAAGGCTGAAGAGAACGGATATGCTGAACGCTTCATGCGAACCATCAAGGAAGAGGAGGTGGACTTATCGGACTATCAGGGCTTCGCTGACGCCGTGAGCCAGATTGGCCAATTCATTGAAGACGTTTACAATAAGAAGCGCATCCATTCGTCACTGGGCTACTTGACCCCGACTGAGTTTGAAGCGGTATGGTCACGTACCCCAAATAGAGGGGTATAGCCCCTCCTGTTAAAACCTTAAAAAGTGTCCAGAAAAAAGGGACCACTACAAAATGGATCCTTCCCTGTCCCTTCATACCCAACCACAGGAGAGTTTTATGGACCAC
>CAZAQS010000569.1:0-1624 GCA_964486825.1 uncultured Anaerolineaceae bacterium | reverse complement strand
ACCTACAAAAAACACGGAAGGTCCAATTTCTTTTTTCCAAAATAGCAAGCGCAGTTCTAACTCGCCCGATTCGGTTTTATTAACGGTTGCGCCCACTCGATCTGCAATCTTGTTTGGATCGACGTGCTCCAACGACTGCCTCAATTCGATCACCCGGCCTTCCAGCGGTTTAATATTGGGTTGAGAAGGTTTATTCATCGATTTTCTCCATTATCGGGCGCATTCACTTCAGGGTTTACGCAGTGCGGCAAAGATTTCCCTTCCAATCCAGCCAGCAGGTTCCGGCAGGCGATCTCAGCCATGCTGCGCCGTGTGTTATAGGTGGCTGAGGCGATATGCGGGACGATCAGGCAGTTTGAAAGGCTGTACAAAGGATGGTCCGGCGGCAGTGGTTCCGGGTCGGTGACATCCAGAGCAGCTGCTGCAATCCAGTTCTCTTTCAGAGCCCGGTACAGAGCTTCCGTCTCTACGACCGGGCCGCGGGACGTATTTATCAGGATGGCAGTCGGTTTCATCAAGCGCAAGGCATCCAACCCAATCAGCCCACGGGTTTGAGGCGTGAGGGGTACATGCAGGCAGATAAAGTCGCACTGGCTGAGCAGCTCATCCAAGGGCAGGTAGACTGCTTCGAGTTCTGGCTCCGGAGTGACCGGTTGCGGCTCATGGTAGATGATGCGCAGGCCAAAACCCAACGCCCTGCGAGCCACAGCTTTCCCGATCTTGCCCAGGCCAACAATTCCTAATTTTGCGCCTGACAGGTCAGCGCCCAGCCATCCGGTGGGGGTCCAGGTTTGCCAGCGACCCTCTCGGGCGTCCTGGCTGGCTTCAGGCAGGCGGCGGGCGACGGCCAACAGCAGGGCCATGGTCAGGTCGGCTGTACCTTCAGTCAATACGCCGGGTGTGTTACCAACCGGAATAGAGCGCCGGGTGCAGGCTGCGACATCGACATTGTCGAAACCAACCGCCATATTACTGACCACCCTCAGGTGAGGGATCTGGAGGAGTAGAGCCTCGTCTACCCGGTCGGTCAACAGGGTGAACAAACCTTCGACTTCAGGGAAAAAGGCTTGCAAGCTGGGATCTATCCCGCCGGTGTCTCCAGGTCCCGAGACCAGGCGGCAGCGTCCCTCAAGCAAGCTGATCCAATCTTTGGGAAGATCGTGGGTGAGGATTACAAGAGGCAAGTCGTTTCGCATAGGCAGTATTTGGTTTATTTATACTGTACAGGTTCTCACCGGTACCATTTTCGGCTTTCCAGGATTTCATACACCGGTTCCGGTACAAAATAGCGGTAAGGTCTTCCCTGGTGGATCCTCTGCCGGATCTCAGAGGCGGATATGTCTAAGAGGGGCGCTTCGACGAAGCGAGTTTTCCGGCTAATTCCGGGTAAGCTTTTTTCCAGTTCGGCCAGATCGATGCTATCTCCCGGCCGGCGCATCACTCCCAGCGCGGTACAGGCCTCTAATAATTGTCGAGGTTCGTGCCATTTCGGCAGGTCACGCAGCGAATCGCCTCCCATCAGGTAGACCAGAGCTTCATCAGGATGCTGATCTTGCAGCATGCGGACGGTGTCCTTCGCGTAATGAGGTGGGGGCCGATCAATATCTACCGTAGACAGGCTGAA
>CAZAQS010000568.1:0-1642 GCA_964486825.1 uncultured Anaerolineaceae bacterium | reverse complement strand
TAACGTGCTAACGCGCAAATGAGGGAGAAGATAAATGGGTGAAGACGAGCCACGTAATGTCGCCGCGGCGATGATCGCCGAGCAGTTCAGCCACGCGGTGGACCTGCTGAAGGCCGACTTGAATATGGTCAAGCTGGACCGGGGGCACGACCGGGAACTGTTCGCCCGCCGCCTGGAAACGCTGGAACAACAGGGGCAGGATTTCGAAAGGCGGCTGCGCAACCTGACCGAGAGCGCCACGCAGTTCCGCTTCCTGGTCAGCCTGGCGGCTGGCGGCGGCCTGCTCTCGGTCATCGCACTGCTGAAAGCGTTGTTCGGCAGCCAACCGTAAAAGGATAGACAGGAGAGATGGTGATCAGGCGTTCCCAACTGAAAGAATTGTTTCACGACGTGGTCCTATTTACGGAGGAGGCTGCCAGTATCCGCTTGCGCTCCTACCAGCAAGAGGTGGCCAGGGCGGTGGTGGATTCGGTCTTCCAGAAACGGGGCGATACCATCGTGGTCATCTTCCCGCGCCAGTCCGGGAAAAACGAGCTGCAGGCGCAGATCGAAACTTACCTGATGGTCTTGCGCTCGCACCTGGATACCGAGATCGTCAAAGCGTCGCCTACGTGGAAGCCGCAGTCGCTCAACGCCATGCGCCGGTTGGAGCGGGTGCTGCAGCGGAACATGGTCACCAGCCGGGCCTGGAATAAAGAGCAAGGGTACATCTACCGCATTGAAAAAGCCAGGATTTATTTTCTGTCGGCCGGCCCGGAGACCCATATCGTTGGCGCAACCGCCTCGACATTGCTGGAGGTCGACGAGGCCCAGGATGTGCAGATCGCCAAGTACGATAAAGACCTGGCGCCGATGTGCGCCTCGACCAACGCGACGAGAGTGTTTTGGGGCACCGCCTGGACCTCCCGCACATTGCTCGCCCGTGAGCGCCGCGCCGCCGAAGAGGCCCAGCGCCTGGATGGCCGGCCGCGGGTCTTCATCCTGGATGCGGACGCCGTGGCTGCCGAGGTCCCGGCTTATGGCAGGTTTGTTGAAGAGCAGGTGCGCCGGCTGGGCAAGGACCATCCCCTGGTGTTGACCCAGTTTTACTCCCAGGAAATCGACGCCCAGGGCGGCCTGTTCCCTCCCGAGCGGCGAGCCCTGATGCAGGGCGATCACGCCAGGGTGTTTGCTCCAGTAGCAGGCCGGTTGTACGCTCTGCTGGTCGATGTAGCCGGGGAGGATGAAAGCAGCGGCAGCGAACTGGGAGTCAGGATCAGCGAGGGTGAGTTAGGCAACCCCGCCCGCGACTCAACCGCCCTTACAGTGGTCGAAGTTGACCTGGCTACGCTCGGTGATGAACTCATCAACGCGCCCACTTACCGGGTCATCGACCGGCGCAGTTGGGTGGGGGTCAAGCATTCGCTCCTGTATGGGCAGCTCAAAGCTTTGGCCGAGCACTGGGGAGCGCGCTACGTGGTGATCGACGCCACCGGCGTCGGCGCCGGCCTGGCCAGCTTCCTCGAAAAAGCCTTGCCCGGTAGAGTCATCCCCTTCGTCTTCACCTCCAAATCCAAGAGCGACCTCGGCTGGTCCTTCCTCGCCGTCATCGAAAGCGGCCGCTTCAAAGACCACCTCCCCCCTCTCCCAGAATTGGGAGAGG
>CAZAQS010000567.1:0-1686 GCA_964486825.1 uncultured Anaerolineaceae bacterium | reverse complement strand
TGATGGTGCGCGGCACGTTCGGCAACCGTATCCAATACCGGCTGGATATCGGATTTCAAGGAATTGCCAACCATCAAGAAACGCTGGGGTGCGATCTTGTACCTGGAAAGAATGGACGCGTAACTCTCCTGAGTCTTATTGCTGACCACTTCTATGCTCGTGATATATTGCGCCAGGCCTGAATTGGCGATCTTGGCCTCCTGGTCGAGCAGGTCCCCTTTGGTCACGATCATCAGGGGGTAGGATTGGCTCAATTCGGCCAGTGTCTGCTCTACATGTTCGATCAACTCTAGCCTGGTTTCCAGCATTTCCCTGGCATAATCGATGATCTTCTGGATCTCGCTGCCGGAAATCCGACCCTCAGTCAGCTCGATGGCCGTTTCGATCATGGACAAGGTAAAACCCTTGATGCCATAGCCGAAATGTTTGAGGTTGCGCATTTCGGTGTCGAACAGCTTCCGGTCGACCCATTCGGGACTGTGATAGCTGGAAAGCAGCTGCTTGAACCTCGTCTGTATGTCAATGTACAGGGGTTCGTTATGCCATAGGGTATCATCAGCGTCAAAAGCGATTATGTCTAGCATTTCTTTGTGGATTATCCCTAATCTAAACCTGCCCGCTATCCTGGCACTGATTTGTGGGCGACAATAGCCATGAAATCGCTCGGCTCTTGACCTTCCTTCATGCCTAGTGAAGGGTAGAAGATGATCCCACGAAAACCGGCCTCGGTTAAAAGGTCTTGGTACTCTTGATCTTTATAGGCCTGGGTGCTGGCTGCCTGGGGGTTGACGTTACCGCTCTCTGCATCGATGATGTAATATCGCTCGGTTGCAACGTTCATTTCAGCGTCCCAAAAGTTTTCGATCAGGCAGATATGCGGCTTTTCAGAAAAAAGCCCGCTCTGGGCGGAGTACCAGGATCTTGACTGGGCAACCATCTCCTGCACTGCCGGGAAATTGAAGGCCTCCAGCAGTAGGTGAGCGCCTGGTTTTAACGCTCCAGCAGCTTTAGACAAGATCCTGCGTGCGTCGGATGGCCTGAAAACGTTGAATTCACCAAAGATCAACATGATCAGATCGTAATCCTTCCCATAATCTGCTTCGCGGATGTCCTCTTTGATATACCGGCAGGGGAGCTGCTCCGTTTTGGCATGCTCTCGGGCATAAGCAATTGAGGCGGGAGAGAAATCAATTCCAGTACAGGTATGCCCTAACCTTGCCAACCGGCTGGTGTACAACCCCGGCCCACATCCTAGATCCAGTATTCGCCCGCTTTTGCCCGATAGAATTTGTTTATGTATCCATTCAACCTGATCGTCGATGGTCCTCAAACGGCGACTGGCAGCGTCATGTTCCTGGGACAGATGCTCCTGGAGCATGCGCTGGCTGAAGTCTGGGTCGTTCCAGGGAATTTTTTCTCCTTCAGCCCATGGTTGGGGAACAGCTGAGCGGCGGGTGACATCGATAAGCTTCATTTATCATTTCCTTTTGGTATCTGGTTAATAAGAACGCCCCGCTTGTATTTTACCAAACTGCGGGGCGTCTGAAGCAGGGCTGGTTCAGATAGATCATCTCCAGCCTTGATCAAAAACTGCGGCTATAGCAGGGGATTTTTCCTTGATATTGTAGATAATTTTTATCTACAATTGGGAGAAAAACCTGTACAAAAAGAAGGACAAAAATAAGT
>CAZAQS010000566.1:0-1692 GCA_964486825.1 uncultured Anaerolineaceae bacterium | reverse complement strand
GTCATCGTCACACCTTTTGGAACACAAATATGAAATATATGTCCCTTCCAAATTCGATTTATGGAGGCAAGTGAAATTGGAAGATCCGGTTCAGAGCCGGTTGATAGGATTGGGAAAAGCTATACAATAATATATGATAATTGATCTGTAGACAATACTAATTGATCCGATCCATGGTAGGCATCTGATTGAGAGTATAATGCGCTGAAGATAACCCTCGCCCTAAAAGCGGCATGATCTGGGTAGTGGAACTTGGTGATCCATTACCCAGAATCAATCCAGCTGTTTCGGCGACCTTTAAGTTGGGTAGACCAGGAATCCCGGAGAGCGTAGTCGCAGATGCAAGACCTGTGTAATTAAACGATCGCGATCATGTTTGGCAGAAAGCCTTATCACACGTATAAATACCTGCCAGCCCGTAGTGCTTTGGTCCAAACACCTGAGTGTTACATTCCCCTTCAAACCTTTTCCTACCAAACTTTTTTTTACAAACGCGATGGTTAAGAAACTCTATAATAAGGGATATGCTCGTTTATTGGTACAATAAGTGAAGAATAATATCCTGGCTTGTTTTCCTGCCTGGAGAAGATTTTTCAAGGAAAACATTTGCCTTGATGATAGAGGGCAATATTCTAGAGGGAAATATGATGGGATCCAATTCGGACCGCAACCCCGGAACACAGCTTGACCTGGATTGGGTGATGGGCGCCAGGATAAACCGCAGTGCGGTGGAGCGCAGAGTGTCCACATTACCCTCCAGGAGGTCTATAAAGAAAGAATGGCAAGCAGCCTGGTTGCTGCGTGCCATTACATGTATGGATCTGACGACGCTGTCGGGTGATGATACTCCTGGAAGAGTGAAAAGACTATGCGCAAAGGCCAGGCAACCGCTTCGCAGCGACATGCTTGCCGCACTTAACCTGGAAGGTCAAAAGATTACCGTCGGCGCAGTATGTGTTTACCCAAACCGGGTGCGAGAGGCAGCCGAAGCATTGCGCGGTACCGATATTCCAGTAGCATCCGTAGCCACAGGCTTCCCTGCCGGGCAAACACCTCTCGCCCAAAGGGTGGCAGAGATCGAGCAGGCCATTGAAGCTGGAGCTTCTGAAGTAGATGTTGTCATTCCGCGTTATCACGTACTTACCGGTGATTGGCGTGCTCTATATGATGAGGTGAAGCTTTTCCGTGAAACATGTGG
This sequence comes from uncultured Anaerolineaceae bacterium, assembly GCA_964486825.1. GTDB lineage: Bacteria > Chloroflexota > Anaerolineae > Anaerolineales > UBA4823 > CAZAQS01. The sequence goes on along the minus strand of CAZAQS010000566.1, from coordinate 494 downwards.
CACATCTGCGCATATGAAGACGATTTTGGGTGTTGGGGATTTAGCTACCTTAAAGCAAGTCTACCAGGCCAGCCTGGTAGCAATGATGGCAGGATCGGATTTTATAAAAACCTCCACCGGCAAGGAGAGCCTGAATGCTACCCTAGAATTTGGTCTCGTCATGGTCCGAGCTATCCGCGAATACCACGAGCGAACGGGTTTCCTGGTAGGCTTCAAGCCAGCCGGGGGCATCAGCAAAGCCAAGCAAACACTAGTCTGGCAGGCTCTCATGAAAGAAGAGTTGGGCGATGAATGGCTGATGCCGGACCTTTTCAGGATTGGGGCCAGCAGCCTGATCACTGACCTGGAACGACAGATTTATCACTATATAACCGGTCGATATGCCGCCCGTCATCATATGCCGGTTGCATAACACCATGTTCACCTTATTGCGCCAAGACCGCTGTCGAATGTGTAGAGATTTTCTAAGGAGCACAGTATGGATGTAGCACAGG
>CAZAQS010000565.1:0-1694 GCA_964486825.1 uncultured Anaerolineaceae bacterium | reverse complement strand
GGCAAACAATTCAGAAATAAGAACTGGGGCTTGCGTGATTTCACCCTCGAGCTTGGTCCCGGTGTCTTGGGCTTGCTCGGTCCCAACGGCGCGGGCAAGTCCACCCTGATGCGCATCCTGGCGACCATCACCAGGGCTACCACAGGCGCTGTCACCTGGAATGGGAAGGATATCGCCCGCTCGCCCGACGACCTGCGCGCCGTGCTGGGCTACCTGCCGCAGGATTTCGGCGTCTACCCGAATTTATCTGTTTACCTGGCTCTGGCCGATCCTGATCTGGTCGGGTATGGGCAGCCGCGAGAATCGCCACAACGTGGGGCAGCTGGTCTTCTCTTCTGCCGCTCCGCTGGCAAGACAACTCCCAGCCTCGTGGCTGGCTGGATTCATCGTAACCGTGTTGACGGGCGGCGGGGTAGCAATCAAGTTATTGAATGCCGGGGATGGCGCCGGTTTGCTCGCCTGGCTTTCTGCCCCGCTGTTTATCCCAACCCTTGCTGTAGCATCCGGCATATGGAGTAACAGCCAGAAGCTGTTCGAGGTGTTGTACGTTTCGCTCTGGTATCTCGGGCCGCTGAACAAGGTGCACGCAGTAGATTATCTCGGCGCGCATAGCAATGGCAATATTGGTTTCTTCATTCCCTTATCCCTCGCCTTGATCCTCACAGCCTTCATTGGCCGGGCAAGGCAAATACGAAACTAATCATGCCTCATACTGATCGGAGGAGAAAAATGCCCAACCATTCGATGGAAGTTGACAAACAACGACACTCCATACCGCAGACCATAGTATTACACCTGCTCCCAGGCGGGATCGCCACAGCCGTGTACGTGCTTACGGCGCCTCTCGCTCTTGCCTGGAGCTACCCCACCATCACCGCGCTCTATCTCCCGATGATCCTTACCGTGATTGTTTTAGAGCTTGGCTACTTATTAGTGCAAGGGCGAAAAGAGACCGGCGCCCTATCTCTCAAAGAAGTGGTCGATTATCGCCAGCCGGTACCCTGGTGGTACTACCTCCTCTTTCCGGTCCTGATCGTGGTTTGGGGAATCATCGTTTCAGGGCTAATCACCCCGGTTGACAACCTGATCCTGTCACGGGTTTTCGCTTGGCTGCCTGATTGGTATGCGCTGCGAGACTTGTTTGAGATTCCACAAACGTATCCACGGGAAACTTTGCTCGTGACCGCGGTCTTCGCGATGATCCTGAACGGCATTATCGGCCCGGTTGTCGAAGAGATGTACTTTCGTGGACACCTCTTGCCGCGCATCTCGTGGCTTAGAGGTTGGGCGCCCCTGGTGAACGTCGTGCTCTTCTCTCTTTATCACTTCTGGACGCCGTGGATGTTTTTGTCCCGCGTTGTGCTGCTGGTGCCGATGGTTTATCTGGTCTGGTGGAAACGGAACATCTACATCGGTATCATCGCGCATTGTTTGCTGAATCTCATTGGAACGGCGGTGCTGTTTGCGCGGCTGCTCGGACAATGACCTGAGCGGATGCAGAAGGAGAATACGAGCATAGATAAAAATGAAAGACTCGTACGCAACCAGGTTTTTCTTATTGACGTTCGTTCTTTCCTGGGGAGCCTGGGGCCTTCTGATCCGGAACGGGATTGCTCTGAAGCCAACCTCGCCATCCTATTTGCTCTTCATGCTTGGCGGGTTCGGCCCCTCCTTGACAGGGATAATCATGACAG
>CAZAQS010000564.1:0-1715 GCA_964486825.1 uncultured Anaerolineaceae bacterium | reverse complement strand
GCCACACCGGCCCACAGGTCCCCGGTTAGAAAATCAGGCATGCGGCAATTTGCAGTGAGGATATCAAAAACGGAGCGGATTGGTTTGCCGCGCGAGAAAAGTTTTATGGCAGCTAAGATTAACCCTTCTTGGAAGATCTCAGTTGCATTGGTTGACATGCTGCCAGGAACCATTCCACCCACATCGTTCCAGTGCGCAATATTGGCGGTCCAGGCTACGATCTCATCATTCGAGAAAACCGGCATGACCAAAATCGCGTCGTTAAGATGTGTAACGCCTCCGTTGTACGGGTCATTGGTGATGAAGATGTCTCCTTGCTCGATATCACCTGGTTTATCGAATTTTTGAATGACGCGCTTGACTGTTTTATCCAGCACACCAACAAATGCAGGAATACCTGCTCCTGAGCCGGCTAGCTCACCATTTTTGTCTGTGATACCAGTACCCATATCCAGTACTTCGTAAATGATGGCACTCATAGCCGTGTGGCGAAGAGCAGCAAACATCTCATCTGCAGCTGCTTGCAGCGAGCTCTGTATAATCTCTATTGTGATCGGATCAAAACTCTTATTCATGATGAGGCTCCTTATTGAGCGGTTTGGATGACATAGTTGCCATAGTCATCCACATTGCAGGGTAATTCCGGCGGGATAACGACCGTTGTTCCTGCCTCTTCAATGATAGCTGGGCCAGTAAAGCTCATACCGGGTTCCAGGAGGTCGCCATTGTAGATAGTCGCCGGGTGAATGCCAGCCTCAATAAAATCGACTTCTCGGCTTCCTTTAACGGCATCTTCAAGCGATCTCCCAGCACGAGGGCGTACCTCCGGCACCAACTTGTCCACTTCTGCCAGGGCAACGAGGTGGTAACAAACCAGCTCGGCCGGTGCATCCAAGCGGTAGGTATATTCTTTTTCGTAGTTGGTATGAAAATCTTCGACAATAGTGTCAATCTGCTGCTGGGAGACCTCGCCACCTGGCAAGGCAATTTCAACAAAATGTTCCTGGTTCTGGTAACGACAACGCCCGTAGCGCTGGAAATGGACCCGAGCGCTGTCTATGTCTTCTGCAGCGTAAGCGCGAATAGCCTGTGCTTCAAGCTTAACCAGGGAGCTGTTGATTTGTCCGGCTGCTTCTGGGCTGTTCAGTTCAACGATCTGTGTCTGTAGATAATCTCGTCGCAAATCGCTCAATAACATACCCCAGGCCGAGAACACGCTGGAAAGGCTGGGAACGACCGCCTTTTTTATTCCCAGTTCTTTTGCCAGAGAACAGGCATGCATCCCACCGCCGCCTCCAAAAGCTATTAGAGTGAAGTCACGCGGGTCATGTCCACGATTTACAGATATAAGCTTAATGGCATTAACCATATTGTTGTTAGCAATACGGATGATACCCCGAGCCGCCTCTGCCCTATTGGTCGAAAGAGTATTGGCCAACTTATCCAGGGCTGTCTCAACAGCCGGCATGTCTGCAGCCAGTGTACCTCCGCAAAAATAGCTCGGGTTGATACACCCTAAAGCCAGGTTTGCATCTGTCGTGGTAGCTTCCATACCCCCTTTGCCGTATGACACCGGGCCCGGAACGGCGCCTGCGCTTTGAGGCCCAACATGGAGCCTATTAAAATCATCCACCCACGCAATCGAGCCACCTCCATTGCCAATTTCTACCAGGTCGACAACTGGGACCATAACCGGATAACCTGCGGATACAGCT
>CAZAQS010000563.1:0-1724 GCA_964486825.1 uncultured Anaerolineaceae bacterium | reverse complement strand
GGGTGTTGCGCAGCTCCTGGTGCTCCTGGTTTTGAAGGAACTGGCTGCCCGGCTCGGAGCGCAGGTCGCGGATGACGCTGTCATCGATCGATACTTCCGAATTGGAGCGCCGGTTAGCACGGTAGTGATCGATCAGGGCGTTATGCGCGACCCGGAACAGGAAGGCTTTGAACGGCACCCCCTGGTCCCGGTAACGGGACAGGGTGCGCCAGGTTCGCAAGAATACTTCTTCTGTCAGGTCCTCTGCATCCAGCCTGTCATCCAGGTGTGCGTAGAGGAAGCGGAACACCGATAGTGCATGCCGCTCGTATAACTCTCCGAATGCCTCTGCGCTGCCGTATTGAGCTTGCTTCAGCAGTTGAACGTCATCAACCGCTCCCCAATCGGGCATGTTCTTCACCTTAATGAACGTATCAGGATGCAATTTGTTACATCTTAGACTAACTTTCTTTGATTAAATGGGCTTTCATTCCAATTATATTATGATATGGAGACTTCCGAAACCCCTCAGAATGAGGGATTGACCTGACAATATTTTAATTTTTCCCACTTGACCTGCCGGCCAGAATCTTGTACAAATAAATCGTCAGCACCCGCCGTCAGACACAGCCACGGGCGTTCTTTGCACGCCGCCAAAGGAGGTTCCCATGCCGCGTTCACCTTCCCGCGCGCCCGCTGTTTGGAGACTTGTGTTCGTCGCTCTGGGAGCTGCTTTTACTTTCCTGGTCTTGTTTTCACCCCTCTCCAGCATCTACGCCGGCGCCAGCCTGCCGCTCTACCTGGATCCGTTCCAGGTTCGCATGGGGATCCCGGTAATTCTGAAGAACCAACCGGCTTCCTCGTCTCGCCCGGGCCTGCTCCTGATCACGGAAGTCCTGTACAACCCTGCCGGGCGGGAACCGGATGGAGAATGGGTCGAGCTTTATAACGCCGGAGGCCGCCCGGTGGACCTTACAGGTTATAAAATCGGCGACCAGGCCTTGCCGGGCTGCTGCGAGGGCATGTTGGCCTTTCCCGAGGGGGCTATCCTCAAACCAGGCCAGGTAATCATCATCGCTTACAAAGCCAGTGCCTTCGAAGCCGTCTACCGTTTCAAACCGGATTACGAGATGGAGAGCTCGGACCCGGCCGTTGCGGTGCTATCCCGCTATACTGCCTGGGCCGAACGCAGTGTCGAGCTGACCAATAGCGGAGATGAGCTGCTGGTATTGGGTCCCTCGGACCAAGTCGTCGATGCAGTTTCTTGGGGCAGCTCGACATTTGCTTTTGACCCCTCCGTTCCCAATGTACTGGAGGGAGCTTCCCTGGAACGCTACCCGCCCTACCTGGACAGCGATAGCGCCCTCGATTGGAGGAAGCAGGCCTCGCCGCAACCCGGAGAGGTGGATCTGAGCCTGCCCACCGCCACGCCCGGGCAATCTGCTTTGCCAACCCTGGCAGCCTCCCCCACGCCGACCCTGGTTCCAACCCCCTTCGGCGGCAAGCTCTTACTGAGCGAATTTATGTATAACCCGTTGTCTCAGCTAGAGAAAGAGCCGGATGGGGAATGGATCGAGATCTATAACGCCGGGCCGGCCGCGCTCAACCTGCAGGACTTCAAGTTGGGCGACGAGGAAACCCGTGGTCAAGGTGAGGGTATGCTGCGTTTTCCTGCCGGCGCCATTCTCCATCCAGGGCAGGCGATCGTGGTAGCCAATAAGGGCACGGCCTTCTTCTCAAAATAT
>CAZAQS010000562.1:0-1731 GCA_964486825.1 uncultured Anaerolineaceae bacterium | reverse complement strand
TCCAATGGCGGCCGGACAACCCTTCTTATGCCACCACCGTGGAGATGGATTTTGAGCCGGCCGAGGTCGGCACGATCATCCATTTGCGGGAGCATGGCTACCAGGACACCCCCAGCGGGTTGCGGGCCATGCTGGACTGCAGCGCCGGGTGGGGAGAAGCGCTCACCTTGTGGAAATTCTATGTAGAGCACGGGATAAGTTATTGAGTTAGGAGGTATAAAAATGGGCGATTCTGGCTTGATCAAGAAACTGCGCCTCAAGGAAGGCGATCGGGCGCTGGTCCTCAACCCGCCAGCCGGATACCTGGAGCAGCTCGCCGACCTGCCTGCGGGCGTCCGGCTCGAACAGGAGGCTGAAGGCGAATTCGATTTCGTACACTTGTTCGTCAAAGACAGCGCCGATCTCGAGCGCCTGTACCCCCAGGCCAGGCAGGCCATCAAGTACGACGGCGTCTTCTGGATTTCCTATCCCAAAGGCAGCTCGGGGGTGAAGACCGATTTGAACCGTGACATCCTCTGGCAGAAATTGACCGGCAAGGGCATCCGCCCGGTCACCCAGATAGCGATCGACGAAGTCTGGTCGGCGTTACGTTTCAGACCTGAAGAGCAGGTTGGGCGTTAAGCCGATCCCTTCTGTGTTTATCTGGACTTGTCGTTAAAGACGCACGGGAGATAAAAATGCGCTACGTGGAATTTAGAGATGAAATTCGAGAGGAACTCCGCCAGAATCCGGCCGGCCTGACCTGGAAGGAACTAAAGCAGCGGCTGGAATTGCCCTATAATCAGCCATGCCCAACCTGGGTGAAACAGATGGAGCTGGAAATTGGGTTGTCGAGAGAGCAGGGGCCAGGTCGGGCGTACGTATGGAAGATTAAATGAGGATGGACACCGATCTAAGAAAGAGATTGCGCGCCTCCTACGATAACAAGGCCTGGGAACGTGAAGCGGGTTCGCTCCAGGACTGGAAAAAAGAAGAGCGGAATAGTTTCCTGGCTCTGTTGCGGCAAGAGCAGAGACGTTCTCTCCTGGAAATCGGGGCTGGTACAGGGAGAGATGCCAAATTCTTCCTGGAGCAGGGCCTCCAGGTTGTTTGCAGCGATCTATCGACTGAAATGGTTCGCTTGTGTCAGCAGAAAGGTTTAGCAGCCTTGGTTATGGACTGTGCCAGGTTGGGTTTCCCGGCCAACTCGTTTGAAGCTGTTTACGCCCTCAATTGCCTGTTGCACGTCCCCAAGAATGAATTCCCAGCAGTGTTGCATGAGACCAAAAGAGTACTGGTACCATCTGGATTATTCTATTTGGGCGTATATGGCGGATCCGACTTTGCGGGCATTTGGGAAGATGATTCTTACGAACCAAAGCGGTATTTCTCTTTTTATACCGACGATCAATTGTTGGAAGTAGTTTCTCAGACGTTTGCGGTTCATTCCTTCAAACGCATCCCTGTGGAGGGCAAGGGCGCTGGATTGCAGCTGCACTTCCAGTCCGTTATATTAAGTAAGTAAGAAAGAAACCACCTGTTCCCAATCGACAATTCCTTCTACGATCTCTAATAAGGATAACGGAGGCACGATGCCAGCAAATTTGGACTCATTAAGTTTGGACCCGGACGATTGGGAGGCACTCCGTGGCCTCGGGCGCCAGATGGTGGACGACATGATCGCTTATCTACAAACTGTGCGTGAGCGCCCCGTCTGGCAGCCGGTCCCTGAATCGGCGCAATCCCGCTTCA
>CAZAQS010000561.1:0-1735 GCA_964486825.1 uncultured Anaerolineaceae bacterium | reverse complement strand
AGGTCTTGAATGGCCCAAAATACAAGCAAAACTGGAAGCTCATCCTGAAAAACTGTCGTCACTTAATGCAATGGAAAGCACTGGCGGTGAACCGGATGTTGTTGGTTATGATAAAAAGACGGGCGAATACATTTTTTATGATTGTTCAGCGGAAAGTCCTAAAGGCCGCAGAAGTATCTGTTACGACAGAGAAGGGCAGGAAGAAAGAGAAAAGAAAGGTGTTCACCCAGCTGGTAACGCTGTTGATCTCGCAGCCGCTATGGGTATCGAGCTTTTGAATGAAGGCCAATATCGAGAGTTGCAGAAACTTGGAGAATTTGATACGAAAACGGAGAGCTGGATACAAACACCTACTGATATTAGAAAACTCGGCGGCGCCCTCTTTTGCGATCGTCGCTACGGCCATGTCTTTGTGTTTCATAACAGTGCGCCCTCCTTCTATGCCGCCAGGGGGTTCCGAGGCTCGCTAAGGGTCTAAATTTTGCACAGACAGCTAAATTTGAATTTGAAAACGGATATCGATTTCCACCTCCCATAAACCGGCATTATGCTTCCGCGGCACCGGGAACCCGCTTTCCTCGATGATATTCAGAAAAACTTATTTCTCCAGGTAAAAGCAGATGTTATGGCAAAGGCAAGAGAGGCAGGTGTTTTTATGCCAAACCAACCCTTACCCGCAAAATACAGGTGGCTCTTCCGGGTTAAATCTGTAGACGAAATGTGGCACAAGTTGCTCTCCCAAGGAGACCCAATTCGCGGGAACTTCCGTCACCTGAATGCCCTAACCCCCTCCAATCCGCGCTGTGTATCTTGTTACGTTCCCTTCGGAGGCATTGGCGGTGCACTGGGTCGATTCGGCATCATAGGGGGGCGGCGGTCAACCAAGAACCCGCGCTTTTGCACAGCCTGCGACGCCTTCAATACCAGGTTCCCAGGCGGTGCAGAGATCGAGTTGACCATGCTGTTTGTAGATGTGCGCGGCTCGACGACTATCGCCGAAAAAATGACTGCGGCCGAATTTAGCCGCTTGATGAACCGCTTCTATGAAACCGTTATCAATATTCTCATCCATGCCGATGCTTTCATTGACAAACTGGTTGGGGATGAAGTCACCGCCCTATTCATCCCCGGCTATGCAGGCAAGCAACACGCCCGAAAGGCAGTGGAAGCTGGTCAGGATCTTTTACGCGCAACGGGACATGAGGATCCCCACGGCCCCTGGGTTCCGGTTGGCGTGGGGATTCACACCGGCATCGCCTGGGTAGGTTCAATTGCAGGGGCAAGCGGAGCCAGCTCTGATTTCACTGCCCTGGGAGATAATGTAAATATCGCGGCCCGCCTGGCTTCCAAAGCCGGAGTAGGCGAAGTCTTGATCAGCGAGGCCACTTCCAACGCTGCTCAGATCATGACTACAGGGCTAGAAAAGCGCGAACTGGAGCTCAAAGGAAAGAGCGAGACGGTTACCGTGATTGTGCTGCCTGCAGAAGGATGAACTAGAAAGTTGGATTCAATTCAACATCTTGCCCAACTTTCAACAACCTGGTTTATTTTGCGACTGTAATTTAGCTTCATGAATGCAAATGCCTTTCGCCATTTCTACGACGATCACTTCGTTCGCCGAGGGAGAAGACAAATGTCTTATCCTGTGGCAGGTGCTTCTCCAAGTGATCAATCATGGTATCCACCTTTACGAGCATTTCCCTGTCAGTTCGGGATAACGGAAAGGTCATTTTCG
>CAZAQS010000560.1:0-1738 GCA_964486825.1 uncultured Anaerolineaceae bacterium | reverse complement strand
GTTGATGGTCTGGATGAAGAGATGCCGCGCCTGGTAGTCCAGGGTCTCGCCGTCCTCCTCCTCGTGGACGAGGTGGGTGGGTGGGATGCGCTGCGCGGCGTCCAGGAGAACGCTGGCCACCTGTTTGGCAAAGATGGCGAGGTCATCCACGGAAGGTCCTTCTTCCCACCTGAACGACGGTTGGGGGCGGTCACCCGTCATCCGCCCCACATAGTCCGCTTCCGCATAGATCATGTGCCCCAGGGTCTCGTGGATGGTGCCGTAGGTGCCGGGCGCGGCCGCGGCGAGCTGGTCGGCGGTGAGCTTCTGGCAGGCGGCGATGATCTGCGCGTTAGCCCAGTTGTTGTAGCGGATCAGCTCCATTAGGGTTGTTTCAGGTTGGTTGTCCATACTGTCATGCTCCTTATTTGTTTAGACTTTTCAGCCATGCACCCGTCCCACCCAATTTATCTCCGCGCCTGTTCGGCTGCCTAGCCGCTCCATCAGCTCGCCGGTATGTTGCATCAGGTGGCGAATCGAGTAGATCTGTAGCTCCAGCGTGATCAAAGACCTGTCTCCATGCCCCTCCGGTTCTTCCAGCTTCAGCCGTGGCACTCTTTCGGCCACCTCTTGCTGGCAGAAGGCCAGGTACTCCAGGATAGTGTCTTTGTCGTACGGCTCACCCCCCTCTGGCGCCGGGAAATCTTCGTATCCGTGCCGGTGCTTGATCCAAGGCGTAAAGGTTTCAAAGGACTCTGCCAGATATTCATGCGTAAAGTAAAGGGCGTGGTAGGCCACCTGCCAGAATTTGTTCTTGTCGCTTGCTGCATTCCAGACCGACTCCGGGCACTCGGTAATCGTCTGCTTGAGCATCTCCAGAGCGGCCCGATATTGCGAAATCAGGATTTTCGTTAGATCCATCTTACTACCTCCTGCAACTATTGTTTTTCCATACGCGCGAGCCAGGCGCGCACGTCTGGCTCATGGTCATCATGGAAATGGTCAAAGAATTCACCTGCCAGGAAGCGTTTATCGCCCACCCACACCAGGTAGAACGCACGATTCTCCTGGATTACCTCGATCCGGACTTCGTCGGGTAAGCTTTCGATTATATCGAGGAGCTGCAGATATAACTGGCGCGATTCATCCACGACTTCAGGCGCAGAGCGACCGCGATTGGACTCATAGATCCACGCATTGATTTCATCCTCGGTTTGCAGGTGCGCCGGCCAGGGTGGGGGCGGTTCCGGTTGGCCGCGTTGTGCGGCCTGTAAGCCATATACAAGTCTGCGGTTCCAGCCGGAAAGGTGCGCGACGAGATCTTTCATCGACCAGGGGCCTGCTACGCCAGGTTGATCCATACGTGTTGGGCCTATCTGATCCAGAAATACTTCCCATTGCTCATATTCGTTATGCAGCCAATTCAGAAGTTCGGATTTCTTCATCAATAATAACTTCTAAGCTGAACAGTAAAAGCTTGACCCTCGTGGACTCATTCAGTGACGGGACGCTGCAGGAAGGCCAGGGTCCGCTCCCAAGCCAGGCTCGCTGCTTCTGGGTTGAATGCATCCTGGCGATCAGGTTCGCAGAACCAATGTCCTGTGCCGCTGTAGCGATAGAAAGTCACCGGGCGGCCGGCGCGCTTTAACGATTCCTCCAGGGCGTCGATGGTGGATTGCGGCTCAAACTGATCTTGCTCGGCAAAGTGACCCAGGTAGTCCGCTCTCGAGCTGCTGTAGTCGCCGTCCCCGGCCCCGTA
>CAZAQS010000559.1:0-1757 GCA_964486825.1 uncultured Anaerolineaceae bacterium | reverse complement strand
CAACCATGCGCTGCGGGAGCGGCAGGCGCGCTACCGCCTGCTGAAGCTGTTGGAGTTCCTCTTCGAGAATCACTGTCTGAGATATAGTATTTTTTTTCGTTCCTACCAGCCAATCTGCAATATCCTCGATAGATCGAAGGAGACGCTTGCTCCGTTTGACCCATGTATACGACAGGTTGGTTGTCATTCGGTAGAGCCAGGGTTCTAATGGTCGTTCGGGATCGATATGATGGGCGAATTTATACAAGCGTAAGAAGACATCCTGCAGCAGGTCCGAGGCGGCCTCGGAATCGGCGGTAATTGCTAGTGCGGTGCGGTGTACCAAATGCTGATGTTTGTCATATAAAAATCCCAGGGCCGAAAGGCTCCCCGCCTGCAATTGGATGATCAAATCACTATCGTTAGTCGTTTTCACCGATTTATTACCCTACTTCTGGTTCATTGGGATTCCCGTGGAAGTACCCGGGGTTTCACCACGGCAATTCCTGAAGAACCTTACTTCTATTATACCAAGCAGGGGGAGAAATTCTTAATAATAACCTTAAGGATCATTGGAGCTTCACCACGGCAATTCCTCTAGAGCCAACCTTAATAGGTGTTGCCATTTCTGGGTCATCGAATCTCTTCTTCACCCATACGGATGCGTTGATAAGAACGGTAACGAGCTGGATGGACTCTTCCGTCCTTTAAAGCCTCTTTGACAGCACAGCCAGGTTCATGCAGATGGGTACAGTCGTTGAATTGGCATTCAGATACCAGTTCACGCAGCTCAGGGAAATAGCCGTCTAACTCTTCCGGCTCGATATCCCACAGCGCCAGTGCCTTCAAGCCAGGAGTATCTGCAACATAGCCGCCTTCTGCCAATGGAAAAAGCTGGCGGACGACAGTAGTATGGCGACCTTTGCTGGTAGCCTGGCTGATCTCCCGGACAGCCAAACCCAGACCGGGTTGTAAGGAATTAAGCAAGCTGGATTTACCCACGCCAGAAGGACCAGCTAAGAGCGAGATCTTCCCGGTCATCTCTTGCTTAAGCTCTTCCAGGCCTTGGGTTCGTTTAACAGAAGTATACAGGACCGGGTAGCCCAAGGGAATGTAATGGTCGAAGATTGCGCGAGCTTCTTCAGGCTCAACCAGATCAACTTTATTTGCTACAATCAAGGCAGGCAAGCCCTCTTTCTCCACCGTAACCAGGAAGCGGTCTAACATGCCCAGGTGCGGTTCTGGATCGGCGACCGCAAACACAAAAATGGCCTGGTCTGGATTTGCAATGATGATTTGCTGGTATTCCCCTCGAGGTGTGGGAGCCATTCGTGCGATGATGCGCTGGCGAGGCTCGATCTCTTCAATCATACCTTTGCTCTCTTCCAGGCGGCTCACACGCACCCAATCGCCAACCGCAACGATATCGCCTGTACGACGACCGCGTTTCAGACGGCCTCGTAAGCGACAGACTAAAGTCCCCTGCTCGGTTTCTACTGTAAAAAAACCAGACTGGACGCTGATTACCAGGCCTTTTAGGAGATCCATCATGAGCTCACTAGGGTGCTTCCTCCACCGGCTCTGATTCTGTGGCTGGTTGTTCTTCCTCTACCGGCTCTGCCTGTGGAGTTTCTGTTGGGGTGGGCTCCGGTGTATCGGTAACATCGGGTGTAGAGGTGCGGGCAACCCCGATTTGAGATTCCCACCAATATTGTGTGAGCGGCTGCCCTGAGAAGTATATTTCAATGACCCGTCGGAATATTGGGGCTGCATAATCA
>CAZAQS010000558.1:0-1760 GCA_964486825.1 uncultured Anaerolineaceae bacterium | reverse complement strand
GATGACGGGCCTGGCTTCACTCTCCTGAACCCGGACCGCATTCGCCCCGGAAAAAAGCCCATTCGTCGCACCGGCTGCCATCCGGGAAGAGACAAAGCCCGTATTGTCCGCCCTGCTCATCTGTGTGCATCTCGACGGTGTAGCCCTGTTCTTTACAATGGACAGAGGCCGGGTTAGCCAGTCCTGCCTGGGAAGGGGTATTGGCCTCGGGGGTGGTAGAGCGAATGGGAAATCCGGCTACCAGTCCGGAGGCGCTTAGGAAAAGCAACCCAACAACCAATACGAAACCAGCGACTAAGAAGATTTTCACCGTCTTGTTCATCACTTTCCTCCTGATGAGTGAACAGCCATTTCCAAAGCCATCGTTTATTGAATACGATTTTTACCTGACTCCTAAGCTAAAGACGCAGCATCAACTTTCTTTGTTCCATTCAGGCTCCTTTTCCATGTACTGTGATCCATTGACGGAGACACGTTTTGTTCTCTCGTCTTTTTTTATTTATCTAAACCCCAGTATAGAGATCGAATGTAAAAGAACCGTTAAGGAAGATTCCCCAAATCAGTTAGAAATAAAACAGATTTCACGTTTTTGTAACGTGTTTGTTTCAACGCCAAAATATACTGGTCTGTATACCGTCTAGAAACAGCCATAGGAAGGGCTGGGATGTTATCATTTGCTATGGATGAGTGGACTGATGGAGAGTGAGATAGCTTTAAATTTTGTTCGTGATGCTGACCCCGAATATAGGTTAATTGTGGAACGTATCGTAGAAACGATAGAGACTTCCAAAGCTGATCTGACGTGTGCAATAAAATGGAGCCAGCTCACCTTCGATCTAGATGTAGAGTCAGCGACCATCGACGATTTCCTAATGCAGGCATTAGACAAGTTGGTATATTTCAAGACGAATTGGAAGTTAATTCAGGCTGGATGATATGATCAGCTTCCAGGGCGTAATCTTCGATATCGATGGGGTATTGGAATACCAGGGACAGGTCTACCCGGGAGCAATGGGGGTGGTTAGCTCTTTGCGGGAAAGGGGGATCAAGCTTCGCTTCCTGACCAACAGCACCCTCAAAAGCCGGGCCTCGTGTGCTGGCAGACTCCGGGAGCATGGCTTCGAGGTCTTCGATGAAGAAGTGATCACAGCCTCCTATGCAACCGCGGAATACCTGCGCCAGGTCAAGCCCAGGTCGGTGTGGGTAATGCTCGAGCGCCGGGGTCTGGATGAATTCAAAGATTTCCCCCAGGACGAGGATAATCCTGAGTACCTGGTGATCGGTGACAACCGCAGCCGGTTTGATTTCGAGACGCTCAACCGCGCCTTGAGAGTGCTAAAAAATGGCGCCCGGCTGGTGGGCATGCAGGACGAGCTAATCGACAGCTCGATGGGCCAGCTGGAGCTGAACGTGGGTTCCTGGGTAAGGATGTTGGAGCAAGCCAGTGGCGTACAAGCAGTATATATCGGTAAACCTTACCCGTATGCTTTCGAACTGGCGACATGCACTCTGGGATTAGCAGGCGATCGAGTGCTGGTGGTAGGCGACCGGATTTTGACGGATATACAGGGTGCCAGGGCTGCGGGGTTGCGCTCAGCCCTGGTTAAGACAGGTGAATATTGCCCAGGAGACCTGGAGGGTGAGATCCAACCCGATTTTGTTTTGGAGGATATTCGCGAATTGCTGTCTTTAATTCGTGAACCAGGCTGACCTTTCTCCGTGCACGGGATGCTATAAGTATTTCTGTATGGCATTCGTCA
>CAZAQS010000557.1:0-1767 GCA_964486825.1 uncultured Anaerolineaceae bacterium | reverse complement strand
GGCTGCCTATTCCTCAGCGAAAGCTGCCGTCACCCAATTGGCACGGGTAGCTGCTCTTGAATGGGCTAAAGACAGGATCCGGGTCAATATGATTCATCCAGACCAGGTCATGGACACCGGAATTTGGACAGAAGAAGTGTTACAAGCTCGCGCAGCCCATTACGGCTTGAGTGTGCAGGCCTACAAGACTCGCAACTTGCTGGGAGTCGAGCTGAACAGCCATTATGTCGGTGAGCTGGTAGCTGAGATGCTGGGCCCTTTATTCGAAAAGATTACCGGAGCACAGATCCCGGTCGATGGCGGCAGTGACCGGGTTATATAAACGGATTTAAGAGCATCGATATCGAAACAGGAGATCCTCAGATGAGCAAAAATCTTCGTTTTTCCGCCAATATCAATACATTCAATGCCTGCGCTGACCGCTACGTCCTGTCCGGTTATGGAGAGCGCATGGATACCGACCAGCTCATCGAAGCGGCCACAAAAGTCGAAGGCCTCACTGGTGTCGAAGTAGTGGGCATGTGGCATGTCAACGATGGCAATGTAGAGAAGATCCGCCGGCAGATCGGCGAGGCCGGTCTGGAAGTGACCTGTGTCACGCCCGATATTTGGGCTTCATCGAAATGGGGTTGGGGTTCGTTTACCTCGCGCGATCCGGTGATCCGCCATGAGGCAGTCCAGGAGGTCAAACGCTCCATGGAATGGGCCAAGCAGCTCAACTGCGAGGTAGTAGATCTGTGGTTCGGCCAGGATGGCTACGATTATCCCTTTCAGGGTGATTTCACAAACGCCTGGGACCTGCTGATCGAAGGCACGATGGAGTGCGCCGAACACCTCCCGGAAATCAAGATCGTCCTGGAGTATAAGCCCAAAGAGCCCCGCACCCATTGCTATGTTGCCACGGTAGGCAAAACCCTGCTGCTGATCGATAAAGTCAACAAGCCCAACGTCGGGGCCATGATCGATGTAGGCCACGCCCTGCAAGGCTACGAGAGCCCAGCCGAATCGGCCGCCCTGCTCCAGCATTTTGGGAACAAGCTGTTCTATATGCATTTCAATGACAACTGGCGCATGTGGGATGATGATATGACCGTCGCGTCTGTCCATACCATCGAAACCCTAGAGCTGCTGTTCTGGCTGGATCGGGTCAACTACACGGGTTGGTACGCTCTGGATATCTTCCCCTACCGGGAGAACGGCGTACGTGCGGCCTCCGAGAGCATCCGGTGGATCCAGGGTTTGCACTGCGTCTTAGACCGGATCGGGCGGGAGCGCTTCGAGGCCGTGGTGGCCAACGGCGACGCAATGGACGCGTCTGCCTTGCTGCGAGAAGCGCTGCTGGGCTAGGCTAAAAATCACAAGCCAGAATAGGTTGCAGGAGCTGGGAGTTCGAATACAGCGGCTTGAAGCTGTGGAATTCATCATGACTTGAGCGTGGGTTGGGAAGCAAGGAGAAGAGCCCATGAAGAAGCATCTTAACTATCTTGCCGTTGACATCGGAGCGGAAAGCGGGCGGACAATCATCGGGAGGTTTGACGGCAGCCGCCTCGAGCTCCTTGAAAACCACCGCTTTCCGAATGGAGCCGTCGTAATGCCTGAATACTCCGGCCGGAGCAGCCTGCGCTGGGATATTCTGCGCCTGTGGAGTGAGATGAAGGAGGGCATACACAAAGCAGCCAGAAAAGAAGGCCTGCAGCTGGCCAGTATCGGCATCGATACCTGGGGTTTGGATTTCGGTCTACTGGACGTGAACGGAGCTTTGCTGTC
>CAZAQS010000556.1:0-1773 GCA_964486825.1 uncultured Anaerolineaceae bacterium | reverse complement strand
TGTCGAAGCTTTGCAGCCACTCTACATCCACTCGACCCCGTACCTCAATCCGGTAGTGTGTCGCTGGATCGAATATTGGTCCTGCGTTATTCATAGTTTGCCACGGTGTTACAGTCCAGGATGTTCGCTCCTTGCCCTTTTGAAATGCGTGACGCTTGAAAAGCGTGCCGAATGGTCATTTTTCATCCATCCAGGCATTGACCAGACCTGCGGCGATCCGGTCCGCATGGTAGCCGTTGACATTGCCCATCACCACCACGCCCAGGTCCAGGTCTGGGTAAAAGCGCATCATGGCTTCAATCGTCGGTCCGCCGCCGCCGTGAAAGTAATATTTCCCAAAGTCATCCGCTCCGATCCACCAGCTCAGGCCAAAGCCAAGCGGAGAACCGTCAATAGAGAGCTGCATCTCCTGCATAGCGGCGACGCTCTCCGGCTGCAGGATCTGGATGCCCCCATAGCGCCCGCCCTGCATGTGCATTTGCAGGAAATGTGCCACGTCGCCGGGCGTGCCGAACAGCCCGCCCCAGGGAGGCAGTACCCGAAAGTCGTTCATGGTGGAGAAGAACTCGCCCTGCCCCAGGATGAGGTCTTCCTGCCCGGGACCGCGATACTCGTTCAACCGGGCGATGAGTGTGTCCGTCTGGGCCGTAGGGTACTGGCCTTTGGCATAGCGTTCATTTGCCTCTACCAGCTGGAAATGAGTTGAGTCCATGGCCAGGGGGGCCAGGATGTGGTCGACCACATAGCTTTCATAGGGTTCGCCGCTGACCTCTTCGATGATGCGCGCCAGCGCCAGGAAGTGCGGGTTGCTGTATTGAGAGACCGCCCCGGGCTCGCACACCAGATCTGGATAATCCTTTACGTAATTGGTGAATATCTCTTCTAAGGGAGCAAAGGATTCCCCTGGTTTAGCTATCAGTCCATCCGAAAGGATTGGATTTTCCGGCATACAGGCGGAGTGATCCAGCAGCTGGCGCGCGGTGACATTCCAACTTTGTGGAAATTCCGGGATATATTTACCCGCCCAGGCATCCAGGTCCACCAGGCCCTGTTCCACCAACTGCATCAACGCGCTGGCGGTAAAGGGTTTGGTCATGGAGCCAAAGCGGTAGATCGTCCGGGTGTCTGCCGGGATCCCCTCGAGCGGGTTGGCTTCCCCATAGACATAGGTATACACGATCTCATCCCCGTGTACCACCGCGATCGAGACGCTGCCGGCCATGCTGTCCACCTCTTTCTGCACCACGGCTTTCACATCGGCGAAGCTCTCGATTACAATCTCCTCCTTACCGGCTATCTTCAACGAGGACAGCGCGCGCATGACGGATGCATTTTCCGGCCTGACACTCGGCTTGTCCGCTTTGACCATCAAAACATAGGCATTTTCCCCCACGATCTGGCCCGCCAATCCGTAGCTCAACCCCGCCGCGTCCTCCTGGCTGTAGAGCTGCCAATCACCAAGATTGGCGATTGCCCCTCCGGCCAGTACACCTGGATCGAACCCGGCGACCTGAAAAGCCTGGGTAAATGCGTCATCGATCGTGCTGGCATCGAGGACCAGCAAATAGATATTCATGGGCGGGTCCGGCAGCTTAAATTGCGTGTAGGACCCATTCGTCTCGACTCGTTCCCAACTCGGGTCAACTTCCATGGTGAAGCGCCCTTGTGGGTCTTCGTAGAGCTCTCCGCCCTGCCCGGGGAGCAGGCCAAACAAGCCCAAACCTCCCACGAATAACCCGGCGATGATGAGGCCAGCCCCAGCAACGATCCAAA
>CAZAQS010000555.1:0-1795 GCA_964486825.1 uncultured Anaerolineaceae bacterium | reverse complement strand
GTTCTACTTTTACAGTTTGGTTACCCCTCTCTCAAGCGAAATAAAGAGGCAGAATTTCAATCAAAGATTCAGTTTCCCCTGAGTAGGCTTAACATTCGGTGGTCTCGGGCTCAATCCATGATGTATATACCATTCGGCGTCCGGTCCTTCCCAGCTAAACCGGGTTAAGTCGACCCGCTCCCGCTCATCGAACTCGATGCCCTCATCCATTAGAAGAGAAAGCTGTTGTTCGTGGCCTTTGCCTTTTGGCAGGCTGATTTTTCCTTGAGAATTGATCACACGCTGCCAGGGGACGTCTGATGGGCAGTTCGCCATAGCCCCACCCACCCAGCGCGGCGCGGAGGTAGCGTAATCTCTCTCCTCCATACCCGCCGGCGGGGGTAAGAACGATCCTATTTTTCCATAAGTAGAGACTTTCCCCTCCGGAATCTGGCGGACCAGGTCCCAAACCAACATTTTGAAGGTCTCCGGATCGGGGGGTGAAGTAAAATGCTTAGCCATATCCCTCTCCTTCCCAGAAACAAGTTAATATGGCCGTTCCTGTGAAGCACAATATACTCCCGCCTGCCGAATTTCGTCAAGCCTCCATTTTTGGATATAATCTAGCACAGTGACAGACGTTGCCCCCACAACCACAGCCAACCGGCAGATTGCCAGAGCCGCAGGTACGGTCATGGCTGCTTTTATTTTAAGCAACCTGGTTGGTTTGCTCAGGAACATTCTGGTGTTACGCGCCTTCGGAACCGGAGCGGAAATGGAGGCCTTCAACGTCGCCAACCAGATGTCGGAAACCCTTTTTACTCTGGTCGCGGGGGGAGCACTGGCGTCTTCCTTCATTCCCACATTTACCGGCCTGCTTACCCAGGGCGAGCGTAAAGCAGCCTGGCAGTTGGCTTCGTCCATTGCCAACCTGGTCCTCATAGTCGTAGTCTTCCTCAGCCTTCTATCAGCTGTTTTCGCACCCCAAATCGTGCGCTATCTGCTTGCTCCAGGATTTGCCGTAGACCCGGAGAAAGAAGCCCTCACCGTTCAGTTGATGCGCATTATGCTGCCTTCAGCCGTTATCTTCGGCCTGAGTGGATTGGCGATGGGTATTTTGAATTCATTCCAGGTATTTCTGATACCCGCCCTGACCCCTTCCTTGTATGCCCTTGGAATGATATTCGGAGTTACCGTATTATCGCCCCGGATGGGCATCCATGGGCTTGCTCTGGGCGTCTTGCTAGGGGCCGCCTTACATCTGGCTATGCAGTTTCCCTCTTTACTAAAGCGCGGGGTGGAATATTACCCCATTTTGGGACTTAAGCTGCCGGCTGTCAGAGAAGTAGGCCGGTTGCTGATCCCCCGTTTGTTTGGGGTGGCCGTGGTTCAGCTCAACTTCTGGGTTAATATTCTGATAGCTTCCTTTTTCCCGGGCGCGGTGCCCGCCTTGAAAGCCGCCTTCACATTGATGCTCATGCCTCAAATCGCCATCGCCCAATCGATTGCGATTGCCGCCATGCCAACTCTTGCAGCTCAATACACCCGCGGCCAGTTTGATGATTTTCGCCACTCACTGGCTGCCAGCCTGCGCGGAGTCCTGCTGCTATCCGTGCCGGCCTCTGTCGGATTGATCTTGCTTCGCCGCCCTCTCATCCAGCTGATCTATGAAAGAGGCGCGTTCGACGCTCGATCGACTGATTTGGTCGCCTGGGCTTTGCTCTGGTACGCCGCCGGTCTTGTCGGTCACTGTGTGGTAGAAGTCCTGGCGCGCGCATTCTATGCTCTTCATGACAGCAAAACCCGGGTGATGATT
>CAZAQS010000554.1:0-1800 GCA_964486825.1 uncultured Anaerolineaceae bacterium | reverse complement strand
TGGCCCCGGCCGGAAGAGCCCGCCCCGGGAACGGCTTACCCGCCTGACGGAGATGAATAAGCATGGCCGCCCCAGGCGCAACCACCAGGTCGCCGCGCCGGCGGGCAGGACAGGCGGGGACACAGGATGCCCACCGGCCTGCCGTCCGCCGGCCCAAGGGACCGCCAGAAGCGTTTCCCGAGTACGGCGCGGATCTCCAGGCCGAAATCACCCTGCTGCGGGCGCTCATCCGCCGGGTCGGGGGGATGGCCGAGCTTGCGGAGGATCTCGACCAGGCGGCGCGGCTGCTGTGCGTGCTGGGGCTGGCCGCCAACCGCCTGGCGAACCTGCTCAAGGCGCAGCAGGCCCTGGAGAGCGCCTACGAGGGGACCCAGGCGGTGCTCTCCGCCGGTCTGGCCGCAGTGATCAAGGAGTTGGGGTTGAAATGAACCAGAATACAGCCCTGATACCGGAATGCCCGGTGACCAGGCATATGGCCGGGGTGGAAGACCATTCGCATGGCCTGGCCCTGTCCATGCGCCTGCTGCGGCAGAGCTTGCTGGCCTGCGACCGCTGCCCGGCGCGGCAGGGCTGCCTGGTCCTGCAAGACTACGACCGCATGATGGCCGCCGCGTTATACGAGGCCAGGCTGGAGTTGGGGCTTATAGAACGTTAGCACGTTAGAACGTTAGCACGTTAGAACGTTGGAACGTTAGCACGTTGGAACGTGTAAACGTGTGAACGTTTGAACGTGCAAACGTGTAAACGTGCTAACGCGCAAACGAGGGAGAAGATAAATGGGTGAAGACGAGGCGCGTAATGTCGCCGCGGCGATGATCGCCGAACAGTTCAGCCACGCGGTGGACTTATTAAAGGCCGATCTGAACATGGTCAAGCTGGACCGCGGCCACGACCGGGAACTGTTCGCCCACCGCCTGGAGACGCTCGAGCAGCAGGGGCAGGATTTCGAGCGGCGGCTGCGCTGCCTGACCGAGAGCGCCACGCAGTTCAAGTTCCTGGTCAGTTTGGCGGCCGGCGGAGGCCTGCTCTCACTCATCGCCCTGGTCAGGACGCTGTTCAGCAGCCAGCCGTAACAAACCAGGTGACCCGCATGGCGACCAGGATCCCCACCCCAGAACTGCCCGGCTGCGAGGCAGAGCTTTTAACGGACGAGGCAAGGCAGATCGCCAAAGTCAAAAAAGTACTGCTGGACGTGATCCTGTTCGCCCAGAATTTTTCCACCTTGCGCTTACGCGCTTACCAGGAGCAGGTGGCCCGGGCGGTGGTGGATTCGATCATCCACAAGCGGGGCGATACCATCGTGGTCATCTTCCCGCGCCAATCCGGGAAAAATGAGTTGCAGGCGCAGATCGAGACTTACCTGCTGGTCTTGCTCTCCCACCAGGAGGCCGAGATCGTCAAAGCTTCGCCGACCTGGAAACCGCAGTCATTGAACGCCATGCGCCGGCTGGAACGGGTGCTCAAGCGCAACCAGCTGACCCGCCACCTGTGGGAGAAAGAGCAAGGCTACATCTACCGGCTCGAAAACGCACGCATCTATTTCCTTTCGGCCGGGGCTGAAGCCAACATCGTCGGGGCGACCGCCTCGACCCTGTTGGAGATCGACGAGGCGCAGGACGTGCAGCCCGCCAAGTACGATAAAGACCTGGCCCCGATGTGCGCCTCGACCAACGCCACCCGTGTTTTTTGGGGCACCGCCTGGACGTCGCGCACCCTGCTGGCCAGGGAACGGCGGGCGGCCGAAGAGGCCCAGCGCCTGGATGGCCGGCCGCGGGTCTTCGTCCTGGATGCGGACGCCGT
>CAZAQS010000553.1:0-1804 GCA_964486825.1 uncultured Anaerolineaceae bacterium | reverse complement strand
AAGAGTCTCCATGGATATCCAACCACTGTTCTTTGAACCAGGCCAGCTTGGTCGATTTGCTTACCCCCGCGTCGGTAACAATCCCCACCAGAAAGCCCCGCTGCTTGAGGGCCAGAAGGGTTTCATTTACCCTGGGGAATACAACGATATTCCCGTGATCCCTGGCAATCGCCGCCCGCCCTTCCTTCAGGAGCGCCGGGTCTTTCACGCCGCAGGCATTAAGAGCCGCGTCCCAATAGTCCTTCTGTGGGACCTGGCCTCTCAGAGCCGCGTCGTGCAGCTCCGCAGTTTCAGCGGACAGCACCTCCTTGGAGGGCAGTGCAAGGTTGTGCTTTAACAAGAAATCCTTTAGATAGCGGTTGTTTTCCCGCCGGTAATAAATTACACCGTTTGCATCGAAGAAGACTGCTTTCATTTTATTTTCCTCTGGCTAACCCCATACTCCGATATAAAATGGGTTGGCATAGATCCAGGGTCGCCCATCGAGACGGGCTTCTACCCGCCACACCCCGGCACCGTCCACCTGCACTTCACAGCTCTGAGTTTCCTCCTCGTGGAAGATAGATCCATCTCGCAAGACGCGGATTGCCGCCGTTTTGGGGCTGTTTATTTCAATACAAATGCCATCCCCGTTTTCCAGACGGTCGCCTGGCCAATAGACCTTTGTCTCACCCTGGTTTTTTGCTTTAACCGTAAAGCCTCGAGCGATGGAAAGGCCATCATGAGCGATGATCACTCGCCCTTTCCGGATCGAAGCGAGGAAGGCCTGGACTGGGGCACTCTCCAGCTCATTGGGATCCACCCAAACATAGCTTACAATACCTGCCAGGCCAATACTCCAGGGGAAGACTGCCCGGTCTACGCCCTCGATAGGAGAAACGTAGCTGTGGTTGTCAGCGCAGCCCAGCCCGACGATACGCCTTTGCCTGCCCAACCTGTCCCAGGTGCTGAGCTCACGCTTATTTGGACCCACCAGCACGCTGTCGGGATTGCGCCAGGCATAGGTTTTCGATGGAGCTCTGGCAGCCCCACGCTTCCAGGCGGCTTTGTAAGTCCATATTTCTAGCCCGGTAAAATCGTGGATGCTCCAGTTATCCCAGGGATGGCCCGGCTCATCAGGATGAGCCAGAAAAGACATCCCGCCGGCCTGATTGACAAGGTCGATGAGCTCCTGGCTCGTCCGATCCCCATTTCGAATATCTTGGTCCAGGCCGAGGGCCAGGATGTGGTTATTTGCGGAAGATCCTTTGATCACGCCTGTTTCTGTGATCCGTTCCTTGTACTGGGGAGTAATCTCCTCGCCAGTGATGACGAGCAGGTTTCCGGCATATCCGTTGATTTTGTGGCCGAGCGTATCGTGGTCGGTGATCACTATGCAGTCAATCCCCTCCTTAACTGCCGCTCCACAGATATCGTAGATGCTCCCAAAGCCGTCACTGGCATAGGTGTGCATGTGAATGCTGCTCCGCAGAGGCTTCAGCTCAACCATCAAATTACCTCTTCTTTGGAGACCAGCAGGTCTTTCAGCACCGATGCCTCAATGTTAAAATTGGCGCAGGCGCCCACAAACCTGGGCGATTTCCATTCCATTTTCTGATAATCCGAGGTCGCGTTCGGCACAGAGTACTGCCCTCCAGCCTGTTTGACAAGAAACATGCCAGCCGTGACGTCCCACGGGTTTGCGTTCGTTTGGAAGGTTACGTCTGCCCGACCGCTGGCGACGAAGGCCAGTTCCAGAGCGGTTGAGCCAAGACGCCCCACTGCGTGAAAGGTTTCGACAATTTGCTGGTAATAGGAAAAATCT
>CAZAQS010000552.1:0-1804 GCA_964486825.1 uncultured Anaerolineaceae bacterium | reverse complement strand
ATCTTATTTAGGCCATTTACGCGGCACTCCGCAAATAACAAAAAGCCCCGT
This sequence comes from uncultured Anaerolineaceae bacterium, assembly GCA_964486825.1. Taxonomy (GTDB): domain Bacteria; phylum Chloroflexota; class Anaerolineae; order Anaerolineales; family UBA4823; genus CAZAQS01. Next base: position 1,753 of record CAZAQS010000552.1, on the reverse strand, counting down.
TTCCGGGGCTTCAGGCTCCTGACCTAGGACTTGAACCTAGAACCTAGCGGTTAACAGCCGCCCGCTCTGCCAATTGAGCTAGTCAGGAAGGCGGGGGTGATTATAAGAGGAAGGTATGGGGGTGTCAAGTTAAATCGACTTTTGTTAGCGCAAAGTAGTAATGTCCCTTTTGTGCAAAGTTAAAATGTCCCCTTCGAAGAACTCAGGGCAACGCCCTTCGAAAGGGATCCAAAAGTGGAAGAATTACTAACGATGAGCAATCGCGAAATTACAAGACTAGAAGTGATGCAACGCTTGCAGGAGAAACGGCTCAGCCAGGAAGAAGCTGCTGAGATGTTAGGGATGAGTACCCGTCAGGTCAAGCGTCTGTTTCGTGCATACAAGGCCCAAGGCGCCCAGGGACTGGTGAGCAAGCGCCGAGGACAGCCCAGCAATAACCGTCTGGATGATGAGCTTGTCCAGCAGGTCATTGACCTGATCTACAAGCGCTACCGGGACTTTGGGCCGACGCTGGCACACGAGAAGCTAACGGAAGTACACGATTTAGAGGTTTCCAGGGAAAGTGTACGTCGGATCATGATCGCAGAAGGATTGTGGAAATCCAGGCGGGCAAAAAAGCCATCCGTGCATCAGATGCGAGAACGGCGGGCCTGTTTTGGGGAACTGATCCAGATTGATGGCTCGGATCATGACTGGTTTGAGGGGCGCGGACCACGCTGTAGCTTGCTGGCCTACATCGACGATGCCACCGGGCAACTGATGGAAGCCTGGTTTGCACCCGCAGAAACCTTCTTCGCCTACTGTGAAGCCACCCAGCACTATCTCGAGCGCTATGGTAAGCCGGTGGCCTTCTACAGCGACAAGCACGGCATTTTTCGGGTTAATCAGCCTCGTCCTTTGGGAAGGAGCAGGGGATTGACCCAGTTTGGCCGGGCAATGCAGGAACTGGACATCCAGATTATCTGTGCCAATAGCCCGCAGGCTAAAGGTCGCATCGAACGCGCCTACCAGACCCTGCAAGACCGGCTGGTCAAGGAACTGCGCCTGCTGGGTATCTCTGATATCCCCAGCGCAAATGCCTACCTGCCCACTTTCCGCGACAGCTATAACCATCGCTTCGCTGTCTCACCGCGTAGCTCTCATGACGCCCACCGACCCTTACTCAAGACAGAACACCTGGATCAAATCCTGGCCCACCAGGAAACAAGAAATCTTTCCACATCGTCCCGATGTCCTTCGGGAAAAACCTGACCATCCAGTTCAACAAGGTCATCTACCAGATCCAGACCAACCGCCCAACTTATGCTCTGCGCAATGCGCAGGTCACCGTTTGTGAAAACCCAAAAGGAGAAATCACCATCCTCTACAAAAACCAACCCCTCGAATTCAGCCTCTTCCAACAGCCCCCTCGCCAGGCTGAAGTGGTTACTTCCAAAACCCTCGATCTGCAACTCCAACAGCCCAAGCCACCAGCTCCCAACCATCCCTGGCGACAATATGGCCAGCACCTCAATGGCAAACCCGTTCAGGAAGTGCCTTCTAATGGCGCAGACTGAGATAGAGCGACAGTTTGCGTTTATCGCTTTGTGGGCTGCCAGCAGGGCAACCCCCTCGAAAGCAAAAGGGCAGAACATACTTCGCTCTGCCCTGCTGTTTAGCCACTGGATTGGCGCTCAGGTCGCTCGCCAGCGTTGCCCTATCCTCCAATCCAGCGGCAAAAGTGTATCCGATCATTGTCCCTTTGCAAAGGGTG
>CAZAQS010000551.1:0-1807 GCA_964486825.1 uncultured Anaerolineaceae bacterium | reverse complement strand
GTATTGTGGCAGTTGTCGTTGGGTATGGCTACTACGCTAAGAACATCAACACCACGGTCATTCAACCTGACGAAAGAAAAGCAACCCCAGCAAAGATGTATATGGATGGCGTGGACTTTACCCCCGCTAACCGGAACGTTTTATTCGGATATCAATTCAAATCGATAGCTGCTTTAGGTCCTATCCTCGGTCCGATCGTTGCCGTCCAATGGGGATGGCTGCCGGCCCTGCTATGGATTGTCTTTGGGACATTTTTCATCGGTTGGGTCCAGGACTACAGCAGCATCATGATGGGGGTCCGAGAAGAAGGGCAGAGCTTCGGTGCTCTCAGTTATCGCTTGATTTCCCCACGCTCTCGCATGATCTTGATTACATTCATATACTTCTACTTGATCCTCATTATGGGTGCTTTTGGAGTTCAGGTAGGCTTCAACCTGCTGACGAACCCAGCTGTGCCACTTGGTGTAATCTTGATCATACTGATCGGGATCCTTGCAGGCCAGATGACATATAAATGGAAGATGGACATTATCCTCACTTCTATTTTGACGGTCGTCTTGGCATTTGTGGGAATCTGGCTGAGCACCTTACCTGTATCTCGGGAACTGTTCCAACGCTTCTACGGGACATTTGGTGGAGCTACCAGCCCAACCCTCTTCCTGGCTGTTACTCAAGCCAGGTTCATCGGCACGTTAATGGTGGTGGTCATCTGCGATTTCGGGGCTGTCCTTCCGATTTGGAGATGGGCGCAACCCATCAACTACGTAGCCTTCTGGATCGTATTTCTTGGAATTCTAGGAGGTATTGTAGGCCTGATGATTTGGCGCCCGACTCTGGGTGACTTCCCTGCCTATACCCAATTTAGGATCGGTATCGGTCCTCTATGGCCGATCCTATTTGTAACCATCGCTTGCGGCGCGATTTCTGGCTGGCACAGCCTGGTTTCTTCCTCCGGTACTGCACGGCAGCTGGAAAAAGAAACCGATGCCTTGTATGTGGGTGGCGGCGCGATGTTCCTGGAGATGGTCTTCGCCATTATGGCGTTCCTGACCGCAACAGCAGCTTTCGGTGGCCTCACCGGCTACCAGGAGGCCGGCGGTGGTGGTGCAGCGGCAGCCATCTTCTCGAAAGGATTGGCCGTCTTCATGAACCAGTGGGGCCTGGACCGGATGCTGGGAGCCGGATTTGGCGAGGCGTATGGCGCTATCTTCCTTACCCTGATGGCCTTGACGATCATGTACCTGGTTGTGCGGTTCATGCGGGTCGCTAGCGCAGAAGCCCTCGGCGATCAAATCCCCCTGCTCCGCAACGTCCATGTGGGGACGATCTTAGCCCTGGTGTTGACCCTGGTTTTGATCTGGCTTGTGCCCTTCCTACAGATCTGGGTCGTGTTTGGCGCGGCAAACCAGCTCATGGCATCCCTGGCCTTGCTGCTGGTGACCTTGTGGCTGATCTCCAAAGGCAAGAACTACCAATGGACTCTGTGGCCTTTCCTGTTTATGTTTATAACAACGATCGCAGCCTTGCTCTACAAAGCATACGAATCGTTCATCATAAACCTGCCCAAGGCTGCTGCGCTCGCGGAGGCACAAAAGCTGTCAGTTGGCCAAGTAACTGCGGCCAACATAATCATCGGCGCTATTTCCCTGGTGCTCGTTTTTGCTGCTTTGAGCCTGGCCTGGGATGCGTATAAGGCTTTCCAGCGCTTTCGAGAGACCGTGCCGGCAGTGGCGTGAGGGATCTGCAATGCATTAGAGAGGGTATTTGGATTAACCCTCTCTGTGCATTGCCCTTATCTGTCACATAA
>CAZAQS010000550.1:0-1830 GCA_964486825.1 uncultured Anaerolineaceae bacterium | reverse complement strand
GTAAGTTCCGTAATATCCGGAAGTCCCAATTTGTGTTTTAAAATCTAAAAATCAACCACCTGGCTGAAAAATTAACTTCGAAAAGTCGCCCACCCCAGGCTCTCTCCGGTACCATAGCGGTATTGGAGGTAGGAGATGAAAACGGTGGAAGACTACGAACAAATCCGCAGAGCATTTTTTGTTGAAGGGCTGAGCATCCGAGCCATACACCGGCGGTTGGGAGTGGATCGAAAAACGATCCGCAAAGCGATTGTTGAGCCGGTACCCAAACCCTATCAACTGAACCAACCGCGATCAGCCCCGGTGTTGGGACCTTACCAAGAACGAATAAATAAGCTGCTAGACGAGAGCGCGCAATTGCCTCGCAAGCAGCGCTACACGGCCAAGAAGATCTACCAGATTATCCGAGCAGAAGGCTACCAGGGCTGTGAAGGCAGTGTGCACAACTATATCTGTCGGCAGCGCAAGCAGCGAAAGCGCAAGGAGGCCTATCTACCTCTGGAGTTCGATCCCGGGCAGGATACTCAGCTCGACTGGGGTGAAGCCTTGGTGCGCATGGCAGGCCAGGAGATCAAGGTGCAGTTTCTGAGCATGCGGCTGAACTACTCCAAAGCCCGCTTCGTGATGGCCTTCCCCTTCCAAAAGCAGGAAGCTTTCTTCGAAGGGCACATCCAGGGTTTCCACTTTTTCGGTGGCGTGCCGCGGCGGATTACCTACGATAACCTGAAAACCGCCGTCTACCGCATTTTGGAAGGTAAAAAACGCCAGGAACAGCAGGCCTTCAAGGAGTTTCGCAGCTACTACCTGTTCGAAAGCCATTACTGCACGCCGGCTCAGGCACATGAGAAAGGCGGTGTGGAGAACGACATTGGCTACGCCCAGCGCAACTTCTTCTCGCCCATCCCAGAGGTGGACAGCTATGAAGAACTGAACGCTTACCTGCGCCAGGCCTGTCTGCAAGATGCTCAGCGGCGGACACGGGGACAAAAGGAACTGGTCATACAGCTGTGGGAAGCCGAGAAGGCTTTCCTGCTGCCCCTGCCTGCCCGAGACTTCCTGGCCTGCGCTACCCGGGTGGTCAAGCCCAATGGCTACCTGCAGGTCGATTACGAGGCCAACCGCTACTCAGTGCCCTACGACTACCGTGACCGGCAGCTGGTGCTACGAGCCTTCCCATTCCGGATCGAGCTTCTGTATCTTGACCAGGTCATCGCCTCCCATACGCGCTGTTTCCAGAAAGAGCAGGATATCTTGGACCCCTGGCACTATCTACCTTTGCTGCAGCAGCGCCCCGGTGCATTTGAGCATGCCAAGCCGCTGCGCCGCTGGCGCAAGCAGTGGCCCAAGAGCTATGAGCAGCTGCTGACAAGCCTGCGAGAGAGTAAACCAGAGGGGCGCGGGGTGCGTGAGTTCCTGGAGATCCTGAAACTGCACCAGGAGCATCCGGAGAAACTGGTTGAACAGGCGGTTGAGATGGCCCTGGCTTTGGGTGCTGCTCATCTGGATGGCGTGCAGCTCTGCCTGCGGCAGCTGCTGGAGCCCAAAGATCAACCCGGATCACTGGATCTGAGTTTTTACCCGCAGCTGGCGAGCGTGGGCAATCAACCCGTGGAGCTGGATCAGTACAACCGGCTGTTGGGAGCGAGGTGAGCCATGAAGCAGAATGGTTTGCTCGAAAGCTATCTACACCAACTGCGCCTACCTACCTTCATCAAGAACTACCGGCAGTTTGCTTCCGATGCCGCAGGCAACAACCTGGATTACACTCGCTTTCTGTTGGCCTTGGCCGAGCAGGAAGTCCATCAACGGGAGCATAATATGATCCAACGG
>CAZAQS010000549.1:0-1877 GCA_964486825.1 uncultured Anaerolineaceae bacterium | reverse complement strand
TGATCTGATCCTGATGGATATCCGCCTGCCTTATGAAGATGGTTTCGGCGCACTTAAGAAAATTCGGGCCTTCAAGGCATTGAAAAGCACACGGGTTGTGGCAGTGACGGCCGAGTCGAGTCTGGAACAGATGAATAAAGCCAAGTTAGCGGGTTTTGATGGCTTTCTGGGTAAACCCCTGGATATGGACCGCTTCCCAGATCAAATACGTCGAATCCTGAGTGGAGAACCAGTCTGGGAATTGAGTTGAGCCGGGAAGACATTTGCCTGGCATGTAAGTTGCACTATCAGTACCACGAGCACTGCTCAAATCCATTCCTTGGCCCAGGAACCTCCGGGGATCCTTATGTCTTTGGCTACACCAAAACCACCGCGCCACTCCAGGGGTAGATTGACGCGGAACACGGCTATCCGATATAGGATCGACAAAGCCCGCCAAGCTTCCTTGGACGGCCCCTTGTTGATCTATAAAGTTGCCCGGGAAATCAACCGAGCGGCTTCAGCTATGGAAGTCCTGCGTGCAGCTGCCAGCGCCATCGCACGCACCACCCACCCCTCCGTTGTGTTCACAGCCAGCCCAGACAAAAAAAACCTGCTGATCCCCCAAGATGAGGGAGCTATCCTGATCCCCTTGGAACAAATCGAGGCTTTACTGCCCAGCAGCAGGAACTATTCCACTATCCCGTCCAATGCAAACGGTGTGGAAGAGGACGCTGCGCGGAGGATCCTAGATGCCAGAGGCTGGAAAAAAGCGGCCCTGATGCCCATCCGGCTAGATCGAATGATCGCAGCGTTGATCGTGGTCGAGCTGAATACTGACAGCCGCCCTTCTCTTCCCGCATTGCGCGTCTACGCTACCATCGCTGAAATTACAGAAGCCGGACTGGATAAAACTCAAGCGATGCACAGCGCTCAACGACCTATGGCAGAGCTGGAGGCTTTCAACTACATCAGCCAGGCTGTATCGGGACAAACCAATTTAAAAAGCCTGTATGCCACCATACACAAAGCCATCGCGCAGATTTTAGGTCAAGTGGACCTTATGATCGCTGAATTCGATCCTGGGAGTGAAACCATACAGGTACCTTACCTGTACGAGCATCCTGAGCTCCTTTCCGTAGATCCTTTCCCGCTGGGAGAAGGCCTGACATCCACACTGATTAACACATGCCAACCGCTCTTATTATCTGGTGATGTCGAGTCACAAGCCAGGGATCTGGGGGCAAAAATCCTGGGAGGCATCCCGAAATCCTGGTTGGGGGTCCCATTACTGATCGCTGAAAAGCCGATTGGAGCACTGGTCGTCCAAGACCTGGAAAACGCAGGCCGGTTTACTGAAGACGATCAAAGGATGCTGACCTCATTGGGATCACAGATTGCGGTAACGATTTATAATGCCCGGCTGATCGAGCAGAGCCGCCGGTTGGCAGAGCGGGAGAGGCTGCTTCACGAGGTTACCAGCAAGATCCGCTCTTCGACGGATATGAGGACCATCTTAGCTACAACTGCCACAGAAATCGGACGAGCACTAAATCTAGAACGGGCTACTATGACGGTAGGCCTGGATGAGGCTCCATCCGCGGACAAGGACCAAGAGAATGGCGATGGCCCAGCCTATCCTGATATGACCCCGGATATCGAGGAGCTGGCAGAATGAAAAATGAAGGCCTGCTCCCTCAACGAACTGCTAGCGGACCGGAAACGGAAGACATACTATTCAACTGGCGTGAGCGCATCTTGTCCGGCCTATTGGCGGCTGCAACACTCGCCGGTCTGATCGCATACGGTGTGTATCTCTCACCAGCAATCAGCAGCGGATCGTATCTCTCTGTGGGCGTATATACGCACGAGCGGATGCAAGCGCGGCCTGATGCACT
>CAZAQS010000548.1:0-1880 GCA_964486825.1 uncultured Anaerolineaceae bacterium | reverse complement strand
CCATCAGAAGGCCGCAATAATCCGGAAAGCATCGAGATTGTCGTGGTTTTTCCTGCGCCATTCGGTCCAAGCAAGCTGAAAATCTCACCTTGTTGGATCGAAAAGCTCATCTCATCGACAGCTATCAATTGCCCGTAGTGTTTGGAAATCATCTTTGCTTCGAGGATCATTGTCATGCTTTTCCCTCCTGCTTCGACTTTACCTCCGTAATATCGATGATAAGTTACAAGGACCGGTCTCCAAAGCGCTGTCGCTAATTTGCGCTGGTATCCTTCAATCCGCGGTTCTTGTTAGGGTCTTGTTCCCATAATTGGAGCTGGCGGTAGCCTCGTTTGCTTTCTGTATTATCGCTTAAGCCGCTTGCTCCCACACCCAAAAGCCGTACGGGTCGCTTTGGCAGCCAGGCTTTTTCAAACAGTACCAGGGCAGTCTCGTAGATATCGGCGGGCTTATCGGTCTGAATTTCAAGGGTAACCTGGCGCGTGATGGTTGTGAAATCGCTCCAGCGCAGCTTGATTTTGATGGTTTGGCAACACAGGCCAGCTTCTTGGAGCTGCCTGGCGACGCCTTCCGATAGTTCCAGGAGGGTTTTTCGCAAGGCTTGAGTATCACGGATGTCGCGGGCAAAAGTGGTCTCCTGGCTGACCGATTTGGCAGTGTGAGTGGTCACGATGGGGCTGTCATCCTGCCCATTGGCTCTTCTCGCCAGGTCCCGCCCGTTCTTGCCAAAAAGCCTGGCTAATTCCTCTTCAGGCCAGGCAGCCAGGTCGCCGATATTCTGTATTCCCATCTCTGCCAGGCGAGCCTCCGTTTTCGGCCCTACTCCCCATAAGGCTCGCACCGGCAAGGGCGCCAAAAATTCACCTTCTTTACCGGGAGGTACGACCGTGATCGCATTCGGCGGCCCGCTCTTATTAGCACCAGCTTTACCGGCGTCGTTAGCAATCTTTGCAACCAGTTTGTTGGTAGCAACACCCAAAGAACAGGGTAGCCCAAGCTCGTCCCAGATCTTCGTTTGTAGCTGCCGCGCGATCTCTTCGCCAGGATCGGGTAGGTCGGTAACATCCAGGAAGGCTTCATCGATGGATACTTGCTCCACCTGCTCGGTCAGAGCCCACAATCGCTCCATTACCTGGCGGGAAACTTGTGAGTAAGTACTATGCCGTCCACTGACGATGATCAAATTGGGGCATAGCTTCAGGGCGCGTGCCATGGGCATAGCGGAATGGATCCCGTGGCGGCGGGCAGCATAGGAACAAGAAGCCACCACGCCGCGTTGCTCAGGCCGGCCGCCGACGGCAAAAGCCCGCCCGCTCAAGCTCGGGTCGCGTTGCTCCTCGACAGCACAAAAAAAGGCATCTAGATCGAGATGGAGGATTTTCCTGGGCATGGGCGATAAGGATAGTTATCAGTTTTCGATCAGTCAGAAACTGGTTTACTGGCTGTCAGGGCAACTGTCTCGTCAGCTCTCAAGGACATACAGTTCACTCCCTGAACGACGCTTTCTTTTACAGGTACTTCAGCAGCCATGAAGCGGATAATTTTGCTCAGGCGCGAGATGACAAAGATATCATCATCTTGTTCAACGGTAATTACCCCTATCAGATTGTCAGTGCCCATGGCTATTTTGCCGCTACCACCAGCAGACTTGTTGGGGTTGAAGCCTTCCATGCTGCGGATAGTGCCTCTCCCGTCTGAAGCCAGCAAGAAGACACCGCTCTCCTGGTAAACCGGGGCTACAGATACGGCTGCATCGCCCTGCTCAACTTTTATGCCGGGCCCGCCCTGGGGAGGGACCAGCTTTTCTGAGAAGCGGATGGCGCGTCCCTTTCGGGTAGCGATGAACAGATCTCCATCACCAGGAGCCCAGGATACTGCCC
>CAZAQS010000547.1:596-1882 GCA_964486825.1 uncultured Anaerolineaceae bacterium | reverse complement strand
TGCACCCGCAGTGACTGCAGGGGTGATCGCACAGATGACCATAAGCTCTAGGAAGGCTAAAGCTAAGAAAAGGGTCTGCCCGATTTGGGGGCTCAACGGTATGCTCGAATAGCTGGAGGTGGTTATTGCCAGCCGGTACAGCAGGTAACTGCTGCCGCCTAAGAGCAGCAGCATGGCGGTCAAAGTGGCAAAGGCGCGCGTATCGCGCATACGAGAGCGCAGCTCTTTTACGATGATGGGGTTGGCCCCTAGATGAATTTTTGTATTCATTCAGGCGACCTCTCCTTTCGTTAATTTAAGAAAGACTTCTTCCAGGTCGCTGGTAATTTCTGCGAAAGAAGAAACACGGATGCCCTCATGCAGCAGGCTTTCCAGCAAGTTTGCTGCAGCTTCATCATCTCCAAGGAAATCTACCTCCAGGAATCCGTTTTCGTCGTAGACCTCTCCGACCCCAGGTTGGTCGCAGAGAATAGCCTTAGCCTGGCTGGGCTCAGAGAGCACCTTGATTCGCAGGCTCCTTTCCTGATGGATCTGCCGGCTGATCTCATCCAATGGCCCGCTGGCTACCAAACGCCCGCGTTCGATGATACCAATTGAATCACACAACTCTCCTAATTCGGTCAGGATATGGGAGCTGACCAAAATTGTTTTCCCCATGGAGCCTAACTCTCGCAATAGCTCACGCATTTCAACCCGGGCACGCGGGTCCAGTCCGGAGGCGGGCTCATCTAAGAGCAGTACCTGCGGATCGTGAACCAGGGCATGCGCCAGGCATAGTCGCTGCCGCATGCCGCGCGATAACGTATGCACATATGCCTCACGCTTTTCAGACAAATCCACCAGCTCTAACAGCTCTCCAATCACTTGCTGCTGCCTGGTTTTGGGTAAGCCGTAGCAGCGAGCGAAAAAATCCAGGTACTCCCAGACCAGCATATCTTCATACACGCCGAAAAAATCCGGCATATAACCAATCTGACGGCGCAGCTCCTGCCAGTCGTGGTTAGCTACTCTGCCGTTGATATGTATTTCGCCAGAGGTTGGCTCCAACAAACCAGCCAGCATCCGCAAAGAAGTCGTCTTACCGGCGCCGTTCGGACCGATCAGGCCAAAAATTGCTCCCGGGTTGACCTGGAGGTTAAGGTCTTCAACTGCTGTCAGCTTGCCATATTTACGTGTGAGATCGCGTGTTTCAATCGCAAACAAATTACGCCTCCCGATCAGTTTACCAACTTCCTTCTAAGCCCAGGCCTAAATAATAGCAGGCTCCGGTAAATCCTTCCGGGGAT
>CAZAQS010000547.1:0-586 GCA_964486825.1 uncultured Anaerolineaceae bacterium | reverse complement strand
TGCGATACGCACCCTGACTTGATTGCTTCCGCTCACCAGGCCATGAATATCCTGGATCGTGTTGGGCCCGGTGGTGGGATTTTCTAATTCATCCCATTCGTCCTGGCCCCAATCGTATACGGATGTATTGGGCGCCCGGTCCCAGCCCCCCTCCGATGTTATTTGAAGGATCAGATTGTCTATATTGAGATTTTGAAATTGGTCCGGCAGGGAGAAATCCAGAACGCTCTCTCCCCTACCCAGGTAAATTGCAGGTGTTCCGGGCGGACCGCAGGTACCTCCTTCAGCGGGCAGCGTGACCACCGTGCCTGAGATCAGGCCGGCTGGAATTGCCAGGCGCCCTTCATTTGGGAACCGGTATGGGATGTTCATATAAAGCAACCCGGTGGTTTGTGATGTAGGCGAGCGACCCGCCACTTTCAACTCAGGCGGCGCTTGATCAAACCAGCCGACGAACAGAAGATTTGTAGCATCGACGCTTCCACCCTTCCCGCCTATCCTGGAAGAGCTCGCCATACTAAAACCATAAGAGAAGAGGTTGTCGATCAAGGTCTGCTTGAGCTGCAGCTCACGAGGTGGGCCGCTC
>CAZAQS010000546.1:0-1885 GCA_964486825.1 uncultured Anaerolineaceae bacterium | reverse complement strand
GCTGAAATCTTTTCCGGAGTAGACATATGCCTTTCCGGCTTGCGGGCCGTTGTCTGCGTTTAATACCGCAGAGATGATGAAGTCGTTAACTCCATCCTGATTAATATCGCCCAAGTTTTCCGCCACCCAACCGAAGATATCCCCGATATTTTCTCCCTCGAAAATATGCAGTACTTCGACTTCAGGTTCGATAAATGGGCTTTCAGCCAAGGTGGCTCCCTCTGGCAGCATTCCAGTTAGAAATGCAAGAAGTGCCAGACCACTCAACCAGGTCATCAGTTTCTTTCTCATCTCTATCCTCCTATCTCAATATGGTAGCGAACCAGCCCAAGCAGCATTCCAGACTGGTTCGGGGAGGATACCAAAGCAGATGTGGTCAGGCTATCAAAATCTTGCTTAATTTATGCACGGGCAGGGGGGATTTATTTTGAATCTGGCTGGGTGGGGCGCCGAAAGTCTTGCGGAAAGCCATCGTGAAGTGGCTGTGGCTTGAGAAGCCTAAACGCAGGGCCATTTCGGTCAGGTGACACTCTTTGCCGGCAATCCATTCCAATGCCGTACGAAGCCGGACCTGGGTTAAGTACTGGTGAATGGTTAAACCGGTGTGCTGGCGGAAGATACGGCACAGGTAGTAGGGCGAGTAGTTGAACTGGCTGGCCAATTTATCCAGGCTGAGGTCCTCCTGGAAGTGGGTGTTAATAGCGGCAAGGATACCGCGGATTCGCTTGCGCTGAACAGAACTGTCTTCCCGATACTGCCGAGCTTTTTGATAGGTCCTCTCAATCGTCCGCCTCAGTACGCAAAGCACTGTCTCTTCGATAAACAGCTCATCCGGCTGGGGCTCGTTGAGGATGTGCTCAGTCACTTTACGCTGCAGCAGATAAGAAATGGGGTCGCTCAGCCCGTGAGTCAGGCGAAAAGGTTGTTCTACGTGCGCTTCTATTTTCGTGTCGAACGGGCACAAGACTTCGACCATCACCTGGGTGTCAAACGCGAACCACTCGCAGTGATCGCCGCGCTCAGATATCCTGTACCGCCGGTATACCTGGCCCGGGTTATAAAACATTACAACATTTGGACCGGTCACAATCGGCTCGTCCCCGTGATGTTGGATGTATACGCTGGTGCGCGGAAAGACCAGCAGGTTGCCTTCGATCGGTCCAGAGTCCTCAAAAAGGGGATGTTCGGGATGGCAGCGAAACAGTCCTACCTGGATCAGCTTCGTCTGGTAGATTGGAATATCCGGGTTTTCGAAAAATAGTTCTTCCGGCATGCTTCACTCCCCTGGTCGAATGCTGAAAAACCGGTTCATTGATAATTCTAGCATAAAGCGAGACCAATTAATGTGGGTCTTTGGGAATCGCCGTGGTAGATCCTAACGTGCAACCTGCTCAGCGGCTTCTTAGCCGCCCCTGCAACCGTTCTAACCTTCCAACGCATCCTCCCCAATCACTTCCCGCTTCAGGACCAATACCCGCTGCGCTCTACCGTCCAGCTTTATGACGTCCGTCATCCGCTCATCCTTCACGACCAGCCAGCCCGCCTCCCTCAAGCCCTTCCTCAGCGTCTGCTGCCTGACCGGGAAGAGCGAGCCCTGGTCGCGGAAATGTTTGGCGATGCGCGTGTAAGCCGCCTCCGGCAGCAGGTAGATGTACTCCAGGTCGAACCAGCCCAGCATCTCGGCCCGCTCCTCCCCGCCGCCCAGCGTGCGCAGGCCGCCCCGCTGGCGCAGGTACACCTTTCCCTGCGCCAGCAGCTCCCGGAAGGTGCCCAGGAACAGCTCTTCCGGCCGCTCCTCTTTGGCGTGCTGCGTCATCTGGACGCTGGTCCCCAGCAGCACGATCCAGCCCTCCCGCATCAGGCGCCCGTACTCGTCGCCGTTCAG
>CAZAQS010000545.1:0-1889 GCA_964486825.1 uncultured Anaerolineaceae bacterium | reverse complement strand
TGATGCTTGGTTGTTTTTTACTCATCTACTCTCCTTAGCCTAAATTTCGCACGTTAAAAACCGAATAGAGAGCTTGACGCCCAAAACGCCAGATGCATTCCGGGACAAAAGCGGCACTTTCCGAGTAAGATAGTTTTGATTAGAAACTCTGCTCGGGAAGTGCCTGATGACCATTCTATCATCTTCTGACCAACGTAATTTTGCCTCTTGGGTGCTCTGGTTCATGGTCTTCTTCAGCCTCCTGCTGATGGCCGGGCGTCTGCCCCAAACGGCTGGAGCGGCGCCCGCACCGGGTGAGATCTGGCAAAGTGTTTATGATCCGGTGAGCTGGCTGGGGCCGAACCTGCGCCTTGGCTGGTATGCCGCCTGGCGGCGGGTCCGGCAGCGGCTCAACCAGTGGGAGCGCTGGATGCTGCTGGTGGCCCGGTTATGGGCCTGCCGCAATCTGGCGCAAGTGATCCAGGTGCTCACCCGCCAGCAGCTCGTACGCTATCTCGGGGCGCTGCCGGTGCTGGTGGCGCTCCTGGAACGGTTACGCGTACGCCAGATCATCAACCACTACTGCTCGACCCGCAGCCCGGTCGATCATGGGGCGGTGGCGCTGGTGTTAGTGCTCAACCGGCTGATGGCGCCGCGTCCCTTGTACAAGATCGTGGACTGGCTGGCGACCACCCTGATCGCCGAGCACCTGGGCATTCCCCGAAACAAGTTCAACGATGACCGCCTGGGACGGAGCCTGGACGTTCTGGCCGAGCATCTTCCAGCGATTTGGTGCGACCTCCAGCAGCAAGTCCTGCTGCGTTACAAAATCGACCTCTCGATCCTGTTCTACGATTTGACTGCCCTGGTCATGACCGGGAAGTATCCCCAGAGCGAGCTGGTCGATTATGGCTTTGCCCATAATACCCCCATCGACGACCCCAAGGTCAAGTTGGGATTGGTGGCCAGCCAGGATGGGGGCATCCCACTGCTCTTTCAGCCCTGGTCAGGCCGGACAGCCGACAAAGCCACGGTGCAGACCAACTTGCATCACCTGCGAGCCTTCCTGCACCAGCACGGCTGGAGTGCGCCTCAGGTCCTGGTGGTCGGGGATTGCGCCAACCTCAACGGCGAGTTGGCCTTTGCCTATGAAGAAGCGAACCTGTACTACCTGGCTGCCTTGGCCAGAGTGGAAAAGGTTCACCGCCAACTGCTCTTGAGGCCGGAAGAGCGGGATTTCGAGCGTCTGCCCCTGGCCGAAGGGTACTGGGGCGTGCCTTGTGAAGTGCCTTTTACCCACCGCGGGCGCAGCCTCACTCATCGGGGCCTGGTCGTGCGCTCCGATCCGATGCGACAAGCCCTCCGGCAGGAACGCCGCCAGGAGCTGCGCAAACTGCTGAGCGCCCTCCAGCAAATCCAGGCCAAGATGGGTCAAAAGCGTTATCGCAGCGAGAAAGAAGTCTGCCAACGGGTCGCCACCCAGTTGAAGCGCTCCCCGGTCGGCCAGCTGGTTGGCGTGCAGGTAACCAGCCGCGAAGGGAAACTCAGCCTGCACTGGTGGATCGATGCCAATGCCCTGCAAGCCGCCGGGCGCGGCGATGGGCGTTTTCTCCTGGTCACCAACGACTTCCGCCTGTCCGATGCGGAAATGCTGGCCCTCTACCGCCAGAAGGATGCCGTCGAGAAGCGCTTCGAAGTCAGCAAGCAGGATTTGAAAGTGCGTCCCTTGCACGTGCACTCCGACGAGCGCATCCAGGCCATGCTGCTGATCAACCTGATCGCCCTGCTGGCTTACAGCCTGCTCGAACGCCAGGCCCAGCAGCACGGCCTGTGCCTGACTGCCCGGCGGATTATCGAGCAACTGTCCACTTTGCAGGTGCAGGCGCTCGAAGCCTGGGATGGCAGCCGGG
>CAZAQS010000544.1:0-1889 GCA_964486825.1 uncultured Anaerolineaceae bacterium | reverse complement strand
CAGATCGACGATGGCGATATTCTGCGCCCCTTTCTGGCCAATCAGGTACTCCGCCGTCAGGGCGATATTGTTCAACAGACAGAAACCCATCCCCTGGTTAAAAGTAGCGTGATGCCCGGGCGGGCGAGTCAAGGCTAGCCCGCGGCGTGCTTCCCCACTCCAGACAGAATCGGCAACCGCTGCCGCACCCCCGGCTGCTTTTAATGCCAGGTCCCAGGTTGCTGGGGTCGTATAAGTATCCGCATCCAAATGCTCTGAATTTTCGCTGGCTTTTTTTAGATAGGATAGATAATTGGGGGAGTGGATATTATGGTAAACATCAACCGGAAGGTCTACCGGCTCCAAGTTTGGGAAGTATTCCCACAAGCCGGCTTCATCCAAAGCATTTTGGATGGCATTAACCCTTTCCGGGCGCTCAGGGTGACCTGCTTCATAGTGTGCTTCATGTCCTTGTGGGTAAAACAATGCCAGCTCTTTCATGCCACCCCTCCTTGGGTCTTGATATCTACCGCATCTCCTGGGGATATCCGGACCAGTCGTCCCACCGGATCAGTAACGGGCGCAGGCGCTCCAAGGGCAACCACGAAGATCGCTTCCATATCCCTGGCATGCGGTGAAAAAAAATTGACTACATCATCGTCGAAGAAGGTAAGGCCAGTTGCTCCGCGCCCCATCGCATATGCTCCCAGGTAAAGCTTTCCCCCACTAACCCCTGCCTCCATTTGAACCAGTCGGTAGCCCCGGTTTCCATAACGCTGCAATATAGCCTGCAAGTTCGCCAGATAGAAGACCGTTACACTGGCATCTCCACCCAGGTCCTGACCCAGGCATAGATGAGCGGCTTCACCACGGAACTCTCCTGGCTGGACCAGCTCTAACGCCTTATGCCTTTGGTGATATACATATTTTCCGGGAGGCAACCCCTCCACTGCATGCACGCTCAGAAACAGCTCATTCAGCATCTGGCCAGGCTTTTCCAGCCAACAAGCCGGGAAAGGCGCGCATGCCTGTAGCAATAAGTTTGAAAGCTCAGCCAAGTGGATAGGCTCCCTGCTGAAGCGACGGGAAGAGCCTCGCTCCAGGATTGCGTTCTCCAAAGGTTTTGCTGGCTGTTGAGATTCCTCCAGACCGTGGAACGGGTAAACCCTCCCAGAGGGCTCCGACGTTTGCCAGTTGAGAGGCCTCCCTCGCCAGGCAGAAACCTCATCCGCATTGCTAAGGGCAGATTCCATATGCAGCATATCGATTGAGGGGTAATCGACCTTTGAGCTTGAAAGAGGGGATACATGCGGTTTAAGCTCAGGCAAATCATCCCAGGAGCCCTGCTTCGGGTAATCTTTCGCACGCAACCGGCCTACCGGAAACAGGCACAGACTCTTTTCTTCTTGCCCGTCAATTCCAATCAGGTGATCAATTTGCGCATCCACAAAACCCATCAGAATCTTGGCGGGTAAGTTCAACGCACTGGCAGACGCCAGCGCATTCGCCAGCATCGTGCCGCAGTCCCAGTAATGGTAACGGTAAGAGCGAGCCTGATATTTCCAGGCCGTCCGCCAGGTAATTCCGGTGAAAACCAGGCAAAGGGGGGACTGTATAAGGTCGGTATCCTCTGCTCTGGCCTGGATTAGGTAGCTGCTATAGTCTCCCGACCGTAGTTTATGCAGCCCAAACTTGGCAGGGCTGAAATGATAAACGCCTGCACTAAGGCCAGGCAAATCGGTACACACGATATAAATTTCTATAGGGTATAGTGCTCCAGCACTGGAAGCGGCCCGGAAATAGATTTCCCCCCCTGAATGCACCAGTTTCTTTGTGATCCCACCAGAGTAATACAGCAGATAGGCTAGCTCACGGATACCAGGAATGACCTCATCCGCCCTTACCGCGTG
>CAZAQS010000543.1:0-1903 GCA_964486825.1 uncultured Anaerolineaceae bacterium | reverse complement strand
TCTCTGGGTCGAATTCCAGGGTATTCTTGATCACCAGGCGATACTCAGCGTTCTTCTCATCGCGCAGCATATTCATGAAAGCGCTGTTATAGACCCGGTGCATGCCCAATGTGCGCACGAAGTATCCTTCCATTAACCAGAAGGCTTCTGCTAAAAGTAGCGTGTCTGGCACTTCTTGGGCGACCCGGTCAACCACTTCCCGCCAGAACTCGACTGGCATCAGCTCGTCGAACTGTTCCCGGGTCATCCCAAATTCGGCCCGAGAGGGGATATCCCCGCCCGATCCCGGTTGCGGGAACCATAATCGATGGAAATGCTTCTTGGCGAGGGTCATGGCAGCATCAAAACGTATGATGGGGAACTTACGGGCGACATGCAGGATGGTTTGGATGACAGCCTCCCGCACCTCAGGCATCAAGTAGTTTAGTTGAGCTGTGTCGTTCCAGGGCATGGAGGTTCCATCGTTGCCATGATAAACATAGCGGGAGTGACCGCTGAAGTTGTCGACGCGTTTGAATACGACCGCCGCGTCGCTGTTGTCGTAATAATGGTCCTCCAGGTAAATCCCGACCCGGTTGTCACTCGAGAGGTTAGGACCGTTAAAGCTGTAGGAAGGGAAGGGGCTGTAATCAAGTTGGATGAACCAATCCGGGTGCTCTATTACCCAGCGTGAATCGATGCCCATATGGTTTGGAACCATATCGGAGGACAGGCGAATACCCCGCTGCCAGGCGCGGGTGCGCAGGTTTTGGTAAGCTTCCTCACCTCCCAGGTCGGCAGCAATCTCATAATCGAGCAATGAATAAGCCGAGGCGACCGCTTCGGGATTGCCGCGTAACTGCTTGATGCGCTTTGAAGCCAGGCTGCGCTCCCACAGGCCGATCAGCCATAGGCCACTAATACCCCAGTGTGAGAGCCTGTCGAGCTCTTCGTCAGGTATATGATCCAGGCGATAAATATTTCTCCCATGTTGCTTGGAAAGTTGGTCGAGCCAGACGTAGGCGTTCTTTGCTAATAAGACCACGCTGGGCATCCATTCACGGTCCTGGCTGAAGCGCTCTGCCTCCGTTTCCATTCCTGAGAAATCGTAAACCCTGGCCGGGCCAGGACCAAAGAAAATGGCTTTCTCTTCTTCCTGGATCAGGTCCAGGCTGCTCAGCAGGCGATAGAGGTAGCGTCCCAGCAAACCAACCCAGCGCTCACGGATATATTCCAACTGGCCTGAGAGGGAATGTGGCACGGCTACGGCCGGGGATCTCAACATGTCTACCAGGTTTTGGTTTTCGGGGCCAAACACGGGCTGGGTATCAAAAAATGCACGCAGGCTGGGGATGATCTGGCGATAAGCTGATTCCTTTTCCAGATTCGAGTCATCGAATAGCTCCTGGAAAGGAGAAAAAGCCGGGTTAGCGTTGGCTAACCAGAGCAGGATCATCTCTTCCAGAACGAGCTGGCGGTTCGAAACAAGCACGCCATCCAGCGTGCTTTCGCTATTCAAATAATCGTCTAAGGAGGTCTCGCGACGGTAGACCGGCAGGGGAGGGAATTCCTCGGCAAAACGCCTGAGGGCGGCCTCCACCACCTCCTTGCCAAGCAAACCATTCAGCCAATCCAAGGCCTCTGTCATTACTTGAGGGTTCATCTGCTGCCGGTAGACATGCACGACCATATGCAGGATTTCGTCGATCAGTCCCATAGCGTTAATCTGTCCTGCCCGGACAGCTTGCTCAGGGTAGTTAATCAGGTCGCGTTTTTCGTTGATTTTCTTTGCAAAGACACGCGCAGCATGGAAATTGGCAAACAGGACATTCCCGTGGGTAGCAAACAAGGATTCGTTAAACTGGTAGCGGTCGCGTGCCTGGCGTGAGACGTGGAATTCCCATACGGCGAGAGCGGCTTTATG
>CAZAQS010000542.1:0-1907 GCA_964486825.1 uncultured Anaerolineaceae bacterium | reverse complement strand
TTTCTGAACGGATCTGGTTGATATATTCGACCCATTCACCGGTATTGCAGCTTCGGAGGTGCGGTATTAACTGCCCAAGGGTTTGGCGCAGGTCTCCCACCAAAGACAGATCCACCTTCACATTTTTATTGATTTCCGACTCATCAATTTCAAAATGGATCTTTCGTGCTTCCGGGGCGTAGGCTTTTAGATTTCCTGTTACTCGATCGTCGAATCGCATGCCTATGGCGAGCAGCAGATCTGAGTTTTGGATGGCCTGGTTGACCCAGGCCTCACCATGCATGCCCATCATCCCCATGTTCAGAGGGTGGCCGGCTGGAAAACAGCCAATGCCGAGCAAAGTGACCGCCACCGGCGTCTGAGTTCTCTCCGCAAACTCGTACAGTTCTTCCATCGCGCCTGAGAGGAGTACCCCTCTTCCGGCCAGGATGACAGGTCGCTTCGAAGCGTGGATCATATTCAGCGCTTGCTGGATATCATCTTGTCCCGGATGGTTGTCCGGACGATAGCCGGGCAGCTTGAGGGGTGAACTGTCGTACTCCCAGTCGATGATCGCTTGCTGGATGTCTTTGGGGATATCGATCAGAACCGGACCGGGGCGTCCGGAGCGGGCAATATAGAAGGCTTCGCGCATGATATACCCCAAATCGTTGATGTCGGTTACCAGGTAATTGTGCTTGGTTATCGGCAAGGTAATCCCGGTGATGTCTGTTTCTTGAAAGGCGTCATAGCCGATAAGACTGCTGTGGACCTGGCCGGTGATACAGACTATGGGCGACGAATCCATGTAAGCGGTAGCAATCCCGGTTACCAGGTTGGTTGCTCCAGGCCCTGAGGTCCCAAACGCTACACCTACTCTGCCGCTGGCGCGGGCATAGCCATCGGCGGCATGAGCCGCTCCTTGCTCGTGGCGAGTAAGCACGTGGCGGATTGGATAATCGAGCATGGCATCGTACAAGGGAAGGTTTGCACCTCCAGGGTAGCCAAATACGATCTCGACCCCTTCGTGAATCAAGCTTTCCAGAATAATTTGAGCACCTGAGCGTTTCATTGTTCCTCCAATACTGCACCTTTATCTGCGCTAACGACAAACTTCGAGTATCTTCTCAACCACTTGCTGCTTGCTCCGGATACGAAAGGGGGTAGAACAGCCAGGCGAGCCTCGATCTCACTTTCTTCCAGGCGGACATTCAAAGACCTGGACACCAGATCGATATCCACGATATCACCATCCTGTAGGGCCGCGATTGGCCCCCTGGCGGCAGCCTCTGGAGAGACGTGTCCGATGCAAAAACCGCGCGTTCCGCCGGAAAAGCGCCCGTCGGTCAGGAGCGCCACTTCCTGTCCCAGCCCCATGCCTGCAATGGCGCTGGTAGGACTGAGCATTTCCATCATTCCCGGCCCGCCTTTAGGTCCTTCATAACGAATGACCACTACATCACCGGATTTGATTCCTCCGGTCATGATCGTCTCCATAGCCAGGTTATGCGAATCGAAGATATGGGCAGGACCGGAAAAAGTATCCATTCCCTCGGCTATCGCCCCGGTTTTGACGACGGCGCCATCAGGTGCGAGGTTCCCGAACAGAACCGCAAGACCACCGCGGGCTGTGTGGGGGGTGTCCAGCGGTCGGATAACTTCTTCATCTAGAATTTTCGCTCCATTTATCGATTCGCCCAGGTTCACAGCGCTGACGGTGAGCCGGTCAAGGTGGATTGCTCCCTCGATCTTAGCCAATTCACTCAAGATGGCTGGAACGCCACCGGCTCGATGTACATCTTCCATATGCCATTTACCAGCTGGGCTGACTTTACAAAGTTGGGGGATCCGGTCTGCCATATGATTAATGCGATCGAGGTCGTAATCCAGGCCACTTTCATGGGCGATCGCCAGAGCATGTAAGATGG
>CAZAQS010000541.1:0-1907 GCA_964486825.1 uncultured Anaerolineaceae bacterium | reverse complement strand
ACGGCGCCCGCGTCGAAGACCTGGGCGGCGTGCCCATGATCAGCCTGAAAGCCCCTACCTTGCTCGGCTACCAGCGCGTGGTCAAACGCGCCTTCGATCTCATTTTCGGCATCCTGGCCCTTCTCCTGGGCTTGCCGGTCATGGCCGTCATCGCTTTGGCCATAAAACTTGATTCGCGGGGACCGGCCTTGTTCAGACAGCGCCGAGTTGGGGAAAACGGCCGTCTCTTCTGGATGTATAAGTTCCGTTCGATGGTGGTGGGCGCCGATAAACGTTTAAAAGAGGTCATGCAACCCGACGAAAACGGCAACCTGGTCCACAAATCTCCCGACGACCCCAGGGTGACCCAGGTTGGGAAATACCTCCGCCGCACCAGCCTGGACGAGCTGCCCCAATTGTTCAACGTCCTCAAGGGGGAGATGAGCCTGGTCGGGCCGCGCCCCGAAATGCCCACCTTCGTTGAAAAATATGAAACCTGGCAGCGTAAACGCTTTGCCGTCCCGCAGGGCATCACCGGCTGGTGGCAGGTCAACGGGCGCAGCGATAAACCCATGCACCTGCACACCGAAGACGACCTTTATTACGTAAAAAATTACTCTTTGCTTCTTGATATTCGCATACTGGCAAAGACTGTGGGGGTGGTATTGCGCCGTAAGGGCGCTTATTGATCCAACCAGGATCAGGTATAATAGCCCCGGCAAAAACAAATCCTATTTACGGAGAAAGAACCACATGTCCGTATATGACGACGAGATTGATCTGCGCCCCTATCTCTTAACGTTAATCCAGCGCTGGTGGGTCATTGCTTTGTTGGCCATCCTGGCCGGCGCCGCTGCTCTGGCAATCGGTATGGCGCAACCCCATACGTATGAGGCCACAGCGACCCTCCTGCTGGCTCGCAGCCGTTCTACGCTCTCCCTGGCACAGCAGTTCCCCACGGTGAGTGAACCGGTCGATCAAAGCGCCCGCATGAATGCTTTGCTTTCTATCGCCAAAAGCGATTCTCTCGCCTTGAGTACGATACAATTCTTAGCGAAAAACCTGCCTCCTGATCTACGGGAAGTTGGGCATATTAAGGCAAGTGTGAACTTAGAGAATCGAGGGGATGCCATCCTGGTCAAAGCGTCGGCTTCCGATCCAATTTTGGCAGCTAAAATTGCCAATGCCTGGGCTCAGCAAACAGCCCAGGCCATCAACCTGGCTTACAGCGGCGAGCAGCCATTGCCGGATATCCAGACCCAGCTGCAGACCTCCAGAGCAGAATACCTGGCAGCTCAGGCCAACCTGGAGACCTTTATTGGGGAAAGCCGCATCCATACTTTAGAAAAACAGGTCGAGGAAGCCAAAGTATTATTCACAAACCTGGCCAACGAGCACACCTGGAGGATCAATTACTACAACCAGCGCAAGCATGCCATGGAGGATTTTCAGGTCCAGGCCGAAGCCCTCTTGCGGCAACTGCAGGGAGGCAGCCGCTCGGAAGCAGGGAATATGGGTGATGCTCTGGCCATATTGATTGCCCGCGCCCATCTTCTCACCCTCAGCAGCCCGGTGGATTCTGCCAATCCTGATACCGCTTCCCAAAACCGGCAAACCTCGCCCAGTTTGTCTCTCTCTCTTGAGCTCAATAGCGACAGCGGTATAAAAGACACCACCGCGAATTACGTTGCCGATCTGCAGGTCATCGTCGCTCTGGCTGAAGGGGAAAAAGCGCAGGCAGAAGCTCTCATCATGGCGCTGGCGGAAGATGTCTCCCAGGGTGAAAGCCATGCCTCCATTGAGAACGTGGCTGCCCGGTTGCGCGATCTGGAAACCCAGTTGGAGAACGAGAAGGCTCGCCAACAAGATTTAACCAGCCAGCGCGACCTGTCCTGGCAGGCCTACCAGGCTTTGGCGCAAAAGGAAAC
>CAZAQS010000540.1:0-1922 GCA_964486825.1 uncultured Anaerolineaceae bacterium | reverse complement strand
GGCATCCAGCTCGAAATTACCAATGGGCAAGCCTTCGAACAGCTCATCGTTGAGATTTACATCCACTTCGGGCGGCGGCCATCCCATCTCAGGGAGATCGCGGGTGTTGTAGAAGCTGACTACTTCTTCCAGGGACTTGAACACCCCGTTATGCATATACGCTTTGGGGAAACCCTTCCCGGGACGCAGGTCTACGTTTCTCAATGTCGGGGTGCGGAATTTGCCGTCGTTCTCCGCCGCCAGATGAGCCCACTCGGGCCGGCTGCGCAGGAAGTCTCCCAACCCGAAGTCAATATAGTCCTTCCCTAGAGGGTTGATTGGGGTGCCATCGTCCAGGTATACCGTGTCCATATTGTAAAAGGGGTTCTGGGGGTTCTTCGGTACGCCAATATTTTCAAAGCGGAAGTCGGTGAAAAGCGGCGGAACGCCGTTCGGTCCAGACTGGTGGCTGATATGGCAATCTGAGCAGTACTCTCCAAACTCGATCAACCCATCGAACTCCTGTTCGGTGAGGATACCCTGGGGATCCAACACGGCCTGCTCGCCTTCGGCCAGGCCGCAGGCTTCTTCGCTATTGCCGGCCTCCAGGCAGGCTTTCCAATACAGGTCATACTTGGAGCTGAACGGGTTCTTCTCATCAGAGGCTTCGTAAGCCCCGATCGAAAGGCCGATCAGGTCGTAGGTTGCTAAGGCGCCCTGCTCGCTGCAGTCCAGCGAGCCCTGGCCCCAAACCTGTTCGAACAGTCCCGCTATTTTCGTCCTGGCGATATGTTCGCAGACGGCCTGCTCGTTGGACATGTTCTGCTCGACGGGGTTCAAGAATGGCCCGAGAGCTTGCTCAGCGGTGGGGCTGCCTAGCCGCTCCCCTGTGGCGCGCCCGTCCCAGAAATTTCCGCCCACGAATTCGCCTTCTTCCTCGTCATAATAGAAAACCGGGCTGAAGCTGGCGTAGGCAGAGCTGGGTGGTTTTCGGTTGCCAAATCGGGTTGGTTCAGCTCCACGGTACACAGCACCGTGCAGGTTGATGCCGGCGATGGGTCCTGTCCAACCGGTGGCGGGAGCATGGCACGCTGCGCAGGACATACTCTTGGCTGGAGAGGAGATATTTTCAAAGAACAGCGCCTTGCCAAGTTGCTCCAGCGGTGTCAGCGGAGACGGTTTGGCTGCCATTGCAGCTGCAAAGATAAGCGCCAGACCGGTTAAACAAAACACTATAGCGGTAAGCCAGATTCTGTTTCTACTCATAACCAACTCCTTTATCATTAGTAGATACCGATGGACCCCCAATCCACATGATTGGTAGGCTGTAACTGAATCAAAGACCTGGACACCAGGTTGAGCTACAGTGATCAACTCTGTAAGCAGAGCTGCTGCCAACAAGAATAGATGAGCTGTATTAGCTGGCGGAGATTATTAATGAACCCCTGTTAAACCCTTCCCTAAACCCCCATTAATTAATTGTACCGATGTAAATTTTTCGAGTAACCTGCTATTTATCCCTTAATGGAAGATAAATGTCACATTAATGGCTCGACAACCGGCAGGTGCGTTCTCTATTATTAATGGACGCTTAATTTGACACCTAACGATAATTTTGATATAAACTAACCAAATTGAAATCTCTCAAAAAGCTGTGAAGAGGAAGAGTAAGCGCGTTTGACCAAGGCACAGAGAGCAGGCGGCTGGTGGAAGTCCTGCCCGGAGGTAAGCGCTGAATGGCCCTTGGAGCCGCAAGGTGAAAGGCGGGTGATCCCGACTGAGTAGCCTGAGCCGGAGCTGCCACCGTTATCAAGGCAAAGAGTATCGGCCGTGCATCGGCCCGTACTCGAATGAGTGAGGCTGGCTTTAGAAAGTTCCCCGTCGTCTACACGGCGGGTTTTTTTATAGAAGGGACCTTATCCCTTTCTGGCAATTGCTAGCCT
>CAZAQS010000539.1:0-1937 GCA_964486825.1 uncultured Anaerolineaceae bacterium | reverse complement strand
CGCTCAGCCTGGCGCTGCGCAACATCACTGCCATCGAGTCGGTGGCGGTCAGCCTGCTGTTCTCTTTCCTGCATCCTGAGCACGAGCTCGCCATCGGTAGGGCGCTGCGCGAGGCCGGATTCCTGGCTTCCCTATCTTCCGAGATCCTGCCCGAGTACCGCGAGTACGAGCGTACCAGCACGACCGCCGTCAACGCCTACGTCTCGCCGGTCCTGGACCGTTACCTGGCAGACCTGGAAAACGACCTGGAAAGCAGGCCAGGGCGGGAGACGCGCCTGCGGGTAATGCAATCCAATGGCGGGCATATCAGCCTGGGCGAGGCGCGCCGCAACGGGGTACGCTGCATCCTATCCGGGCCGGCGGGGGGCGTGGTCGGGGCATTGGCTGTCGCCCGGTTGGCCCTAAGCTCGAGCGAGGCTAGCCTGACCCGTCCAGACGGAGAGGTCAGGATCCTGACATTCGATATGGGCGGGACTTCCACGGATGTCTCGCTGATCAAGGGTGCTACACAAGTCACCAACGAATCGGTCGTGAGCGGTTGCCCGATCCGCATCCCGGTCCTGGACATCCATACTATCGGCGCGGGAGGCGGCTCGATCGCCTCCACCGATTTGGGTGGAGCCCTTCGGGTTGGCCCGCAGAGCTCAGGCGCGGACCCCGGCCCAGCCTGTTACGGGAAGGGGAGCCTGCCGACCGTTACGGACGCCAACCTGCTGCTGGGCCGCCTGGCGCCAGATCACTTCCTGGGCGGGGAGATGCCCCTGTACCCGGAGCGATCCTTTGAAGCCCTGAGGGGACTGGGAGAAGAGCTGGGCCTGGACCCGTTGCAAGCTGCCCTGGGCGTGATCGAAGTCGTCAACGCTCATATGGAGCGCGCCCTGCGGGTCATCTCCGTTGAACGGGGTTTCGACCCGCGCGATTTCAGCCTGCTTTCCTTTGGCGGGGCCGGCGGACTGCACGCGGCAGACCTGGCGCGCCGGCTGGAGCTCCCCCAGGTATTGATCCCTCCGACAGCTTCCACACTGTCGGCTTTTGGGATGCTGGCCGCGGACGTGGTCAAGGATTACACCCAGACTGTCATGCTGCCGGGCGATACACCTCTGGAGCAGATCTCGGCCGCCCTTGACCCGCTGGTCAGGCGTGGTTTTGAGGAAGTGCTGGCGGAGGGCGTCGCGCCGGGTGATGTCCGCCTGGAAAAATTCCTGGATATGCGCTACGCCGGGCAATCCTACGAGCTGACCGTTCCCTGGCATCTATCCGGGGAAGGCGCCCTACATGACTTCCACGAGATCCACCGCTCTACTTACGGCTACGCCAATCTCGAAGCGCCCCTGGAGATCGTCAACCTAAGGGCGCGCGCCAGCGGCAAGGGCCAGGCGCCTCCGCTGCCGTCCGCGGAGTTTGTCCATCACGATCCCGCGGCGGCGTTGTTGGACTACCGCCCGGTAGTGCTCCAACAAGGCGGGGCAGGGGATAAGGCGCTTACCTCAGATATCCCCTTTTACCGCTATGAAAACCTTCGCCCGGGGAATACCCTACCTGGCCCGGCCATCATCGTCCGCTCGGACACCACCATCCTGATCGGGGAGGGGGATGAGACGCTGGTGGACGGCTACTTGAACCTGGTGGTGACCATTGCAGCGAAAGAGGAGAACCCATGAACGAGGAAGGTCCTCATCATCATGATCCTTCCAACGGCTATTCAGCAGTGCGACTGGAGATCTTCAAGCACCTGCTAGCTTCCGTTGCCGAAGAAATGGGCGTTGTGCTAAAAAAGGCCAGCTATTCGCCCAATATCAAGGAGCGGCGCGATTATTCCTGCGCTGTCTTCGACAGCAGAGGCAGCATGATCGCCCAGGCTGCCCATATCCCCGTGCACCTGGGGTCGATGCCCTTGTCTGTAGCAGCGGCGGTACGAGCATTCCGGGGGAATAACG
>CAZAQS010000538.1:0-1941 GCA_964486825.1 uncultured Anaerolineaceae bacterium | reverse complement strand
GCAGCACGCCGCTGATGGCGAAGAAGCAGGTCTGCATGATGGTGTTGATGCGCGAACCCATACCGGTCTTATGGGCCACTTCGTAAGCGTCGATCACGAACAGGCGCAATCCCTTCTCGAGGATGGCTTGCTGCGTCTCACGCGGCAGGTTGTCCCAAACTTCCTCCGGCCCGTAGATACTGTTGAGCAGGAAGATGGCGCCCGGCTGGGCGTATTTGAGCACATCGAAGCGCTCCAGGAAGCCAAACTGGTGGCAAGCCACGAAGTTGGCCTGGCTGATCAGGTAGGGCGCCCGGATCGTCTTGGGACCAAAGCGCAAGTGCGAGACGGTTACGCCGCCGGACTTTTTGGAGTCGTATACGAAATAACCCTGGGCGTTGTTTTCCGTTTCTTCGCCGATGATTTTAATGGAGTTCTTGTTAGCGCCAACCGTGCCATCGGCTCCTAAGCCCCAGAACACACAGCGGACGGTGTCCTTGTGCTCGATGGAGAAGGTAGGATCGACCTGCAGGCTGGAGTGGGTGACATCGTCATTGATGCCGACCGTGAAATGATTCTTGGGATCCTGCCTGGCAAGCTCATCGAAAACGGCTTTGACCATGGCAGGCGTGAACTCCTTGGAGGAAAGCCCGTAACGCCCACCCACGACGCGCGGCGAATAGCGGCCTTCGCTCTCGCTCAGGGCGGTGATCACGTCCTGGTAGAGGGGCTCGCCAGCGGAGCCGGGTTCTTTGGTGCGGTCGAGGGTAGCGATGACTTTGACGGTAGGGGGCAGCGCGTTAAGGAAGTGCTTGACGGAGAAGGGGCGGAACAGGCGTACTTTCAAAACGCCTACCTTTTCGCCCTGCGCAGCCAGGGACAGCGCGGTGGCAGCCGCAGTTTCTGCGCCAGAGCCCATCAGAACGATGACACGCTCGGCGTCCGGCGCGCCTTCATAATCGAACAGGGAATACTGGCGCCCAACCAGGCTGGCGAACTTGTCCATGGTCTTCTGCACGATCTCGGGGCATTGGGCATAGAAGGGGTTGACCGTCTCGCGTCCCTGGAAGTAAACGTCTGGGTTTTGGGCGGTGCCGCGTAGCACAGGCCGGTCAGGGGAAAGAGAGCGCGCCCGGTGGGCTTGAACCAGCTCATCGCTGATCATGGCGCGCATATCCTCATCGGTAAGCTGTTCGATCTTATTGACCTCGTGAGAGGTCCGGAACCCGTCGAAGAAATGCAGGAACGGGAGGCGCGCTTCCAGGGTGGCTGCGGAGGCGATCAGGGCGAAGTCTTGCGCTTCCTGAACCGAGTTCGAGGAAAGCAAGGCCCACCCTGTCGAGCGGGTAGACATGACGTCGGAATGATCACCAAAGATCGATAATGCCTGGGCAGCCAGCGAGCGGGCTGAGACATGGAAGACCGTCGGGGTTAGCTCACCGGCGATCTTATACATATTGGGGATCATCAGGAGCAGGCCCTGGGAAGCGGTGAAGGTTGTGGTTAACGCGCCTGCTTGCAGCGCTCCGTGTACCGCTCCGGCAGCGCCGCCTTCTGACTGCATTTCTACCACCAGGGGGATCGATCCCCATAGGTTCGGGCGTTTCAAGGCCGACCATTCATCTGCTAACTCTCCCATACCCGATGAGGGAGTTATGGGGTAAATGGCAATCACCTCATTTACCTTATGAGCGACAAAGGCGGTTGCCTCATTGCCGTCAATGGTGGTCACGGGTCGTGTCATCGTATTCTCCTTACTGTGTTAACAAAAATTATCGGTCTTCGGAATTTCCGGAAGCTCAATCCGGATCTTTCACGAATGACCTGAAATTATCGCACCGTACAGTGCGCTATTTTTTCACAACTTGCTCAGTCACTCCAATTACTAAGTTTAATCTTTCCACCTATGAATTGATAGTTATATATGGCATGGTTTCGACCTGTTTACTGTCATATTTCAGA
>CAZAQS010000537.1:0-1947 GCA_964486825.1 uncultured Anaerolineaceae bacterium | reverse complement strand
ATGAAGTCAGTCTACCAGCCGCTCATAAACTGTTGGGAGAGCTGCGTGGCAGAGAAATTATTTATTGGCGGGAGCTATCAAGTTTTGAGGACACTCGGGAGTACCTATTCAAGCACAGCCTGTTGAGAGACGTGGCTTATGAGAGCTTACTTAAACCAGACCGGCGTGCATACCATGCCCGCGCAGCGCGTTGGTTGGAGCAAGTCACACAGCCCAGCCAGCGGACAGACGAGTATGCGGCCTTGATCGCTCTGCACTACGAGCAGGCAGGGGAACGGGAGCCGGCCTGCAGGTGGTACCAGCGAACCGGCCAACAAGCTGCGGCAAAATTTGCCAACGCGGAGGCGGTCCATGCTTACTCGCGAGCTTTGGAACTCACCTCCGGGAGCGACGTATACACACGTTATGAGATCCTCTTAGCCCGCGAGATGGTACTGCACCTGCAAGGCGACCGCCAAAAGCAGATGGCCGATCTGGAAACGCTGGCGCAACTCGCCGACAAGATAGGGGATGACGTTTACCGGGCTAAGGCGGCGCTACGCAAGGCAAATTTTTCATTTTCGACAGGAGATTACCAGGCAGCCGCGAGCGCCGCTCAACAAGCTATCGGGCTGGCGCAGCAAGCCGGTGCAGTCGATATCGAGGCGGAGGGATATTATTTGTGGGGACGATCGCATGATTTTCAACTCTCAGGCCCGGAAGCGCTGGACAAGTTTGAACAGGCTTTAATTCTTGCTCGTACAGCCGGGAAGTCCAGATTAGAAGCAGATATTTTAATGAGCCTGGGACCCCATTATTCGGATCAGAGCGAGTTCGAGCAGGCCAGGACTTATTTATCGGCCGCTTTGCAAATCTACCGCCAACTGGACGACACTTATGGGGAAGGCAAGGCGATAGGGAACCTTGGGGTGGCATTCTGGGGTCAGGGAAACTACATCGAGGCGAAATCTCATTTCCAAGCCGCCTTACAATTGATACAAAAGACCGGGGACAGGCGTATTGAGGGAATCCTATTAGGCAATCTGGGGGTTATCGCCCGTGAACAATTGAATTATGCCGAGGCTCAGCGGTTCAACCGGCAAGCTTTGCTGATTAGCCGCGAGATCCTTGACAGGTATTCAGAATTCATCCATTTGGGGAACCTGGCAGAAACCGCGCGTGACTTAGGAAATTTCAGGCAGGCGGGAGCCTGGTATGAGGAAGCATTGGAGATGGCGCAAGAAGTGGGCAGCGTTAAGGGTCGGAGTTCAATTTTGCTCAGCTCGAGCTTGTTAATGGAGTATATTGGAGACAACCAGGCTGCCCTGGAAAAAGCACAGCAGGCCCTTGATCTCGCCCAAGAAGGGAACAGTGTATTATACGAATCAGCCGGTTATTCTCACCTGGGCCAGGCTTTGCTCACAGTAGGGCGTCTCAAAGAAGCCAGCCATCACTTCAGTAAGGCTGTGGATATGTTTAGAGAATTGGGATTGGAAAATCGGGCCATCGAAGCGCTGGCCGGACTGGCGCGGGTGAGCCTATGGGGTGGAAAGGTGGAAAACGCTCTAGCTTATGTGGAGGAAATCCTGCAGCACCTTGAATCCCACAATCTTCTCGGCACAGAGGAGCCTCTGCAGGTATACCTGACAAGTTACCAGGTGTTAAAAGCGAACGAAGACCCAAGGGCAACCAAAACTTTGGAGGAGGGCCATCGTTTCTTGCAGGAACGGGCAGCTACGATTGACGATGAAGAGATGAGGCGTTCGTTTCTGGAAAATGTGCCCTGGAACCGGAAACTTATGGAGATATGGCAGAAGGTCGGCAACTAAAAGGAGAAACCAAAGACAAATCGACATAATCGCTGCTCATTGTTTCGATGGGAGCCAAGTTTGAACAAGGGGGTGGTATGGAATATAATCATTTTATGATCTGGGTTGCATTCGTACTAATCTCATTTGTTTCAGGGTC
>CAZAQS010000536.1:0-1950 GCA_964486825.1 uncultured Anaerolineaceae bacterium | reverse complement strand
GATCGATCCGGCCGTGCGCCAGGTGTACGTCGAAGTGCCGGCGGCGGATATGAGCGATCCACGCGGAGATCTGGAACGCACCCTTGTTGCGCTGCGCGAACAGTGGGATCTGGAGGGGATCGAAGCCGACCCAAGCGTCTTACGGGGTATCCAGGATTCCCTTCGGGAGGGCCACCAGGCAATTACCGTTACCTTGTGGCAGGAGCGCCTGATTTTGCGGGTGGAGCCGGGATATAAAGAAGGCATTTACGGCCTGGCGGTGGATGTCGGATCTACAACGGTAGCCGCCCACCTTTGCGACCTGCGAACAGGTGCTGTCCTGGCAACCCAGGCAGCCATGAACCCCCAGGTACGTTATGGAGAGGATTTAATGAGCCGGGTCAGCTACGCCAATAGCGAACCCCAGGGGCTGGCGCGCCTGAACCGGGCCATCATCCGCACCCTCAATGAACTGGCGGAGCGATGTGTACAGGAAGCCGGTCTGGGGACGGATGATATCCTGGAGGTAGTGCTGGTCGGCAATACCATCATGCACCATATCTTTTTAAACATTCACCCGCGTGAACTGGGCGGTGCGCCCTTTGCCCTGGCGCTAAGCTCTGCCCTGGACTTGAGGGCCTCCGATATCGGCCTGGACCTGCACCCGGCGGCCCGCCTGCACACCCTGCCCATTATTGCTGGGCATGTAGGTGCAGATAACGTAGCCGTACAACTGGCGCAGGCGCCCCACGAGCAAGATGAGATGATGCTGGTGGTGGATGTAGGCACAAACGCCGAGATTGTCCTGGGCGATAGGCGCCAGGTATTGGTAGCCTCAAGCCCGACAGGCCCGGCTTTCGAAGGCGCACAGATTACCCACGGGCAGCGCGCTGCTCCAGGGGCGATCGAACGAGTGCGTATCGATCGCCAGACGCTCGAGCCGCGCGTGCGGGTAATCGGGCACGACGGTTGGATCGGGCCGGGCGCTGGGGTAGGTTTTCCCGAGCAAGCCAGAGCGACCGGTATTTGCGGCAGCGGCATCATCGAGGCGGTGGCCGAGCTTTACCTGGCCGGTGTGCTCAATGCGCGTGGTTTATTCGAAAAAACAGCCGCCGAACGAACTACCAGATTGCGCTATAATGGGCGAACCGCCGGGTACGTGCTGGTCGATGCAGACCAGTCTGCCACCGGCGCGCCCATTATCATCACCCAGAATGATGTACGCCAGATCCAACTTGCCAAGGCTGCTTTGTATGCAGGCGCTAAGTTGTTGATGAACAAGCTCGGCATCCAGAAAGTGGACCGGATTGTATTGGCGGGGGCCTTTGGCAACTTCATCGACCCCTTCCACGCCATGGTGCTGGGCCTGGTTCCCGACTGCGACCTGCAAAAGGTGACGGCAGTGGGTAATGCTGCGGGGGATGGAGCCCGCTTTGCCTTGCTGAACCGGGGACTGCGGCTGAAAGCCTCCGAGCTGGCTCGCTGGGCAGTGCATATTGCTACACCTTTGGAATCATCTTTTCAGGACGAGTTCGTAGCTGCCCTGGATATGCCGCACGCCCGAGATGCTTTTCCATCTCTGCAAGGCCACCTGCCATCTCAGCAGACGGGGGTCTCGCGTAGTGGGCGACGGAACCGTATCCGTGAAAAGTACGCCGGCACAGAAGCCGGTGATCCACCCGAGAAGGAATAAAATTTACCGGCCCTGAAACAGGACTGGTTTACAAATCATGACGAAGGAGAATATTCAATGAGCGATGAGGTCGACATCAAAAGTCTGGAAACAGAAGAAATCCTGGAGCTGATCCAGGACGATCTCTACGACGGATTGGCGACCGAGGTGGTCAACTCGGTCAACGAGCTGCTCGAGCGCGGCTTGACCCCCTACGACGTGCTTACCAAAGGTCTGGTAGCAGGGATGGACGTGGTAGGTGTGGATTTTCGTGACGGAATCCTGTTCGTGCCGGAAGT
>CAZAQS010000535.1:0-1956 GCA_964486825.1 uncultured Anaerolineaceae bacterium | reverse complement strand
TGATTCTTTCAAGACTGACAATATCATGCGGTGCAGCGCCAGCCTTCGTTCAGGAGGAATTGTTTCGAGGATGGTCTGCCGGGCGAGCTCATGTCGAAAAGCGTAGTCATCACCTTGGATCTGAAGCATTCCACCTGCAATGCACTCTTCAACGTTGGCGGATTCTGCACCAATGACCTCTGCCAAAACCCGAGACTCAACACGCAATCCAATTACCGCCGCAGCATCTAATACGGCTCGAGCAGGATGAGATAAACGTGCAGCACGCGCCAACACAGCATCACGAACGGTAGATGGCACACCTTTGGTTTTGCTTGCCAGCGCTTCAGTTACAAAGAACGGGTTACCGCTAGTGGTAACGAATAATTCCTCGGCACGCTCGGCTTGATCCACAACGCTGGCGAGAGCAAATACGGATGGCTTGGAGAGGGGTGGAAGCTGGAGCCGGTTTGTCGCAGCATATGGTAAATCTCCCAGGACGAGCCGCAAAGGATGCTCTGGGCTAAACTCGTCGTCACGGTACGTCAGGATCAACAGTGTTGCTGTGCGCTGGATACGCCGGCCAAGGAACTTGACCAGGTCAAGTGTGGCTTCATCCGCCCAGTGAGCATCTTCGAAGACAACAATGGTCGGACGTTCTTGCAACTCAACGACGGTCGCGGAAAAAATGGCCTGTCGATCTGTGCTCGAGTTAAGAAGCGCAGGTAATTCTCCCTCTACTTGCATGGCAATATCGTGTAAGGGACCAAGCGGGCGGGGCGTGAAAAGGGAATCGCATGTACCCCACAACACGCGAACGGAGCCTTGATGCGCACGAGTGAAATGCACTACCAGAGAGGTCTTGCCAATCCCAGCCTCGCCATACACCAACGCCACACGTCCCTGGCCAGCCAATGCTTCTTTTAGCATTACGCCGAGCTCACTCATAAATGCATCGCGTTCAAGCAATTCCAACATCGTTAAACCAGTAATTGAAGAATAATCAGATAAAGTATAGCATTTTAGTTTAAGAATAACAATCGATTATACTGGCCGTGCACATACGTTCGCACGCTCGTATCCTCAAATTCGGGCGTCCACACGGATTTCCGAAAGAACTCACATATAAATAAGCGTAGAAGGAAGGGAATGGGAAACAAACTTACACCCAAAATCATCCTGGAGGGCACGCGCCTGACGTTCAAGACCGAGATCGCGTTCGAGCTCAACGAGCACCCGCGCATTGTGGGGCCGCGTAAATATCGCTATCACTCTCCTTTGATCTCTGCGGAGTGGTGCGCCTTCACCAATTATCCCTGGGGACGCGGACCGATCAACTTTGAGCCGCAGGAGGAAGGCCTGGCGATGGAAACCTATGCGACCTGGACGCGCCTGTTCGAGCTGCAAAAATATTATTCCTGGATCGTGGACCGCTTCCATATTTCGACCCAGGCCTACCAGTTCCAGGCCTACGGCAAAAAGGTTGACTTTCACTGGATGGAAGAGCGCATCCTCCCTTTGAACTTCAGGCTGGTCTACTGTACCCGGACGCCCGACTCGTTCGAAGCAGCGCGTGCGGAGCGGCTAAAAGTCTCCGGCAAGCCCTCCCAATACGATGATCTCAGCGCTTTTGTCCGTGAACAGGAACTGATGGATGGGCTTGTCGCAGGCTCTCTGCTCCCCAACCTGAAGCTGGATATTTCTGATAATGACATCCCCGCCGCTGTTGAGCGGATCGCAGATTGGCTGGAAGACTCCGGTGGCCTGTATATGCCAGATTAGCGGTAAAATTAATCTATTATGAACGAAGCTGCCGGGCGGATCAAAAAACCGCGTTGTTTCCTGATCTATGCGCTCGCTCCGGGCGGGCTCAGCGCCGCTGAGGCCAATCAACTCTTCAATGAGTTCATTGCCGAACCTGGCCTGCCGCTGGCCCTATACCACGATCATTTCATCGGGCAGCCGGGCGGTGTGGCC
>CAZAQS010000534.1:0-1984 GCA_964486825.1 uncultured Anaerolineaceae bacterium | reverse complement strand
CCCTCCAGGGGCAGCGGCCACCTGATGCGCATCCTGGACATCCTGGCAAGAGTCCAGGCTGCGGATACAGTCCCAGCCCTCGAGCGGCTGCGCCAGGAGCATGGAAAGCTGCCCTGGGGGACAACCCTGATCTTGATCTCCGGGCATATGGACGAAGCCTTGTTTGATGAGCTTTTCCAGCTGCGGCGCTTCGGTCTGAACTTAGTGCTCGTTTTGGTAGGCCGCATCAACGCTTTCACGAGCATCCAGGCCAGGGCGCGCTATTTTCACTTCCCGCTGTATTCCATCCTCACCGAGAGCGATCTGGATATGTGGAGATAATAAGCTTATGTCCAGGTCGTCCCTGCTCGAATCCTTTCAGGTCAATGAAAAGTTTGGGGTGATTGCCAGCCATCTTTTGGTGGCCGGTATGATGATATGCTTTGCGGTATCCATCCAGCATCTCGCACGACGTATTGTCCCTGGCTGGCAGGTTGTTTATATCCCCTGGCTGGTTTTTTGGGTGTCTCTGGAGGCCATGTACAGCCGGCGGCTGGTTCGCCGGGAAGCCGACCTGATCACTTCACGCCTGGTTTACCGCCTGGTCGAGTGGGTGGTCATTACGCTGGTCGTTAAATTGGTCGTAACACTTTCTAAAGGCCTGGATCAGCTATTAGTCCAGCTGCCGTTGTGGCGAGAAGACTTCTTGATCCATTTCTTTGATGGAGAAACTATTTTTGTCCTGTTATTGTCTTTTATCATTTGGGCTTTGAGTGGAGGCTTTTCAGAGCAGCTCTTGAAGCTGGAAGGGGACAAGTTCCTGGTAGAGATGGATGTTGAAATCGGTATTTTCAGTGACCGGACTGCTGTACGCCGGGAGTTGGTAGCCAGGATCTTTTTAATTGGGATGATCATGGTTTTCGTCACTGCTCTGGTGCGCTGGGATTACCAAACCATCTGGGGCGAACGGCCTGTCCCTACCTATGGATTATCCTATGTGATGCTGTATTTCCTGTTCGGGTTGGCATTAACCACGCTGGCTCATTTTGCTTCCCGGCGGGCGGTGTGGGCCATGGAACAAATCCCGCTCAGTCACAACATGAGCCGCCAATGGCTGGTTTACAGCCTGCTGTTCCTGGCAGGAATAAGCCTCCTGGCTTTCATTTTGCCCACGGGATACTCCATGGGATTGCTCGCCACGCTGGCTTATCTGTTCAACTTATTCTTCTCGATCATTGCCTTTATTTTCTACATTTTGTCCTTGCCGCTGATCTTCTTGATGAGCTTATTTGTAGATCCAGCTGAAATCCCGGAGCCAGTAGAGAGGCTGCCTCCCCCCGAATTTGTCCCGCCTGTGCCTCTCATGGACGGGGCTGGTGCTCTACCCTGGTGGGAGGTGCTGCGCTCGATCTTGTTCTGGGTGCTCTTTATAGCTATTACTGGCTATGCTTTTTCGATCTTTATTCGTCAAAACGAGCACCTGTTGAAGCGCTTGAGGGGTATCCCGGGTTGGCATTACCTGGTCGCATTTTGGGAACAGCTGTCTGCCGGTTTCAGACGTGCGAAACGGGGTGCTCGCTCTGCGGCTCAGGAGTTGGCAATCAGGTTGCGTAGAACTCAGGATCTGGTTAGCCCGCTTCGGTCCGGTGAATTCGTGAATCCAAGCAAGCTGCCCCCTCGGCAAAGGGTGCTATTCTTTTATTTGATGATGCTGCGGCGAGGGCAGGAGAGCGGTATGCCGCGCAGACCTTCACAAACACCTTTTGAATATGCCGAGAAATTGGAGGGCGATCTACCGGATGTGGATGAAGACTTAAAGTCGCTGACAAACGCGTTCGTCGAAGCTCGCTACAGCCGGCATACTATCACAACCGAGCGTGCGAATCTCGTCCAGACCTACTGGAATAAGATCAAGCGGGCCTTACGCTCTCAGAAAAAAGGGTCGTCTACTCCGAAATAGTGGTATTATCCTTAAGAGTGGGATCGCTTTGACAGGGTGGATTAC
>CAZAQS010000533.1:0-1988 GCA_964486825.1 uncultured Anaerolineaceae bacterium | reverse complement strand
TCGTTTGGAAGGTTACGTCTGCCGGCCCGCTGGCGACGAAGGCCAGTTCCAGAGCGGTTGAGCCAAGACGCATTACTGCGTGAAAGGTTTCGACAATTTGCTGGTAATAGGAAAAATCTTCCTGGCGGGCGGCCCCGCTCTCGTAAGGGAAACCCGTCAGCAGCAGGGAGGCTTGGTCGTTGATGTGTCCTCTGGAGACGATGGGCTCTCCGTTCAGGAATGCGCCTTCAAGAGAAGCGCTGAACATTTCCTTCCGCAAGGGATCATAAATGACGCCTGCCACTGCTTGATCTTGATAAACAACACCTATGGATACGCAAAAGAGGGGGATGCCTGAAACAAAATTGTTGGTCCCGTCAATCGGGTCAATGATCCAGCTTACTTTGCCTGCTCCTTGTTTCCCGTTCTCTTCTCCGATGACACAAGAATCAGGATAAGATTGGATCAGGTGTTCTACCAGGATGGCCTCAGCGTTTCTGTCCGCTTCGGTGACCAGATCGTGATAGCCTTTCTTTTCCTCGGGAGTGATCCCCTCTTCAAATACTTTCAACAAATAAGGGGCTACCTTGAGTGCGCTTTCGGCCGCGATATCCATTAATTTAAGCGAAAAAAGTTTAAGTTCTTGAGAATTTTCCATTTTTTCCATTCGTTGAAGTTTCGGTTAGATAAAAGCTTATTTACTGTGGAGGGGTTGGTTCTAATTCTGGAATCAATGCGAGCAGATCCACCAGCCTGGCGATAATTTCATCCGGCTGTGCGACGACTACCGGTCCGGTTTCTTGATTCTCATCCGGCAAAAGAATCACCTTGCCAATCCCAGCCCTGCGTCCGGCTAATACGTCCCGATCTAACTTGTCCCCAAGATACCACGTTTTTTGTGGAGTCACACCGAGGCTGGTTGTCGCCCAATAGAAAAGCTCTGGATTCGGTTTTCGAATCCCGGTTTCATCCGAGTAAATTTGAATATCCAGATAACGGGCGAAACCGTATTCACGCATCAACGCCCGGGTCAAACCGCCCACCAGAGCGTTGCTTACGATACCTGTCCTTACCGCGGAGGCCTTGAGAGTCTTCAGAACGAGGCAAGCACCCTCGATTGGTGAGCGCTCCATGGTAGCATCTTCATACTGCCAGCTGAGCTCTGAGGCGTGTGCTGCTACCGCCATGCGCGCGGCAGCGGGCCAATCCGCGGCTACAAAGTCTTCCCAAAATTCCCTGTGGGTGATCTCGCGCGGTCCTGCTCTGCGGGATTGAGCGTTCTTCCAGTTGCTGTATGCGGCTGCCGCAGCTTTTAGATCTGCCAAAACACGCGCCTCGCCCAGGCAAGTTCCACTCGACCTGACCAGGAAAGCTTCTACCACGCTTGCCATCTCGCGGTAACCTGCGGGGCGAGGTTTTACATCCATCAGGACGCCACCCGCGTCGAATAAAACTGCTTCTGGCCGGCTATCTTTCTTCATGCAGGCAACCTTACAACTGGTACCTTCTGAGAGTCCGCTATTCGTGTATTCTGATTGTTAAAGAAATGGAAATCTTTATCACACACAAACAGGCTGATAGGCTCGTGTCCTTGCATGCTGGGTTCGGAGTCGGTGGTTAGAAAGATTATACATTCGCCAATC
The DNA here is from genome assembly GCA_964486825.1 of uncultured Anaerolineaceae bacterium. Lineage (GTDB taxonomy): Bacteria > Chloroflexota > Anaerolineae > Anaerolineales > UBA4823 > CAZAQS01. The sequence goes on along the minus strand of CAZAQS010000533.1, from coordinate 366 downwards.
CTTACAGAGACAATCCACTCGGGCCCTGTTGGGAGGATGGTATCGATCACAGCTTGATGAGACCAGTATCCATCCGGTGCAGGGCTTTCCACCTGGGAGATGTGGATTGCTTCCGGGCGGATACCGACTGTATGGACTTGAGACAAATCCTCCGTATCCCCCCTCGCCAACTTCAGGTAATCGAGGATCGACCTGGATAACTTCGCAGCGTACGGATTATCCATGCTAAAGAGGTTAATCGACGGGCTGCCAACAAATTCGGCTACAAACAGGGTCTCCGGTTGGCGGTAAATTTCCATAGGCGGGGCAAACTGCTGCAGCTTGCCGTCCAACGTTGCCACCACGATACGATTGTGATTGCTGTCG
>CAZAQS010000532.1:1708-1995 GCA_964486825.1 uncultured Anaerolineaceae bacterium | reverse complement strand
CGAGCGCTGGCCAAACTGCCTGCATTTTTCACTCATCCTGGCCGATTCACTCATGGATGGTGGAGAATCAGACCGCGCCGTTGCCCTGCTCCACCAGGCTGCTGCCAGGGATATTAGCGGTCAGGTGCCGGGACGCTTGTGGGGAAAAGAGCATCCCTATAAGAGCCTGTGGCCAGAGCACCTGCAGATCCCCTGGGACACAGCCATGCCCGCGGCAGTCTCGTCAGCCCTGGGTTGGAACCAGCTCCCAGCTGAGACCTACGCGGGGCCTTCCTTAGTGATCTCCC
>CAZAQS010000532.1:1189-1698 GCA_964486825.1 uncultured Anaerolineaceae bacterium | reverse complement strand
CCTGTGGACAACACGCGGGGCCAAGTTTTTTCGCGGCAGGAAGTCCAGCAACTCCTGCCGGAAGAACCCCCATATTCTCTGCCCCCCCTAACCCACCTGGAAGACCTGCACCAGCCGGATTTCTTCACCCAAGAAATCCCCCAAAGGAAAACTCCAACTGAGTCACCTCTAAACACACAAACACCAGCTACCGAGGGTAGTCTCAGCGAAGCAGAAACAAAGGAAATCGTGGCAGAGGCTCTGCTTTCGGTCCAGAACGAGCTAGACCGGGTAGCATCTACTATGAAGCAAGCCCAGCTGGCCCGTCTGGACGGGCGCTTCCCGGTTTATGTTATCTTCACCAGCCGCCAGGGCCTGGAGGCGCAGTACGGCCCACAAAGCATGGTTCTGCTCAACGAGGCCATGAAAGAAGTGGCTGAGGCAGTCCAAACCCGGAAGAGCTGGAACGCCCGATAGCCGAGGGCGGCCGGGACGGTCTCGAGCACGACAGCATAGGCACCCGCATCCTC
>CAZAQS010000532.1:0-1179 GCA_964486825.1 uncultured Anaerolineaceae bacterium | reverse complement strand
AGTCCAATCCCGGAAGAGTTGGAACGCCCTGTTATATTACGCCGATGACGGCTTCGCTAACCGGGGCAGTGCAGGTATGTCCTCATTAAAATTGAAGCCGGCCAAGAACAATGACCCTTGGTCCCTCAAATTGGCCCTGGCCGATCTGGACGAGGCTCTTCGTAAGCAAGGGGAGATGATCGGAGCCGTATTGATCGTGGGCGGACCGGAGGGAATCCCATTCCACCACCTTCCCAACCCGGTCGACGATGCGGATGTGGATGTGCCTTCCGATAATCCGTATGGTACCCGGGACGAGAATTATTTCATTCCGGAATGGCCGGTTGGCAGGCTTCCTGGTGGCATCGGGGCAGATCCTGGGCCCTTAGTGCACGTCCTACGCGAGGTCGCTACTCGGCAAAGAGAATATGCCCGGCAGAAGCCCTGGTACGCAGTTTGGTGGCAGGCCTTCCTGAACCGTTTCTGGCTGAGTCCGGTACGGGTCCGTCCCAGCCTGGGCTACACAGCTGCCATCTGGCGGCGGGCTTCCCTTTCTGTGTACAGGCCGATCGGAGAAGCGCGGTCAATGCTGGTGTCCCCACCGGTGCAAGTCTCCAGCTCCAACGGGTCAGACCCCCATGCTATCCTGGAAAGCCCAGAAAAACCCACGGCTTTAGCCGCCTCTATTGCTCTTTATTTACAGCCTGCCAGGCTAGGCTACTTCAACCTGCATGGCCTGGAGGATGCGGTCGAATGGTATGGGCAGATCGATCCGGCCGAGCCCTGCGAGGGCCCGGATTATCCAGTTGCTATGCGGCCCCAGGACGTTGGCGACCACCTGAACAACGGCAGGGCCCCACAGGTAGTTTTTAGCGAAGCTTGTTTTGGCGCTCACATCCAGGGCCGCTCGGTAGAAGATTCAATGCTGCTCAAGTTCCTGGCCTCCGGCAGCCAGGCGGTAGCCGGCTCAACCTGTACCGCCTATGGGGCCATCGCGTCGCCATTAACGGCCGCCGATCTGCTGGGATACGCATTTTGGAATTACCTGGGAGAAAACCTTCCAGCTGGCGAAGCTCTGCGCCGTGGGAAGATCCAGCTCGCCAAGGAAATGCACCGCCGGCAGGGCTACCTGGACGGTGAGGATCAGAAGACGTTGATCTCGTTTGTGCTATACGGTGATCCGCTAGCCCAAATTGATGG
>CAZAQS010000531.1:0-2071 GCA_964486825.1 uncultured Anaerolineaceae bacterium | reverse complement strand
CGTGCATACCGGGCTGGCCTATGTCGGCGTCGTGGGCGGCGAGAGGGGCAACCCTACCGATTTCACAGCCCTGGGCGATAATGTCAATATCACTGCCCGCCTGGCTTCCCTGGCTGGCCCAGGCGAAGTGCTGATCAGCGAGGCGGCCTACACCGCCTCAGGCCTGGACCTGGGGGGATTGGAAAGCCGGCAGCTGGAGCCGAAAGGCAAGCAAACGCTCACCGGCGTGCGCGTTCTCCACGTCTCGCCGGACTGACCTCCCCCATCCGTCTCCTGGTTACCATGCTCCCCGCGTGGTAACCTGCCTTTTCCCCTTTGTGCGTCCTTTTGCACTTCCCCTTCGAGCCGATTCGTGAAATTCGTGGCTGCCCTTCGTCTTTCCCAATAGCCTCTATCGTAATTTGTCCATCACCTTGAACATAAATCGTACGCATTTCCTTTCCCAAGCTGTATGATTGAAGTTTCCAATCACATGCGCCTCCAGTTCCGGATGGTAAAACATATACGCACCGGTCGCCCCCAGTACGCCCCAAGACTTATATTTTGCAGGCATAAGCAGCGGAATGGTTCTGACTTGCCAGATGCCGTATCCGTAATCAAATCCTGGGTTAAGCATGGCCTTGTCGTTTTTCATTATTGCGAGTGTTTCTTTCGATACCAATTGATGGCCTACTAACGCTTTCAAAAATAACAGCAGGTCTTCCAGTGGTGCCACCACACCACCACCGGCATAGTCAATGCCAGCAAACCCTTTGATATCGTTCAACCGGGTTTGATCGAAATAGAAACCGGCTACCGGATGTGGAGAGGGCTTTTCAGGTTCGGAGTTGTGGAGCATATAGGCTTGTTTCATCCCGATAGGATCGAAAATCAGTTTCTTCAGAACGGCATGGAACGGCTCTCCACATACCTTCTCAACGATTAAACCAAGCAGGTGATAGTTGGTATCGGTATACTTCGATTTCTTGCCCGGTACAGCCTGGGGCGTCAGATTCTTCTTTGCCCATTCGACCGCTTCTCGCGGACCTACATCGAAGTCGTGGTCTGCAAGCAGTTTGTTGAACAAGGGATAGAAGTTATCCGGCAGACCGGAGGTTTGATTTAAAAGATGCCGGATCTGAATTTCCGAGGAATAGTCTTTCCCCTTATAGACATGCAAGCCGTCCATTAATTCGGAATCGAGGTAGTCGCTGATGCGATCATCAAACGACAATACTCCCTTTTCATGCAGCATGCTGACAATAACAGAGGTAAACAGTTTACCGACACTGGCCATGTAATTGGGCTGCTGCGGGGTCGGTTTACCGTTATCTCCCGCACCTTCTGCCAAATTGATATGCAGTCCGCTCTTGTCTGAGTGAACAAGCAAATAGGCATTTTTAACCTTCGGGTCTTTGCGTACCTGTTTCCGAAATAAGACTTCAATTGGCGATATTTCTGCGTTGTGATTCATAGAATGTTATTAACCCTACTCTCATTAATTTGCACATAACTAGTAACCAACTTTGCTGTATATTTCACTATAGCGGCCTATAAATATTATACATCAAGGCTGGCATGCTTCCACCGAAAAAATCCCCCTCAAGGAGAAAAGAGGGGGAGGATTGTCATATTAAGTCATTTTCTCCTGGTTACCATGCTCCCCGCCTGGTAACCTGACTCTTCCCCTTCATGCGCCCTTTTGCACTTCCCCCTTCGAGCCAATTCGTGAAATTCTGGGTGCTGGTTCTTACCGACCATTCGTGGACGGTCCCTCCCCCGTACGGGCGACCCACCCATAGAACCTGCAACGTGCTTAAGCGGCTTCTTAGCCACCCGTGTAACCTGTAACGCATTCCTTACCGGCTCGCCCCGACAACCTGCGCATCCCCGACGTCCCATCCATAGACCTGTAACGCATCCTCCTTGACTCCCTAGAACATTTTTGCAAGATTCAAGTCCACCCCCAAGCTGGTCAAGCTCATCGAGTTCGAACAGCAGCAGGACCAGGGCCTGAGCGAGTGGGACGATTGGGGCGTGCAGGTCATCCTTGTCACTTCACCAAGGTGGCAACTCGGGTTATTTAATCAAA
>CAZAQS010000530.1:0-2078 GCA_964486825.1 uncultured Anaerolineaceae bacterium | reverse complement strand
ATGGTCAACCCGTTTACAACAGTGGGCGGCGCGAACGTGCTGGGACCGAACTGGGAGCGCATCAACCCGGTCTTGATGGAGATGTTCGGCCAGTAAGTATGCTACAATCACAACATGAGCGTTAAGGTTGTCGCTACCAACCGAAAAGCTCGCCATGAGTACTTCCTCTTGGAAACGCTCGAAGCGGGCATGGAATTAAAAGGCACCGAGATCAAGTCCATCCGCGCCGGTCAGATCAGCCTGGCAGAAGCTTACGTACAGGTGGATGGTCAGCAGGCCTGGCTGATGGACGCACATGTTGCGCCGTACGAACAGGCCAGCCATTTCAACCACGAGCCGCGCCGGCCGCGCCGGTTGCTTCTGCACCGCTCCGAGATCAGGCAACTTTGGGAGGCTGTCCGCCAGAAGGGCGTCACGATCATACCGCTGCGGGTGTACCTGAAAGATGGGCGGGCCAAGCTGGAGATCGCCCTGGCGAAGGGCAAGAAGCTGTACGATAAGCGCGCCTCAATCGCCGAGCGGGATGCGAAGCGTGAGATCGAGCGCCAGTTGCGGAGGCGAGAATAAGCATGGGCCCATCCACCATCAGCGGGATCAACTACCTGTCGGCGGAGGAAAAGCGCCGCATTTATGCGCGTATCATCCCTCCCGAACTGCTGGAGAAATTTCAAATAAGCGAGGATTTGAGGACTCCAGATGGGGAAGACCTGCTGAACCTGCAATGCCCATCCGGCAGCTCCACCACTGCCATGTCGCTTTTCCACCAACCCGGTTTCCCAGACCCGGTGCTTTACGGGCAGATCACCGATACACTTAACGGGCAGTTCCATATCCTGCTGTATATCTTGAACGATCCCGATTCCCCGCGTTTCAATGTAGACCGCCTGCCGGACGGGACCCGCACCCAATTTGGCACCTTGCACCGCAACCTGGAGGCTGAACAAGCCTCCATGGAAGCCGGCCTGGCGCCGGGCCAAGTGCGGCGCGGCCTGCGACTGCTGGCTCCAGCCATTCGCACCTTCGAAAATTTCGTGTGTAGCTTCCAACACGACCTGCACTTTGCCGAACCGCTGTACTACCACAACGCCATCCTGTTTGAGCGCTACGGCTTCGCCTACCAACAGGGCCGCCGTCGCATGGAGCGTATCCAGTCCGGTTTCTCTCCTGGGGGCGACCTGTTGCCTCTGTTGGACGGCTCGACGCCCTTCCGTGGCCCGGAAGCCGCCAGCAGCATCCGCCTGCGCTCGTGGGCCATCCACGACGGCATCCTGGGAGAGCCCTTCACCAACGTGACCATGTACAAGCAGGTGGGAAAGCTGGCCGGGCTCTCAACCGCAGGGGAGACCGGCTGGTAAACGGCTGTCTTGCGACCCATCCACTTTAACCTCTAAACGAAACCGACACCGGAATGCTACCCAATAATATCCTCGCACTGCTGGTTACCTTTGTGTTGGCCTTGGCCTGGCTGCGCGTCAATAACTTCACCGCCCACCGTGGCTGGGTCAGTAACGATCTGAGCCGGAAGATCATCCATATGGGAACCGGCCCGCTGTTCGTGCTGTGCTGGCTGCTGTTCCGGGAGACGCCTGAGGCGCGCTACCTGGCGGCCTTCGTGCCCTTTGCGATTACGCTGCAATTCATCCTGGTGGGTACGGGCATACTCCACGACGAAGCGGCGGTGCGATCGATGTCACGCAGCGGCGACCGGCGTGAGATCTTGCGCGGCCCGTTGTACTACGGGATCGTGTTCGTGGCGCTCACACTGCTCTTCTGGAAGGATTCACCCACCGGCATTGTGGCGCTGATGTTACTGTGCGGGGGGGACGGGCTGGCAGATATCGCCGGGCGCAGATTGGGAAAGCGTAAAATCCCCTGGAACCCGGGGAAATCGTGGGCAGGGTCGGCCGGGATGCTGCTGGGTGGCTGGCTGTTCGCAGTGGGGGTCCTGGCGGCCTTCGTGGCCGCGGGTGTCTTCCCTGGGCCGTTGGCGGCGTACCTGCCGGCGGTCACTTTAATTGCCTTTGTTGGCATGCTCGTAGAAACGCTGCCGTTGAAAGACCTGGATAACTTTACCGTCA
>CAZAQS010000529.1:0-2078 GCA_964486825.1 uncultured Anaerolineaceae bacterium | reverse complement strand
ATTGTTATTGAAGACTGTTGTTACCCGGTTATTATATCAACCCCTGGTTTACATTGATTATATGCCAGATATGTTTCAGGTTTATAGGGGAGTTTCCCTGCTTGATTTAGAACGAAGTCCTTGAATGAATTGCATGGATTCTAGGGCTTCCTCCACGCGCAGCTCGAAGACAACCGGACCCTCAAACCCAGTCTGATCCAATCGCTCTAGCAAACGGGGGACATCCAGCTCGCCTTTTCCCAGGACCTTATGATCCAGGCTGTACCCCGGGCCGTTGAGCGAGCCATGCCAGGCGGAGTCATGCAGATGAACTTCAGCCAGGCGCGGCAGGCAGCGCTCTAAGGCCTCGAAGAAGTCAACCGGGCCAGAAAAACCTACCAGGACATGCCCGGTGTCGAAACAAATCGATAGGTCAAGCTCTTCCGCCAGTCTCAGGGTTCGCTCGAATGGAAACTCTATGGTTTCTATCGCCAACTGGCGAGATGGAATACCTGTCTCCGATAAGAGCTCTTGAAGACTCTGGCGAGCATTATTTTGGAACAGGTCGAGGATTACACTCCTGGCTACTTCAGGAAGTTTCATATTGTAGAACTCGGCAGCTAAAGCGCCGGTGGCATGCAACACGTACACTTCTGGTTGCAACGACATGGTATTTTGGACCGCCTGCACGAGCGCCTCCACCGAACCGGATCGCACAGGCGCCAGCGGGGTGGAGGGTTCGACCGACCATAAAGGCAAGTGCAATGTGTAGACTATCCCGAGTTCGGATTTCAACTCCGCTAAGGTTTCGATCACCTGTGGAGAAAAGGTATGTGGCAGGAACATCGGCAGGTCGCCTCCCAGCTCCACCGGATTGAAGCCTTGAGCGTGCAACCGGCGGACCAGGTCAGGGAGATTAAAGCTAGCTACGCGTGCCAGTACCTGGTCCGCCGGCAAACCCGGCGGGATCAGGGCGTCCAGCTGCATGGCCATGATTCCAAAGCGCATAGGGAATACCTCCTGAAGAGAACTGGTATATATCCAGTCATTATATCTCAAGCAATTTAGGGTGGTGCCAGCAAGGTTATAATAGCCTCCAGGGAGGATCTACAATGCAGATACAGCCATATACTGTTCATCGCCTTACAAGAGCCTCAGCTCCTGGCAGAAGCGATTCGCTCCTTCTGCAAGCTATTACGGTAACAGGAGTAAAGATTTGGAATATAATAGAATCGTAGTTATCATTAGCCAGCATTTTTGAGGGGGCATCACGCTACAGATGGCTTTTACGAGTATTACTAAAAGTCCCCGTCATGCTATAAGAACCGGTCCTGGCCTTTGGCCCGGCAATGAATAAAGTTTTCAGGAGGGAAAACGAATGTCTAAGGTTACGCCACTCGACGCAAGCCAACTATACAGGCGCACCGATCCAGAAATATTCAACTTCCAAACCACGGATGACCTGGAAGATTTAGATGAAGTCATCGGCCAGCCGCGAGCTGTTGACGCGCTCCATTTTGGAATAGGCATCCGCAGGGATGGCTATAATATCTTCGCCCTGGGGCCCTCAGGGACTGGAAAACGCGCCATGGTGCGAAAAACCTTCCAGGAAAAGGCCGCTTCCGAGCCGCCGCCCGACGATTGGATCTACGTCTACAATTTCAAGCAGCGTAACCGGCCCCGTGCGATCTCCCTCCCGGCCGGTAAAGGCCAGGAAATCAAGCGAGATATGGAAAACCTGGTAGAGGAGCTACGTACAGCCTTATCAGCAGCATTTGATAGTGATGAATACCGCACTCGTAAGCAGGTCATCGAGCAGGAATTCCAGGAGCGGCAGGAGAAATCTCTTGAGGGTTTACAAGAAAGAGCCCGGCAGAATAATCTGGCCTTGATCCGTACACCGGGTGGATTGGTGTTCGCGCCGATGCGCAATGGAGAGGTGCTATCACCTGAAGAATTTCAAGGCATGGGGGATGAGGAGCGTAAGGAGATCGAAAGCCGGCTGGAGGAATTCCAGGGAGAGTTGCAAAAGATGCTGCAGAGCGTTCCGGATATCCAGCGTCAAATCAGGGAGCGGATGCGAGAGTTGAACCGGGAGG
>CAZAQS010000528.1:1080-2080 GCA_964486825.1 uncultured Anaerolineaceae bacterium | reverse complement strand
CGTCTCTGCTGCCGGATACCTGGCAGTCAATTGGCTGTTTGGTGGAACGATCGATGCCGCTATCGCCTGGAACGCCTACAGCCAGGTGGTCAATATCGGTGCAATCGCAGCCATCCCGGTCGCGACACTGGCGTCCTTCGCTAGTAAGGTATTGTTCCCAGCTGTGATGGAAAGCAAGCCTACCTGGGGTAGAACAACACTCTCTCGCTTATAGCAAAGGAGCACCCTTGGACCCTGAAAATCCAATCGTTCTGTTATGTGTCAAAGGCATGCGTTATGAAGGAGAGGGCCGGTATGAAGACGCACGGGCTCAGTTCGTCCAGGCATGGGAGGAAAGCACAGATGATTTCGAAGCCTGTATTGCAGCCCATTACCTGGCCCGCCACCAGGATACTAACGATCAGAGATTGAAGTGGAATTTAGAGGCTTTGAAGCGCGCTCAGGCTGCAGGTGGCGAAAGGGTGCGAGATTTTTACCCTTCACTTTATTTGAACCTAGGCTATTCTTATGAGCAGCTAGGGGAGAAGGCCAAAGCATCTCACTATTATGAGCTTGCCGGGAAGTGTGTGGCTGAGCTTTCTGGAGACCGGTATGGGAACATCGTACGGGATGGCCTAGCAGAGGCCCGCCGGCGCTTATGAATTGGACGCCCATCGTGGGAGGCGCTTCGAGCCGTCGACTGCCCAAAACAACTTATCATAATTGTAGGTGTTTTTTATGAATTTCAAAGCTCATTCTCACCTTGTTGGGAACCGGGTCGTGATAAAATTCTCGTAGGCATAAACCATCTGCATTGCGCAAGACTGCCTTTACCATCCTAGCCCACTTTGCAGCCCATCGTTTTTCCAAACGTGCATCCGGCGCCGCAAGCCCGCCTGCACTGGTTCAGGGCGCGCAAGGGCATCCAGGTGACCGACACTTCTGCACTCCGATCCCTCACTGCTCCATTGAAGTGACGGTCACCTGGGCGCAAAGGACTGGGGGGACCAGGGCCTGAGCA
>CAZAQS010000528.1:0-1070 GCA_964486825.1 uncultured Anaerolineaceae bacterium | reverse complement strand
AGCATGAGGCGGAGCTCATCACAGCCAACACCGGCAAAAGTGAACTCTACAACCTGCATCGTGCAAGCGCACCGCCGCATGGCCTGAGCATAGCAGCACAACACGAAAACAATACGCACATTCCCAAAGGCCGGTCAAGTCTTCCTGGAACATCGCCCTTCACGAGGGGGCCGGTGCGACACATCCATCCCAGCATCACCGATCGCTAGCACTGCCGACAACATCGACGATCGCGCACCGGTTTCCCCTTAGAAAACAGGCTGCTCACGAGCAGCCTGTTTTTCGGTTCTTTCAATTTTGGATAGTTTCCCGTTCGAGTGTGTTTTTGGTACGCTAAAGATATCAAAGTCAACCTCAAGAGGGAGACTGTCGATATCTTGTTATCAGGAAGAAGAGGAAAAGCAATGCAGGCAACCCCGTAATGTACGGCAGATAAGGGATCAGCCAATTGACCACCGCTCTGAGGTTTTCAACGCCTTTCGACAGTTCAACCCCGTTTGCTAATTGAACGGCAAGAAAAATGGCGCCTGCGATCAACGCCAATACTAATGGTGACACAATAAGTAGCAGGATATAGACAAGGGGTTTGAGAAAAGCTCGCATATCAGTTCGCCCTCACCAGCACTTCCGGCTGTTCTGCTCGAGTAATCCACAGGCTCAACAGGCCGACGCACAACATCAATATTCCCGCAATTCTCATCCATTGGTTTACACCAATGATTTCAGCAACCGGGCCGGAGATTAACAGACCAATTGGAATCCCCAAACTCATCACGCTGGTCACAAAAGAGATTACCTTGCCCAGGTTTTCTTGGGGCACGCTTTGTTGGATATAGGCTATAAAGGGGATGTTTCCCAACATTCCGGTCGTACCCATCAAGAACACGACGATGCAGAATATCCAGAAGGCACTGGCAGGAAGCAGTCCACCTATCAGCGAGCAAGCCCCCAGCAGCAAGGAGGAAATGGCCGCCATGCCCGAGCCGAACACCACCGCCGCCTCGCCCTTTTCGAGCGCCGCCAACTTGCGATTAATGACTTGCTGGTTGGGGGTGTTGAAGTAGCGCGGG
>CAZAQS010000527.1:0-2080 GCA_964486825.1 uncultured Anaerolineaceae bacterium | reverse complement strand
GTTTGCACGTTTAATAAAGAGTGGAAGGTCAGGATGTGTCTAATGCGTTACACATTAGAAAGTTACAGGTTGCAAGTTCGGGACGTCGAAGGAGAAGAAATGCTTTAGGGGATGTTTGGGCAAAGGGCCTGGAATACTAATTGCGGGGTGGTTCAGAAATGGCGATTGGACCTGGTCTTCCTTACCCTGGGCGGGTAATAGGTATCGTCGCCGCGCGGGAAGCCCAACCTTTCGCGCTCGTCCGCCAAAATCTGGGCCAGCAAACGCTCCACGTAGGCCTGGATGCGACCTTGCTGGGGGCGGGCCTGCCTGAGCAGCTTGCACAGGCGCAGGCAGCCGGCGCCGTAGAAATGCAGCAGGCGGGCGTATTCGAGGGGGTCGGTGGTCTCCAGGGCCCGGCGCTCGAAGTTGCGCAGGAGCAGGCGATCGACGGCGATGGCAAACTCGAGAGTCTCTTTATTGAACTGGTCGCCGGCAAATAGATCGGGATAGATATCCTCAGCAATGGCGTAGATAATGTCCACGCCCGGGGGCTCGTCGGTGTAAGCCTGGCGCCAAAAGGTATGGAGGAGCTCCACGCCCCAGGCGTCGCCCTCGCTGAGGCCCTGGTCCTTCTGCTCATCATCGAAATCGAGCAGGATCTTCAGCTTGGGGGTGGACAGGAGGTGGGCCTCGCTGAGGGCGATGGTGGCCCTGATATTCGAGCGGGTCTTATCGAGCCAATCCATGACACCCCGCATCAAGGTTATGAGGGACTGGGTCTCTGCTTTCAGGTCAACGATGCCTTCGGCCTGGATGGCGTGCAGCTGCTCGGAGGGCAGGAGATGGAGGGCGTAGCGGCCGTGCTTGAAATTACTGTGGGGAGTATAGTAGGGATGCCGGATGCGGGGGGAGGTGGGGAGCCTGGCTTCGAAATCGGAGGGCGGCTGCCGGCGCTGAAGGGCACGGATATGGCAAATATGGGAATTGGCGCGCTTGAGGCTGGTGCAGCATAAGAAGGCCAGCCTGTCGGTGGTGCGGTGAGGGATAGCCGCAAAACGGGCGATGGCGGTATGGCGCAAAACGGGCAGGGCCAGCTTGTGCTCGTCGATGCCCGCCAGGCGGCCGTAGATCTTCAAGACTTCGGCGGGGTACCTGGGGTTCGGGCAGCGAAGCTCGTCCCATTCCTCTGCCAGACCGGTGACATGAATGCCAAAATTCTCTACGAGGGGGGCGAAGATGTAGGCGCCGGCAGGCATCTGGCCGGCCCGGGAAGCCCCCAGCCGCCCGGAGGCCTGCAGGTAGTGGTGGATGGCCTGCCAGACCTCAGCGGGGAGGAGGTTTTTAAACTTCCCGGGAACCCACTCCACCCAGGCATCGCCGTCGCTGACATCGATCTGGCCCCACTTCAACTGGCGCAGCATCTTGTTGGGGACGCCGAGGCGCAAGCGGGCGAGCATGAAGGCGTAGTCGCGCAGGCTCAAAAGGCAGTCATCGGTCTTCAGGACGTCCAGCAAAGCAGCGGCTTCCTTGGGGGTGAGGAGGTGGGCATTGCCATAACTGGGTATCTTAGGGTGGGGGACGTCCCGGGCGGGGTTGAAGGAGGGAGCGATGTGGGGGTCAAAGGGGCGCTGAGCGCACCACTCGTAGAAGGAGGATATGGAGGCCATATAGTTGTGGACGGTGTTGGAGGCCAGGCCTTGCTCGAGCAGCCAATCCCGGTAGCATTCGATATCGGCCGGGGTGATGGACCAGGGCGGCAGGCCGTTGAGCTCGGCCAGGCGAGTCCAGGCAACGCAGGCGAGGCGATACAAGGAACGGTAGCCGGGCCGGCGGCGAGACTCCAGCCATTCTTCGAAGGCCTGGGCCCAATCCAGGATGCGGCCGGAGAGGGTGTGGGAGGCAGCCAGGGCGGACTCAGCGAAGAGGATTTTGAAGAGGGTGGGGAGGGGAGGGGAAGAGGACATGGGAGGTCTCCTGAATTGAAGATAGCACAGATGTTCTAAAAAGGCAAGGGGGAATAAATGCGTTGCAGGTTACAGGTTGCAGGGGCGGCTAAGAAGCCGCTGAGCAGGTTACAGGGGCGGCTAAGAAGCCGCTG
>CAZAQS010000526.1:1197-2081 GCA_964486825.1 uncultured Anaerolineaceae bacterium | reverse complement strand
ACGGCGCCCGCGTCGAAGACCTGGGCGGCGTGCCCATGATCAGCCTGAAAGCCCCCACCCTGCTCGGCTACCAGCGCGTGGTCAAACGCGCCTTCGACCTCATTTTCGGCATCCTGGCCCTCCTCCTGGGCCTGCCGGTCATGGCCGTCATCGCTTTGGCCATCAAACTTGATTCGCGCGGACCGGCCTTGTTCAGACAGCGCCGGGTGGGGGAAAACGGCCGCCTCTTCTGGATGTATAAGTTCCGTTCGATGGTGGTGGGCGCCGACAAACGGTTGAAAGAGGTCATGCAGCCCGACGAGAACGGCAACCTGGTTCACAAGGCTCCCGACGATCCCAGGGTGACCCGCGTGGGGAAATACCTGCGCCGCACCAGCCTGGACGAGCTGCCCCAGTTGTTCAACGTCCTCAAGGGGGAGATGAGCCTGGTCGGGCCGCGCCCCGAGATGCCGATTTTCGTCGAGAAGTACGAGCTCTGGCAGCGTAAGCGCTTCGCCGTCCCCCAGGGCATCACTGGCTGGTGGCAGGTCAACGGGCGCAGCGAAAAACCCATGCACCTTCATACCGAAGATGATCTCTATTACGTCCAAAATTACTCCTTGCTGTTGGATTTGCAGATTCTGGCCAGGACGGTGGGGGTGGTCCTGCGCCGCAAGGGCGCCTACTGATCCAACCAGGTTCAGGTATAATAGCCGCGCTACATATAATCCCTTTCGATGGAGTTACATTCACATGTCTGTATCCGACGACGAGATCGATCTGCGTCCCTATATCTTGCTGTTATTCCGAAATTGGTGGCGGATCGCTTTGTTGGCCATCCTGGCCGGCGCTGCCGGTCTGGCGATCAGTTTGCTGCAACCCCGTACGTATGAATCTACAGCTAC
>CAZAQS010000526.1:0-1187 GCA_964486825.1 uncultured Anaerolineaceae bacterium | reverse complement strand
GAGCTGCTCACCGACGAAGCCCAGCCCCTGCCGCTGTTCGACAGCCTGACCGAGACGACCTTCTGCCTCGATGGGAGCCAGGGCCACGCGCTCCCCACCTCGGCCGGCGCGGCCGGTCTGGTGATTGGTATTCTGCAACCCCGTACGTACGAATCCACGGCTACCCTCCTGCTGGCCCGCAGCCGGGCCGCTCTCTCCCTGGCACAGCAGTTCCCCACGGTCAGTGAGCCGGTCGACCAAAGCGCTCGCATGAACGCTTTGCTCTCGATCGCTCAAAGCGACGCGCTCGCTTTCAGCACCTTGCAATCTATCCGGGAAGACCTGCCGCCTGAGCTGCGGGAAATCGATGAATTGAAAGAACGCGTAAATCTCGAAGCCCGCGGGGATGCCATCCTCGTAACCGCCTCGGCTGCTGATCCGGCTACGGCTGCGAAAATCGCCAACGCCTGGGCGGGGCAAACGGCCCAGGCCATCAACCTGGCTTACAGCGGCGAGCAGCCCCTACCGGATATTCAGATCCAACTGCAATCTTCTCGAGCAGAATACCTGGCTGCCCAAACCAACCTGGAGATCTTTCTCAAGGAAAGCCGCATCCGGACTTTAGAAAAACAGATCGAGGAAGCTACTGCATTATTTACCAACATGGCCAACGAGCACACCTGGCGAATCAATTACTATAACCAGCGCAAGCATGCCATGGAGGATTTGCAGGTCCAGGCCGGAGCCCTCTTGCGCCAGCTGCAGGGGGGCAACCGCTCGGCAGCAGGCGACCTGGGCGACGCTCTGGCCCTGTTATTCGCCCGCGCCCATCTGCTCACCCTCAGCAATCCGGTGGAGTCTGCCAATCCGGAAGCCGCTTCCCCAATCCGGCAGCCCTCGTCTAATTTGTCCCTCTCGCTCGAGATCAATGGCGACAGCGGCATCAAAGACACTACCGCCAATTACGTTGCCGATCTGCAGGCCATCGTCGCTCTGGCTGAAGAGGAAAAAGCGAATGCAGAAGCGACCTTAATGACGCTAACAGAAGAGGTTTCTGAAGGAGGAGGCAATGAAACCATTGAGAACGTGGCTGCCCGGCTGCGCGATCTGGAGACCCAGTTAGAGAATGAGAAGGCTCGCCAACAAGATTTAGCCAGCCAGCGCGACCTGTCCTGGCAGGCCTACCAGGCTTTGGCGCAAAAGGAAAC
>CAZAQS010000525.1:0-2088 GCA_964486825.1 uncultured Anaerolineaceae bacterium | reverse complement strand
TCGGGATCGAGCGAGAAGAAGGAACCACGGTTTTGCAGCAAGATGCCGGTTCCCGGAGACATGAATGCTGAACCGAATTCGAAGTATACACTTTGGATCAGAGAGACGGCCAGGCCGTTTTCATCGTAGGCGCACATGTAGACCGTGTCGCCTGCTATTCCAGTGCTAATCCTTTCCTCCTGGAGAGCCTGCTGCATATCGATCAACCCGCTCCGCTGCCTGGCATATTCTTTTGATAGCAGGTGTTGGTATGGGATATCGAGGGTATCCGGATCGGTGACCCATTCGTCTCGATCTGCGAAGGCCAGTTTGACTGCTTCGGTCATCAGGTGGTAATAATCAGGGGTTCCTTCACTGATTTCATCCAGGCCGAATTCTTCAATCATGTTCAGGATCATCAGCGTGGCGATGCCCTGTGTATTAGGCGGCAGTTGGGTCACCTCGAACCCTTTGTAGTTGGTGCGCAGTGGCTCGACCCAGTCAGAAATGTGAGAGGCGAAGTCGTCCTCGGTCAAAAGGCCGCCGGACTGCTGCAGACCATTAACAATTTTCTGGGCCAATTCACCCCGGTAAAAGACCTCCTGCCCTTTTTTCGCCACCAGCTGCATCGAGTTGGCCAAATCTGGTTGGCGAAAGATCGTACCGGGTTTTGGCGCGCCCCCATTGCGCAGATAAACACTGGCAGTTGCATCAAACTCTTGCAGCATACTGGCGTATTGGCTGATGAAATCGCAGAACTTCTGAGATAGAGGGTAGCCCTCTTGAGCGTAATGAATGGCTGGCTGAAACACTTCCTGCCAGTCAAGCCGGCCGAATTTACTGTGCAGTTCATTCCAGGCGTCTACTGTGCCCGGCACGGTGATGGCAGCCAGTGGCCCGCGCGGCTGAATCCGATCCCAACCTTTTTGCTCATATACGTCGATAGCGACCTTCTCGCCAGCCCTACCTGAACCGTTGAGCGCCAGCACTTTGCCTGATTTCGGATCCCAAACCTGGGCGAACAGGTCGCCTCCCAGGCCGGACATATGCGGGTAGACCACCGCAAGGGTCGCGTTAATCGCAATCGCAGCATCTACCGCAGAACCACCGCGTTGCAGCATGGTGAGTCCGGCTGCACTGGCCAGGTAATGTGGAGAGGCCACCATGCCGCGTGTTCCCATGGTTACCGGTCTCCCAGTCGGTTGTAAATATCCTTTTTTTTGTTTTTCCATCGTCCGTCTCCCTTTTTTTCTTGCAGCTATGGCTTGTTTCGGTCAACTCTATGAACTATCTGGATGATCAGAATTAAGACTCTAATTATTCCATCAAGGAATTGTTCTCATGATAGAGGACAGATAAAGCGTCAGCGGTAAACCGAAATTGAAGGAATGAAAAGAGCTGCGGACGTCGACTGAGCACGCTGGGGGCAGCGCGAATCAATACCCCCTATCATTCATCCTATGCTAAGATAACTATAATATTAAATAATACAGGGGACAATGAGGGAAATCCCGGATATCCGGGTAGGGATATCCCTAAACTACTGCAGTCACAGCTTGAATGGGGTAAGCCAGTCGTGCGTGTAGGCATACCCAGGGTTCCAGGTGAGCCATAAGGTCTGCTTAACATCATTGGGGAATCAGGAGGAGAATGACATTAATTTAAACACCAGCAAGACGAACAGTGGTAAACTCGGTTAGAACACTCAGGGCGGATGAATTCCAGGAGAAAAATAACCATCATCAACAGAGGAGTGATAATGATGAACACAATCGATGGCCCTGTATCCCCTTGTTTTACACCAATCCCTATCCAAAGTCAGCATCTCTTGGAGGATTTGCCTGATTTAACAGGCGCCTCGGCAGCTATGATCCACGCCCGCGCACAAGCTCCAACTGGAGCTTGCGTGGCCTGGGGTATCCCGTTTGAGATCGGCGCGGTGGTCCTGTTGGCAGATCGACCGGTGACCGTGCCAATTGCGCCTGTAAAAGCACCCTGGCTGGTCTTCTTGCACACCTCCGACGAACGCCCGGCAGAGCTGAACTCAGCAGGCTTTATCTCTCCGATGCGCGGCGAAGGGCAGCTGAACGAGCACGCGGCCAATTATGT
>CAZAQS010000524.1:0-2105 GCA_964486825.1 uncultured Anaerolineaceae bacterium | reverse complement strand
AGAGACCTTTGTACTCCGAGAAACCGTCATGCGGCCCCGGTCTGCTGCAGCGCTTTGATACTCATTGAGGCCCCCTCCTGAGCATGCCGTTTGGTATGCTCGGGTTTACCCAAACCACCTTAAAGGAGGAGGCCTCACATGAGATTCTACACCAAACAGCATCTCTACTACTGCGGAATTGATCTGCACGCCAGGACCATGTATGTGTGCATCCTGAACCAGGAGGGCGGGATCGTCTTCCACCGAGGCATGCCCTCTACCCCTGACGGCTTCCTCAAGGCCATCGCCCCGTACCGGCAGGACATCGTCGTCGCGGTGGAGTGCATCTTCACCTGGTACTGGCTCGCCGACCTCTGCGCGCAGGAGACCATCCCCTTCGTGCTGGGCCACGCGCTCTACATGAAAGCCATCCATGGGGGCAAGGCCAAGAACGACAAAATCGACGCCCACAAAATCGCTGTCCTGCTTCGCGGCGGCATGCTCCCCAGGGCGTACGTCTATCCGGCGCTGATGCGATCGACCCGGGATCTGCTGCGCCGCCGCATGCACCTGATGCACAAGCGATCGGAGCTGCTCGCTCACATCCAGAACACCAACAGCCAGTACTGTCTCCCCGAGTTTGGGAAAAAGATCGCCTACAAGAAGAACCGCGAAGGTGTAGCTGAGCACTTCCCAGACCCCAGTGTGCGGAAGTCCATGGAGATGGACTTGGCCTTGATCGATCACTACGACAAGCTGCTCACCGATGTGGAGCTCTACATCACGAAGACCGCCAAGGTCCATGACGTCAACGCCTTCCACCGCCTGCGCTCGGTGCCTGGTATTGGCAAGATCCTGGCCCTGGTCATCCTCTACGAGATCCATGATATCCACCGGTTCCCGACCGTCCAGGACTTCGTTTCCTACGCCCGGCTGGTGAAATGCACCAAAGAGTCTGCCGGCAAACGCCTCGGCGGCTCAGGAGCCAAGATCGGCAATGTCCACCTCAAGTGGGCCTTCTCGGAGGCCTCGGTCCTCTTCTTACGCCAGAACCCACAAGCCAAACGGTACCTGGACAAGCTGACCTCCAAGCACGGCAAGGCCAAAGCGTTATCGGTCCTGGCCCAGAAACTGGGACGGGCCGTCTATTACATGCTGAACCGAGAGAAGGCATTTGACATGAAGAAGTTCTTCCGTTCCTAAGCTGGGAGCGGACGGCCAAGCCCGACGCCTAACTGGCGCCGCAATGGGAAAGCCTGCAAAAGGGATCGACCGGTGACCTTCGTGGGGCATCGACCCCGTATGCTGGTCATAGGCTGAGCCCAGGCAGCCCGCAGCGCTTGATTGGATGGCCGTCCGGCTCCCTGTTATATCCCGACGGCGCGTGGTCGGGGTCGGGCTCTGCCCCTTACCCGAGCCCGGAGTCTAACTGGACAGCACCAAAGGTGCTGAGCCCCCTTTTTGATTGGGACGGTATAAGGGCACCGATGTATTTCGAGGTCGCCAGGGAACTCGGTCTTCCTTGGCTGTCGTCATCCGAGCCGCCCCCAAGGTGGCCGATGGCGAGCGAACCTCGATAGGTGTTTGGTGCAGGGCCTTTGGCCCAGCCCCTGAGATTCAGAAACGAAGGCAGAGCAGCATTACCCCTGCCAGTGAGGTCGTCGCTGAGGCGAAGATTTTTTCGCTAGGGGAGTCTTTTGCCCTTGACAAGCGGGGGCCTCATAGGTGTTATGCCTGAATGTCATGTCTGCTCCAAAAGTTCCTTGAGCTTTGCAAGCTCTTTGTCTACGAGAAGAACTTGATCATCAAAGAAGGCGTCCGAAAACACAGGTGGTTGGAAAAATGTAATCATGAAAAGGCTGCCAGTTCCATTTTGGACAACCCGTGCCGGGACAGACCACTGTGCATCTGGCGCGTTGAAGTCATGATCAAGTGTACCCAACTCAGCGTTCGGTCGAATGCGGAGCTTGGCCATGCCGTTCGGCGTCTTCATATCCCACCAGCCATTTTCTGCTGGCGAAACGGATAGAACATTGACAATTGCCCAGCTAGGCCAATTTGCAGCGTCCGAGAGGTATAACCAGAAGGTGTGTAAATAAGAGAAAGGCGGTGTATCCTCCCGGGAG
>CAZAQS010000523.1:0-2107 GCA_964486825.1 uncultured Anaerolineaceae bacterium | reverse complement strand
GTGCGATGTATGGTTTAGGAATTATTAAAGGATTGGGCGTTACCCTCAAGCACTTCCTGATGACATTCGTGGATGACTTCAGGCACCGCGGGAACAGGTATTACACCGAAGAGGGCATCCAAAGGCGGATGAGCACGGACACCGATGGGATTTTCACGATCCAATATCCAGAAGAGAAGTTGCCCGTGCCAGAGGAATTCCGCTACATACCTTTCCTTTTGTATGAGGAAGGTGAGAATGGCGAAAAGATCGACCGGTGCACTTCGTGTGGTATTTGCGCAAAGGTTTGTCCTCCACAATGTATATGGATTGTCCGGACCAATGACCCGGCTACCGGGCGGCCAATACCTGAGCCAGAAGAGTTCTATATCGACGTGGACATTTGTATGAATTGTGGTTTCTGTGCTGAATACTGCCCCTTCGATGCGATCAAGATGGATCATGATTACGAGATTTCGGTTTACAACCGCCACGAGAAGAACATCTATAATAAAGAAAAGCTTTCAAAACCGGTGTCTTATTACGCTTCGATCCGGCCTACCAATTACGAACGCGAGGAAGCAGCGCGTGCTGAAGCTGAGGCAGCTAAAGCCGCACGGAAAGCGAAACCCCAAACTTAGTAATTCTTAAACCGCAGGATTTACAGGATCGTATCTAAGGCCGAGCATGTACAATATCGATACAGATTTGCTTTTCCCACCGCGAGTCATCCCCACTCTGCGGTCGTTGCGCGGGCCAGCCTGGAAAGAGCTGATCGACCGGGTCATGGAAGGGGAATCAACCGGCCTCGACCGGTTGGCATTTGTCCTACTTATGATCCGCTTGGGCAACTGCATCTCATGCCATGCGGACTCCTTTAGAGCCTTGCGCGGTTGCACTCACTGCGCCTACAATACAGTCCGGCGCTTCCGGGGCAGCGACCAGGATCTCCTGGACATGTTTGCCGACGCCCGGGCGGAAGTCGGGCGTTATATGGCTAAACCTGTAGAGTAAAAGAAGAATCTCGAGGGAGAACGAGTATTGAATCCGAATACTGTTTTCCAGAACAAACATATTTTGGAAAGGATTAAAATGTCAAACCCAGAAGTTTCGCAAGATGCCGTAATGGCGGCCCTTGCTCAAGTGCAAGAACCCGAGCTCCACAAAGACCTGGTTTCTTTGAATATGATCCGCGATCTGAAGGTGGAGGGGAGTAAAGTTAGTTTTACAGTCATGCTGACCACCCCGGCATGTCCTTTGAAATCACAAATAGAGCGCGAGTCTCGCGAGGCCGTGGAAGCTGTTCCAGGAGTGGCCGAGGTAATCGTCAAATTGGATGCTAATGTCCCCAGTGATGGACGAACACGCGGGCTAGTCGATCTTCCCATCCGTAATGCGATTGCAATCGGATCTGGAAAAGGCGGGGTTGGAAAGAGTACCGTAGCGGTAAATGTAGCGGTCGTCCTGGCTCAGAGCGGCGCTCGAGTCGGTCTATTAGATGCGGATATTTATGGGCCCAACATCCCCACCATGATGGGTGTAGAGGGTATCAGCGCTCCCGTTGACGGGAAACTGACCCCCCCAGAAGCTTATGGGGTAAAGATCATGTCCATCGGCTTCCTAGTCAAGCCGGATCAGCCGTTAATCTGGCGCGGCCCAATGCTACATTCCGCCATCCGGCAATTCTTGAGCGACGTGAACTGGGGCGAGTTGGATTACCTGATTGTGGACCTACCCCCAGGAACCGGTGACGCAGGCTTGAGCGTTGCGCAATCTCTGCCTTTGAGCGGCGGCGTAATCGTCACCTTACCCCAGCAAGTCTCCCTGGATGATGCCCGCCGGGGACTCGAAATGTTCCGCCAATTAAATGTCAACCTGTTGGGCGTAGTCGAAAATATGAGCTATCTGGATCTCCCTGACGGCACCCGTATGGATATTTTCGGGAGCGGTGGCGGAGAAAAGCTGGCCCGAGAAGCCGGCGTTCCCTTCATCGGGGCCATCCCAATGGATCCAACTGTACGCACGGGTGGTGATTCCGGAAAACCGGTCGTCCTGACGGACCCACAAAGTCCAGTAGCCCTGGCATTGCGCTCCATCACAGAGGACATCGCCGCAAAGGTCAGTGTCG
>CAZAQS010000522.1:0-2115 GCA_964486825.1 uncultured Anaerolineaceae bacterium | reverse complement strand
GCCGGCGGTAGCGTTCCTCAGGCTTAACCGTGATCCCCTCTCGGGCTGTGCTCAACCTGGCTCGCAGGCTGTCAATCATCCCCGGCAGGAGAGGGCGCAGCCGATTCAGCAGCCACAAGAACAGGCTCCCTGCCAGGAAGCCGATCCAAAAAGAGTTACGATCCAGGTGTAAACCAGAAAGGAAGCGCAGCATATCTGCTTACCTTATCAGCCTATGTAAAGGATGCGCCCGCAGAAGGTGCAGCGGGTTAGGGTACCCCCAGAGCGAGCAGTTTGGATGGTGCCGGGGGTGAGAGTCGAGCCGCAGGCCGCGCAGCCGTTGTCCTGGATATTGGCGACCGCCACCCCACGCCGGGAGATACGCAGCTGTTCGTATAGCTGGATATCGGCCTCTTCGATGGTGCTTATCGTAGCAGTTCGCTCGTTCTCCAGGCGGGCCATGTCTTTCAGCAAGGCAGTTTGCTCGCCCAACAAAGCCGCGTTTGCCTCAATGCGGCGAGCCTTGAGATCGGATATGGAAGAAGCGACGGTATCATGGTGAATTTCGGCTTCTTCTGCAGCTATCATGGCTTCCAATTGGCGATCTTCCAAAACGTTCAGGTAACGCTTTAATGCCGCCGACTCGTTCTGAAGGTCTTGTAGCTCTTTTGGATTGCGCACCTTCCCGCCGTACAAGGCGGCTTCATTCTGTTCGATCTTGACACGCTGGGCCTGTACTTCAGCCTCTGCCCTGTGTAAGGCGCGGCGAGCTTCCTGAAGAGCGCCTTGTGCCTCTTGTAAGCGAGCATTAGCGGCCTGCAGCTCGGCGTCATCTGCCAGGATGCGCTCGATTTCTGCCAGTCGAAGGCGTTTTTGATCGAGCTGAGTATCAATTTGCTGGAGTCGGTGAAGTTTAAAGGGCTGGCTCATGAAAAGATTATAGAGGCGGTTGGTTGTTAATGCAAGTAAGTGGGCCAGCAGATTCAGGGAATATTTTGGGGAAACTGGGCATGTTGAGAGGGAAGCCGGATGGGTGCTGAGAACCATAGGAATAAAGATTGCAATTTTAATACCTACGTATGGCGGGTCGTTGAGAAGATCCGCCACGAATTTCTAGAATGGCTATGAATTACGCTTATCACGAATGTGCAATCTGATACAATTCTCCTGCACATGCGTAAAAGGTCCCGGTATATTCTTCCTCTTCTGTGCTTGATGGCGTTGTGGATGCCAACGCTGGCTAAAGCCGCGCCGCCGCTTCAGGAGGCCACTCCCACGGAGAGCCCTACACCGACGCCGACGTTTACCGAGACCATGGCTGGTACGCTGGAAGCGACCGTCTCCCCCACGGTGGTTGGCCCAACACCGCCCACGCTAACCCCCTCCCCAGGGTTCACTTCTACCGCTACCATTACCCTGAGCCCGACTCCCACGGATACCCTCGAGCCATTACCTGAGATTACGCTGCTCTTCCCAGTCTTTACACCCACCAGTACCTCTACGCCTACCCCCGAGCCGGCCATCCTGGAAGCCACCCTGGCAGCCGAGACAGCTGCACAACGCCAACCCCTTCCACCGGACGTGTTGTGGGTGGGTTTTGTGATCGTGCTGTTATGGCTGCTCCTGGCTGGCTTTTTGATCGCCTTCCTGAGACATTTCGGCGGGTAACATCCCTCGTCCGTGAGATAGGGGGAACGTTCTTCACGGAAATGTAAATCACCCCTAAGGCTGTCCCAATCGCCAGCAACCAGGCAAACAGGGCGCCTGGGGGACCAGCCATGAAACCGTGTGTTTTTAGTTTGAGCTTTCATCTTTATGTCTCAATACGGCCAACAGTGTCAATGTATTGCAATAAAGAATAAGAAAAGCCGGAGGGATATCAGAAAGTGCCCACCGGCCGTTGTGAGTTCGATTATTTATCCTGCTTTTACCAGGCGTAAGCCTCGGGCGCCTCTCCGCCAGGCCCGGGCCAGATTTCGTTTAGCTGGGCCAGGATATCATCAGACAGATCGATATCCAGTGAACGCAGGCTGCCCTCGAGCTGATCCAGCGTGCGCGGGCCGATGATGGGCGCTGTGACAGCAGGATTGTGCAGCAGCCAGGCCAGGGCTAGATCGGCAGGTTTCTCTCCAGCTT
>CAZAQS010000521.1:0-2116 GCA_964486825.1 uncultured Anaerolineaceae bacterium | reverse complement strand
TGGCTGCCGGCTAATGGGATGGTACCTTTCCTGTTAAGCGGATGGGAAGTCCAGACCGGGGAGCGGGCTTACGAAGGATTTCTGGTAAAGGGTGACCAGGTCGTCAGCGCTCGCCCAGATGGGTCGCGTACTTCCAGCATCTTTCGTTAAGAGGAAAAAACCCGAACAGGTACCAAGAATAGCAGTAAGGCGATAACGGCTATTAAGGCTATCCCAACGCCGATCCAACCCAGGATGAGGCCTGCCCGAGCCATGCTTTCGCCGGAATATTCATTGGGCTTGGCCAGTATTTCTCTGCGCGCGATCATCCCTGTTACAACGGCAGAGATAGATCCGATCAACGGCAAAATAGGTGTCATCCCTAAGATGCCTAAAACCAGGCTGAGGATTGCCAACGCGTGAGTAGTAGGTTGTTTCTGATAGATTGGCTCGTTCATATGCATGCCTCCCGGACGGAATTCTTGGTTTGATACAAAATATATATTATCATTTCTAAACGGCTGGTATAGTGAACCCAACTATGTATGTAAATAAACCTGCTTCCTTCTTTGAATTCACTTCTGAAAACAGAGCTCATTGTGCTAAAAATTGTCTTGTTGGGGCCCCAAAAGTGTAAATGCCATCAGAGCCAGGAAGCCGATGAAAAAAGAGGTTACCGCTCCAGGAGAACGCCGGTCCTCATGAGCTTTAGCAAGCAGCTCATCGGTAACCAGGTATAAGAGTGCAGCTGCGGCAAATGACAGCACCAGGGCGATATGCTCATCAGCGAGCCCACCAAAAAGAAATAAGCCAGTGATAGCTCCTACAGCAAGGACGATTGCAATCCCGCTGGTAATAGCGAGGATAGGACCACGGCCCACTCCCACCTTATTAAACTCTGAACCGACCGATAAATTGAGCACGAAGAGCTCCAGACCCAATCCAATCATCAAGAGTATGCCAAGTTCGTCCCTGAGTGCGAATCCGGCACCGATAATGGCGCCATCGATAAAAGTATCCAATGCTGCGGCCAAAGGTAAACCCACCGGAATATCATCTTTCCGATCATCCTCGAGACGCTCTGATAGTAGTTTGAATCCGATCATCATCAAGCTGCTGGCTGCAAAGGCTGCTAATGCCAGAGCCGGCAACGCGTTTTGACGTACTTCTGGAAGGATGTCCACTGCGATGATGGCGGTGAGGAGACCTGCCGCACAGTGCTGGATGTAGCTACGCCAACGGCTACCCGGACCCCAATAAATGGCCGCAATCCCTCCGGCTATACCAGAAATGACTCCAAAAGGGAGATAAATTATCAGTTGCTGAAATTGTTCTGTCAATGATTCCGACCCCCAAGGTTTTGTTGTATAAAAATAGCATACCATATTTAGGCACAGTAGGAGAAGGAAAGCCTCCATTTTGCCTGGTTGTGTATCCCAACCCCAATATGCTATAATCCACCCAGAAAGGGTGTTTTATGCTCAAGAAATTTGTTAACATCTTCGGGGGTGACCCGAATAAACGTGCTGTAGAAAAATATTACCCCATCGTAGAACAGGTTAATGCGCTGGAAGGCCAGTTTGAAGCTCTCAGCGATGAGGAGCTGCATGCCAAAACAGCGGAGTTCAGAGATCGTCTGATAAAAGGGGAAAGCCTGAATGATCTCCTGCCGGAGGCTTTTGCAGCAGTCCGAGAGGCCAGTAAACGCTCTTTGGGTATGCGTCACTATGATGTTCAGCTGATAGGTGGCATAGCCTTGCACCAGGCCACCATCTCGGAGATGCGTACAGGAGAAGGCAAGACACTGGTCGCTACACTACCCATATACCTGAATGCTTTGACGCGCAAAGGCGTACACCTGATCACTGTAAACGATTACCTGGCCCGGCGTGATGCGCGTTGGATGGCTCCACTCTACCATATGCTGGGACTAAGTATTGGCGTTCTGCAAATGGCGGCCAGGACAGAGAACGGAAAGAAGGCTTTCCTGGTGGACCTGGAGAAAGAGTCTCCCCACGAAGATCAGCACCAGCTTCGAATGGTTCCTCGTCGGGAAGCCTATGCAGCGGATATCACATACGGCACCAACAGTGAGTTTGGTTTCGACTACCTGCGTGACAATATGACCATGAGCCTC
>CAZAQS010000520.1:0-2117 GCA_964486825.1 uncultured Anaerolineaceae bacterium | reverse complement strand
GCCCAGCTTCGCGCCCTTGTTCAATGCCAGCACCGCGTTGGCCGACAGCGCACCGAAGCTCATGGCCGAGATGTTGAAGACGCTGGCGCTATAGGGCTGCGTGCAGGTGAAACCGGACGGCGTGATATTTCTTTTATACTGGCCCGGTGCCCGCAGGTGCAAACCGGCTGGCGGGGGGGACAAATACAGTCTTTGCTCTCCTGGCGGAAGTACTGCTTAACGATGCGATCCTCCAGGGAGTGATAAGCGATTACAGCCAGGCGCCCACCTGTTGAAAGGGCTATTACAGCCTGGGGCAAAAAATGCTCCAGCGCATCCAGCTCATGATTTACAGCAATGCGCAGGGCTTGGAAGGTCAGGGTTGCCGGGTGAATGCGTCTGCGCTTGGAAGGACCAGATACCCGAGAAACCACCTGGGAAAGCTGTTGAGGAGTTGAAATCGGCCGGGCTTTGACAATTGCACTGGCGATCTTCCGGGCCAGACGCTCCTCCCCATACCGAAAGATCAAGTTGGCAAGCTCATTTTCGGGTAAAGAGTTCACCAGGTCCGCGGCAGTCTGTGCCCCACCAGGATCGAAACGCATATCCAAAGCAGCGCCTGAATGAAAAGAGAAGCCTCGCCCGGGATCATCTAGCTGCATAGAGGAGACCCCCAAGTCGAGCAAGATGCCGTCCACACTTTCCCACCCCTGCGCTTCGATCTGTTGGAGCAAGCTGACGTAGGAGGCTTTAACAAGAATCGCTCGCTCCTTAAAAACGGATAGCCTTTCACCAGCCAGCTTGAGTGCCACAGGATCTATATCCAAACCCAGGAGCCGGCCATCCGGGGAGCTTGCCTCCAATATACCCCAGGCATGCCCACCTGCTCCAAGCGTGCCATCCACATAGAAACGTCCTGGACGCGGCTGTAAAGCTTGCAAAATTTCTTTGTAAAGAACAGGTTGGTGAGGGAGTAACCCTCCCACAAATTCCTCCGCCATAAGTTATCTATACCTGTACTACTAACAATATTTCCCTGGTTGTTTTGATCTCGAAATCCGCCCTAAAAACTAGATCAGTAGATATAATTGGCTTGTAGACAAGCCGTACCGGAAGGTTTCGGTTATATCGAAAGGTCCAAAAGGGCAAATCGCTGCCCGTTGGATTCATCGTCTTGAATTTGGGCTACTTGTTGCCCCCACAATTCAGGGGACCAGATTTCGAAATAACTGCCTGCGCCGATGATATAAGCATCTGTCACCAGGTTTGCAGATTGGCGCAAGAAATCCGGGATGAGGATACGGCCTGACCGGTCGGCTTCCACTCTCTCAGCAGTAGAAAAAATGAGCCGCCGGAGAGCTCGAGCAGTACCATCTGTCATGCTTAGACTGTTCACCCGATTTGAAATAATCTCGAAGGCGGGTTCAGGAAGAACAAATAGGTTGCGATCGAATCCCTGTAAAATATAAGCACCTTCATCCGCCAGTATTTCCCGGAAGCGAGAAGGAATCGTGAGGCGACCTTTATTATCAATAGAATGTTGGTACTGCCCCAGGAACATATGTTCTACCTCGCCTTTAACGGGCGGAACGCCGGTAGGGGCCGGCGCTCCACTTTTCTCCACTTTTACCCACAATTACTCACAGTATATACGAAATGGGGTTAAATTGCAAGTAGTTTCCTCCAAATAACCCGCTTTATACAACTTGCAATTCAGAAAGTATCTAAGAATCAAGAAATCGGCAGTTAGCTGCCTAACGCCGATCCCTGATCACCATCGCAGGTCCTTGTTTATAAATTCCGCTGGTAGGTAAATAGACTCAATCCCAGCTGTACCGCTGTAAAATCGAGCTTACCTGTCCTAAATAACTTCTCCCGAACAGGTTTAGATGATTCAGCAGGTGGTATAGGTTGTAGATAGGATAGCGCTCCTGGTAACCCAACTCAAGTGGACGGACCTCTTCATAAGCCTGATAAAACTCTTCTGGGAAAGATCCAAAAAGGGTTGTCATTCCCAGCTCTGCTTCTGCCCATCCATAATGCGCCGCCGGATCTATAATGGCAGGATTACCGGTTTCATCCGCCATGACGTTGCCACTCCACAGATCCCCATGGATCAATGAGGCTGGTTGAACCGG
>CAZAQS010000519.1:0-2117 GCA_964486825.1 uncultured Anaerolineaceae bacterium | reverse complement strand
AACTGAGCGATCTCGGTCGCAGATCCCTTGCACTTTGACAGTCGTACCACCAGAACGATTAAGTCCGGCAGTAAGTGCAGCTACGTCCCAAAGGGACGCCGTCACAAGTGACGCTGCTGACTATGGGGGATCTTATAACCTGCGGAGAGGGTGGGTCCCCACTCCACGGTGGAACCAATCAATTTACATAAAAAGCCAGCACATGCTCTAAGAGAGTGAGTGCTGGTTTATTATTAAGCAAAAATGTTGTGTTGCAAGTGACGATAAAACCTGGCTGGCACGGTTGTGGTTGTACCGGATAGCCTGATCTTCCGACAACTATCCTTTTTCATAGCCCATGGAAGTGAGAGTAGCTTTTTGAGTCTGTAGCGACATATCTCGCCGAATGCGCCAGAAAATGTAGGCGACAACCAGTCCGGTTAAGGCCAGGCCAATGCCAAACTCTCCAATGATGTATGGGGTGATTCCAGTATTACCGGTAAGCTTATCGAATATCCCTTGAACAATCTGGTTGTGAAAAGCGTGCAACACAACCGCTGGCCACAGGCTGCCGGATTTGAGCGTCAGCCAGGCGAAGGGGAAGCTGATGGCGATGATCAATACGGCGAAGTTTGCTGCTGAATACAGGTTCGGTGTGCCGCTGCTGTTATAGTCTGCCAGAAATATGGCCGGCATATGCCAGGCAGCCCAAACGCTCCCGCTGATCAAAGCTGTTTTTGTGAAGCCGGTCGTCTTGGCCAATTCCGGAACAAACAGACCGCGCCAGCCGATTTCCTCACCCAATGCTAAGATCAGAGGGCCAACCATATCCACCGTCAGGCTGATCAACACGAAGATCGCTACCGTTATAACTACATTGGGGGAGGAATACTTTTCAGCAAGCGAGGCAATCCGAGAGGGGTTTGGAAACCTCCCCAGACCAGTGAGCCACGTGAAGGCATAGACTGGCAAGGCATATAGGATCGGCAGGATGAAGGCCGTTCCCAGCCAGCGGATCGACCCTGGGCGCCAGCCCAGGCCGCGCAAGCTGCGGGTGGCAATGAGCTGGGTCAG
Organism: uncultured Anaerolineaceae bacterium; assembly: GCA_964486825.1. Lineage (GTDB taxonomy): Bacteria > Chloroflexota > Anaerolineae > Anaerolineales > UBA4823 > CAZAQS01. The sequence continues at coordinate 1,064 of CAZAQS010000519.1, read as the reverse complement.
GATGGCGGCAAGCCCCGGTGACCACATCATGGTGAGCACGAAGAGCCCATCTTGTGTATTCAGGGTGCCTGCTGAGATGATCGGTACATACGAGAACAGGCTAAACGTAAAGGTCAACAACAGGAAAAGATAGATTTTCTTTTGCGGTGACATATTGAGCTCCTTATTTGATAGATACTGAAGGTAGGTCAACTCATCCAGTGAATTTGTGAAAAACGTTTGAGCATTGGTTATGTGATGTATTACTCATCATGATTCACATCTTTGACTTCATAATTAATTTTTTGTCCATCTGATACGATCCGATTAACCGATATCAGTTGTTGATTCATGTCCCGAAGCTTGCCCAGTAGGCTGTGTAATACCGTCTGGTCAGGGAGCAAGCCGCATTTGACTTTACGAATATCATGCGAATTGGTAAATTTTGTTCAAATTAACCCTCAGTAACCACCGGGCGCGTGCCAGCCGGCTTTTCATGGTGCCGATCGGGCAGCCCATCACTTCAGCCGCTTCGGCATAATGTAGTCTTTGAATGTCCACCAAAACCAGCGCGCTGCGGTACTTGGGCGGCAGGCAGTTGATCCCTGCCTGGAGGACTGCTCTAATGTCGCCTCTTTCAGCCGCTTCTTCCGGAGACTCAGCCGGATCCGCCAGCCACTTCGGCGATTCGAGTACATCACCACTGCTATCCACCGGCTCCAGAGGCAGGATGGGTCTGCGTTTGCGTTGGCGGAGCTCATCCAGACACAGGTTGGTGACGATGGTCAACAGCCAGCCCACCAGCGATCCACCCCGGTAGGTGTGGAACTTGGTATATGCGAGAATAATGGCTTCCTGGGTTGCATCTTCGGCGGCTGCGTGATCACCCATCAGATAATATGCCTGGTTGTAGAGCCTGTTCTGGTGGGCTAACACCAACACATTGAAATCGGCCAAATCTTCAGCCTGCAGCGTGCGAAGATTGTCTGCCATCGTTGTCTTGGAGCCTATCGTGTTGAGACCCTTGGAATGGATCAGACGTTTGAGTACCACTGCCATTTTTCATCCTTGAATGGTTTTCATCT
>CAZAQS010000518.1:1019-2143 GCA_964486825.1 uncultured Anaerolineaceae bacterium | reverse complement strand
ACCCTGAGAGAATCGTCCCCCAAGCGGATAATTTTGAAAAAATGTCGGCAAGTCATACCCCACCAGATTGCCAAGATAAGCCAACGGGCGCAAATACGCAGGCATCTCCGTAGAACGCTGGTGGAAGGGGACATGCCTCTTTTGTAAATAATATGCCAGTGTATCGGTGTAGCGAGACAGGCCGGATGGCGTACTCGCTGGACGGCTCACCAGCTCAATGACTCGAGACAATGGCGCGGCTGCTTGATGAGAATCAAACATTCTGACTACCATTCCCTGTCGCTATCCTTAAAAACATAATCAAGTAAAGGACGGCTCCAGGCAACAAAGTCGAGCAATAACGCGGGAAACTGAGCAACAGCCAGATTCCAGCTCAGTGGAAAACCGATAACGTTGGAGGCAAAGTGAAGGTAGCGAAGTCGTGACAACAGCGCCTGAACGAATAAAATAAGCCAGATGGCTATGCCTGCGCTGCCCAGGACAAGCGCCGAAAACGGCAGCAAAAGCATACCCAGACCCACTGCAGAAGTGAACAGAGATTTCCGCACCTCGTCTTTTGCGCCGAAACGCCAACCATGTAATGCTACATTGCGCAACCATCGCCGACGTTGGCGAAGATATCCACGGGCGGTGGTCGGATATTCGGTTGCGATCCGGCTTTCAGGGATCTGGCGGATCTGAACACCTGCACGTGAGATCATTTTTGCCAGAACGTAATCAGTCCCGGTTGGAGCTGGAGCCTCTAGTCCCTGGCTGTCCTCCAACAAGTGACGCTCTACGGCGCAATTACGGCCGAGCAATCCCGATGCATACCATGGAGCGCGGTACGAGCTGTAAAGGTTTGGTGCAGACTGAGCTAACACAAATGGGTTTAACATCATGTCAGCATACGGCTGTGAACTTCCTGTGCAGGCTTTTTCAGATCCGGAAGCAACCGGAAAAACCGTACGCTCGAAGGAATCATCATCCAACAAACAGTCGGCGTCGGTGAGAAAGATCACACTCCCCCGAGCTGGCTCCAAACACCGGCGCAGGGCACGCTGCTTACCCTCTCCTGGTTGTTGTTGGAGTACGATTACAGCATCGCCAACAACAACCAGGAGAGGGCAAGCAGCGTGCCCTCT
>CAZAQS010000518.1:0-1009 GCA_964486825.1 uncultured Anaerolineaceae bacterium | reverse complement strand
CCGCACATAGAATCAACTCTTTATGAGTATATCTTAAAGCTAAAAAACTCTGGATGTGAGGCTCAATATTCTGCTCTTCATTCCAGGCAGCCACGATCACGCTTACCTTTGGCAGTTGAGGCCAGGTATTCAATGGAGGGGGCGCAGGGGTATCAGCCATTTTATCCAGGAAGGCCCTATCACGCCTCCATAGGCGGTAATTGTAGAGCACCACTCCTGCCAAACCAAGAAAAAAGATTTTCCCCGTAAGGTGACCCTTATCCGGGTTGAACTTCCACGTCATCGGAGCCAAAACTCCTGGGCGGCGACTTCCGGCCACATGTCACCCTTTTTCCAACGATAACGGACGCTCGATAATGTAGAGACTTCGAGAATGGTGGGCGTTTCTAAAAACCTGAACCTATGCCCGCGAAACGTGCAGACCACTTCAAGAGGAGCACTCCTGCCCTGCGGCAGTTCAGGGCCAGTGTGGGAGGCAAGATAACGAAAGGCCTTATCAACCCATCCGGCGACATGCAGAAGATCACGTACATCGGGCAAGCTCTGCGGTCTACCACCGGCTTGAAGGGCAAAGCCTATGGCTGTCTGGATGCCTCCGGTAGGATCACATCCTTTCAGAAGTCGCTGCATCGCAGCGCTCATATCAGGTGCAAGACCATAGGGGGCCAATAAATCCACAGCTCGCAGGATTTCTGCAAGGGCGGCAACCCAAGACGGGTAACGATTAACACGCTCATTGGGGTAGATGACCGTTGGAAAGGATCCATCTTCATAACCCCAGCGCAGAATAAAGCGCATCGCCCGAACCGCAGCGCTGGCGTAGCGCTCATTCCCGGTCCACTTCGAGCCCTCAAGAAGGGCAGGGATGCAACGGGCGATATAAATCGGAAAATACTTTTCGGTGATGCGCAAACCAAAGCTGTTCTGAGCGATAGCACCTTGGAGAGGACCGGGCTCTTGAACCTGGTGCTCCAGGATGCGATCGAGCGTTGGGAGGGCGTAACGCTCT
>CAZAQS010000517.1:0-2147 GCA_964486825.1 uncultured Anaerolineaceae bacterium | reverse complement strand
CTTGAGGAGGCGTTGCGGTGGTTCGCGGCATACAAGATCACGCCCAAGATCTGGCTGCACTTCAAGGCTCTTTTTTTGAAGTGAAATAGGCCGCGAAATACGCGGGCGTGTGCTGGCAAGTAGGGAGGGGTAGGCGGCGAAGCAGGGAGGGGTACGTTGGGAAATAGGGTAGAAAATGGGAGGGGGTAAGAAGTAAGATACGACAGGATAGGTGGCTTCAGCAGAGGTAGTAAATCGAGGCGGCGGTCCACCACTTATAGCGGACGTTTGGCAGCCCATCCGGTGTACCGTCTTGCTAAGCCGAATCCCGAGCAATGGACGCTGAGAATGACTGACTCTGGCCAAGATGGGTCATCCAGACCGGTTTTTCGACCCCAGCATCTGTTGAATGCTTTTTCGATTCTTCGTTCTCGTTTTCTCATGAGCAAGTAGTGCTTGATTTATCAATTTCTGCTTTCTTCAAGAACCTGTTGGACCGCTGCAACGATGAGATCAGGACGATCACGCGGGACTTCATGGGAGCTATTCTCCGCGAGGATGAATCGACCCTGACTAGAGCGTTCCGCCAACTCACGCAAGCGGATCAGGCGTGCTTCGCTGAAAGCCCCGCCACCATCCCCCTGAGCAGGCACGCCTTTCGCACCGATAATGATGACGGGAATATGGGGAATCTGCCCGTTCGCGTGTACAGATTCGAGTGTCGCATCACGTAAGCGACTGCTGAACTCCTTGGCAGAAGTCTGCCACCAGGTTGGCTCTGTGACGAAGCTGTAATAAATGTCTGGGTGCGTCGGATTCTGGGCAATGAACGGTGCATAGGGCGCCATTTCGCGAGGGTCAAGCAGGCGGATTAGGCCTATTCTCGCTGCCAATCCTAATACCTGAAAAATGTCCACTGTGGATTGCTGTTGCTGTCTCAGCGCTTCGTCCATGAGTTCGTTGTCAAATTCAGTGGCTGGATCGATGAGCACCATCCCAACCACCTCCCCTGGGTGCTTGGCAGCATACACCCGTGTTGAGAGAGCAGCGTGTGAGAAGCCAACCACAAGATAGGGCCCGGCTATGGCCGCTGCCTCTAGCAAAGCTGCCAGGTCATCGGCGGCCTGTTGGGGCATACGGTCATCGGTAGCCGGTTCACTCCAGCCATAGCCGGCACGGTCGTAAGCACACACTTGAGTCATAGGGCTCAACTGCGGCATGATCTCGCTCCAGTCAATCGACCAGCCGCCCTGGCCTGCATCGAGGATGATGGTTGGGCTTCCTTCCCCCTGACAATAAATGTGCATCTGCCGCCCCTTGACCGGCACCAAGTCTCCTGGCGGTGGATAGCGCGCTCGGTCGGCTGCTGACGCTCGTGACTGATAGAGCGCACCGACTGCAGCTATCACGAACAGCAGCAGCAGCAGTCCACCGCTGATGTTCACTCCCCACCATACACACCCACGGTGGGGTGGTGTTTCCGTCATTCGCTATATCCTTTATTGGCAGAAACGTTCATTGCTCGGGTTAGAGAGGTAATGGGACAGGCGGTGCCTGCGCTAAAAACCTATGGAGTAACGGTTGCTGGCTCAACAACGACACCTACGAATCGGCTTGGTTGGAGCGTGATTCGAATTGGCACTAAAAGCGAAAGTATGATTCCATCTCTCCCACAGCTGGCGTACTAAACCAGTGCTGTATGACTCTAGATGAGTATTTTAACGACCGATGCCCGCTTGGCAAAGTCAGGGCTACAAGTAATTTGGCAGCTTTTGAAAAGAAAAAGAGGGAGTTAGTCTTGCAAAAAGGAAGCGATGCTGGTGAACATCCAATGTGAGGATGATTTTTAGGAATACCGGTTAACTATTTTGGGTACAATGAATTTACCTGCACCTTGAAAATATAGCGTAGAGAATCAATAGTAACCGTGGACGGGGAGCGCGCTCCCCGTCCTTTTTGTTTTCCAAGGAGAGGACGATGAGGACATGTCCGAAGATGAGGCAAGTGATTGAGCAGCTTGCAGCAGCGCATGAGGTCAACCTCCAGGAGGAGGGAGCTTTCCTGCAGCTTGAGCTGTCTGGCTTCGACCGGCTGGTGATTCGCCGCTGGGGGCCGCGGCTTCTGAGTGTTGCTCACTTCTTTGAAGCTCAGGGGTTGCTTGTTGCCGA
>CAZAQS010000516.1:0-2161 GCA_964486825.1 uncultured Anaerolineaceae bacterium | reverse complement strand
GAGATCCTGCGCGGAAACTGACATAACCATATGATTTGGTTGTCACTAACCCGGTTCGATCTGTTCCAATAAAGCAGGCAGTTTTCCTAAATGCGCCAGTTGATAGTATCCGGATTGACCGGCTGGCGGCGGGTCGGCGTGTTCGTGCTGCCAGGTCAGTTCGTGAGGGATATAGACGGCATGCCCGCCGATTTCCAAAACCGGCAGTATATCGGAGCGCAGCGAGTTCCCCACCATCAGAAACCTTCCGGGTGAGACAGAATAACTCTCGAGTAGGGATTGGTACACGGGCGCCGTCTTCTGGCTGACAATCTCGATATACCGGAAGCAGCCAGCCAGTCCCGAACGAGCGATCTTGTTCTCCTGCTCGAACAGGTCTCCCTTGGTCAGCAGCATCAGGGAAAAGCGTTTCTTCAACAGATCAAGTGTCTCCAAGACGCCTTCCAACAATTCGACTCGCACATGCAGCATACCTCTGGCGAGGTCCACCAACGTTTGCAGGTCCTGCCCGGAAATCCGGCCTTCGGTCAATTCGATGGCGGTCTCGATCATGGACAGGGCAAAGGCTTTGACGCCGTAGCCGAAATGCTCCAGGTTCCTGGTCTCGGCCCGGTACAGGCGTTCCCGGATCCACTCGGGAGAGTGGTAGCGAGCCAGCAGCCCGGCAAATTTGGCCTGCGCTTCCAGATACAGGCGCTCGTTCTGCCAGAGGGTATCGTCGGCGTCGAAGGCGAGGAGCTCGAAACGGGACATCAGATGTTGCTTTTTTTCCCGAGCACTTCGCTCATAAAACGCCTGCGGTAGTGGATCAGGAACAGCAGCAGCACCACCTGGAGGATCGCAGGCACGATGGTTGAAAACTGCTCGAAATAAAATTCCAGCAAATTGACCACGGTCAGGAACAGCAGCAGGACGAGGAAAATCATGCGCAGGGCCCGCTCCTCGCGCCTGGCCAGCCACAATCCGATCCCGACCAGGAGCGCCAGGCCGCAGGCCGCTTTGAGCGCTTTCGTGCCGGTCAGCCAGGCCAGGCCGGTAACGCCGGTCACCCGACCGTCGGTGATCTGCTCCAGCAGTACCTGGATCAAATACTCAGGGGAAGGAGAGCCGCTGGCCAAAAACCAACGCGCCAGGTCATACATGGCCCAGATTCCGAACATGCTCAAGCCACCCAACAAGATGGCTTTCAGGCGTGCCCGGGTTAGCCAGCGCTCGTCTATCCCGGTCAAGAATTCGAAAAAACGCTCGAACCTGCTGGGACGGCGCTCCACCAGTTGGATATGCTTGGACTGGATGAACTGCAGCAACTCCTCCGCCAGGTTGGCATACTCGTAATGTTCAGCGTTCTCTACGATAAAGTGCAACCTTTCTTCCAGGCTGGCGCGCTCGACCGGGTCCAGATCGCGCTCCAGCACTTCTTCAAAGGCATCCAGGGCGGAGTACAGTTCCAGGCGCGCATCGCGCTGTTTGGGCTTGCGCACCTCCATGTAGAAAATTGCCACCAACAGAAAAAAGGCGTAAATAATGGAGGCGGCGGGCGGATAAAAATAATCGTTGGTCTGGGTGATGAATTTGCCCACCTCGTCCATGAAGAGACCCACCCCCACGCCGGCCAGTACGGCGCCCAGCCGGTATACCCAGCGGTTGGCATAAATGAGCATGAGGGTAGCGCTGATAAACAACAAGAGACCGCCCCAGAGCACGTGGGCGATGTGCAGGGTCTGGTTGCCAAGCTGAGGGTAGCCGGTCAACTCCAGGAACAGGCGGGTGAGCGCAACGCTGGCGGCATAGCTCAACAAGACCAGGAAGAGATAAAACTCCGCGCCATCCCGCTCGACGGGTTTGCGCAGACGCATAAACAAAGGCGGCATAAGTCCTCCGAGAGTAGTGGATCCAAATAAGTGATGCAGTGGTGGAGCGGGATGGTATCCCGCCAGATTGCAGGTATGCGGGATACCCCGTCGGGGCGCTTTGCCATCCGCATCACCTGATCTTCTTGCGAATAAGCCTTTTATATTATACGAATTCTTTTCTTACAAGGTGAGGGAGAAATCTTGCGCTACGATGTCATAAGATCGCTCCTCGCGAAGTTTATCCTGCCGTCTCGTACCCCGTGTTTATGGGGCACGTGTACCCCGTGTTTATGGGGCACGTGTACCCC
>CAZAQS010000515.1:0-2165 GCA_964486825.1 uncultured Anaerolineaceae bacterium | reverse complement strand
CAACATAATTTTTTCACAGACTCATCTGGTATCAGATGGGCATTAGGGGCCATTAAGTTGTAATCACGCTTGGCGATAATTTCTTCCAACTCCGCCGGTACCTCTAATCCCACCTGGGTGACAAATTTACGGTCGGGGTAGCTTGTCCATAAAAATACCCCTACCATAGGTTTGACTGCATCGAAGGCAAGACGGCGGTCAGGGTTAATGCAGGCATCCACTCGCGATATGATCTTTATATCCTCAATTGTTCTACCCTGGCGCATGGCGCCTTTTTCGATCATGCTTAAGGCATGCCGTATTCCAACAGGTTCTGCATAGGTGGCAATCATTGCGGCATCGGCAATCTCCCCAGCCGTTTGTAAGACCAGGTCACCTCGAGTAGCGATTACCACCGCTATATTTGGTCGGGCTTTGAAGTTCAGCCTTCCATTACGGACTTTAATAATTTCCCCTTCGAAATCGACAGTTTCTCCAGCCCACAACCGCCGGATAACCTGAACAGCCTCCTTAATAGCCAGGGCAGGTTTTGTTCTTTTGATACCCATCACCGGAAAACCCGTGCCTCCGGCCCCCATTCCCAAAATTGCCCGGCCTTCAGAGACCTCATCCAAAGAACCGACCGCCATGGCTGTCAATGCCGGATGATGGGTATAAGGATCCGCAACAAAGGTGCCTATTTTTATCTTGGAGGTGTGTTCGGCAGCAACAGTGGCCATGACATACATATCATGGAAGAACTTTTCGTTGCTAACCCAGATCTGTTCGTAACCCAGATCTTCCACCTCTTCGATATGGTTAGCGAGATCACGATAAGAGATCCCTGGAAGCCAATGAATACCTACACCTAGTTTGATATCCATAACACCACCTTTCTCCCCTACCAATCCTTTACCTTTGGGATCACTGCTTCGGCAAATTGCTGCATCTGATCTTTCAGTTCCTCGATAGAATTGGCCGGAAACAGCAGCCCAGATACATGGGTCACGCCGGCATCGCGAAGCTGGCCAATTTTTTCCAGGATATCCCCACCTGCCCCGATGAGGCTTACTTCTGAAAATTTAAACCCGGCCGCGACCTGGTCTTTGAGAGTCGTACCGCTTAGAGATACCAGGTGGTTGTACATCTGGCTGCCTTGAAATGTTTTTTCAGCCTGCTCATAATTCTGACCGATGCAAGCGACAAATTGAGGTGCTATGTCAATCTCCGCCGGATCCCGGCCGTTCTCTACGGCAACTTCCCGCAACTGGGCGACAAACTGGCGGATCTGCGCAGCAGGCATCCCGGCTCCCATCCACCCCTGGGCATACTTCCCTGCCCGGCGGATGGCATTTTTGTTATTCCCACCGATGTAGATCGGCAGTGGGCTTTGGAGCGGCTTCGGGTACATCTCGACATCTTCGTAGTGATAGTAGGTTCCCTGCCAGGAGGCACTGCGTTGATTAAAAAGAAGCCTGAGAGCCTGGATGCTTTCCTCCAATAGATTCCCACGATGTACCTCTCGATCAGGCTGTAAGGCTTCGAACTCTTCCCGGTAGGCGCCTACGCCCATTCCCACCAGCAAACGACCCTTAGAGAAATGATCGAGCGTACTGAGCTGTTTAGCGAGTACAACAATATCACGGCGCATTGCCGGAACCAGCACTCCGGTGGCGATGTGCAGTGTTGACGTTTTCGCGGCGATAACAGCCAGGGTAACGAGTAATTCCCAAAAACTGGGTGGGGTTTGAAATTCCGCCCTGACATAGCGCTGGGTTGTCATGTGATCGTTCCCCCACACCGAATGATATCCCAGCTTCTCGGCATGTTGGGCCAAATCAACTATCTGGTCAGGTGAGGCGAAGGGGACCGGGTACATCATCCCCTCCATACAGGTCGGGAGGCCAAAACTAACTTTCAAGACATCCTCCTTAAACGGGAATAATTTGGAGTTCCCTCCCTAACGTGGTCAGCAGCTCGTGGTTCCCGTTGCCATTAACAACATAGGGATCTTCGACATGTAGGGCGCCCAGTCCAAACTCATAATAAGGAGTCTCGATGTTTATCACCGAGCCTTCCTCGATAATATCTTCGTTGCCCGGCGCCAATAAGGGCGCTTCGTACACTTCAGAGCCGATGCCGTGACCGACATGGTGGCGGCGATAGGTGGGGTGCCCGGCTTTACG
>CAZAQS010000514.1:0-2181 GCA_964486825.1 uncultured Anaerolineaceae bacterium | reverse complement strand
CCGAGATACGCATTAGCGCGCGTAGGCGAGCGTGTCGGTGAGACCCGCCTCGCGCCCGCGCTCGGGTTCGCCCCTTTCGAGCGCCTGGGTAAGCTTCACGGCGAAGGCCTCCGCCGAGAGGTAATGGGCGCGCGCCTGGCGGGCGGCCTGCTGCACCTGCAGGTCCGAGCTGACCACCGTCCAGTTGCGGGCCGATTTCCCCAGCCGTCCCAGGCGGGCCTGGATGGCCGCGTCGGCGGTCAGGCCCTGCCTCACGAAGCGCGCCGTCACCGCTCCGAAGCTCTGTGTGCGCGGGCCCCCGGGTGGGGCATTGTCGAAGTACACTTCGGCCTGCTTGCGCTCCCGCCGGCAGTACTCCCCCAGCAGCTCCACCAGCTGTTGCTCGTCGTCGATATCGCTGAGCGCCAGGCCGGGGATTTTGGGGATTAAATTATGGCCGTCGATGATGTATGGCATGGCAGCCTGGTGTAAAATAAAGACTGGGCAAGGTAAGGTCCATTCTAGGTCGAAAGCGGCCGGGTGTCAATGGGCGGCGTCTTTGCCGGCCGGCATGCGGCTCTCACACCCCTGCGGGTTCAAATCCATCTCGAGGCAGCCCATATGCGCTTCAAACGCCTGCTGTACTACCTGAGCATCAACGTGCTGGTCTCGGCCTGCACGATCTTTGCCGTCATAAGCCTGCTGAACCGCTACGAGAGCACGCTGTGGCCGCAACGCACGCCCCAGGCGGCGGTCGCTTTCCTGACCGCCACACCCCCGGCCTTCTACCTGACCGCCACCGCCCAGGCCTCCATCACGCCCGAGCCCACCCCGACCCGCATCGTGGTCATGTACCAGGTCAAGGCCGGCGATACGCTGGGGGCCATCGCCCTGGATTTCGGCGTCAGCATCGATGCCATCATGCAGGAGAACGGCCTGGTGGAGGCCGAGACGCTGGGCAGCGGGCAGGTGATCTTCATCCCCTTGCCCCCGCAGGGCGAGCAGGGTGCTCTGGACGCGCCCGTAGCCGCGACCGGCGAGCCGCAGATCAAGATCGCCTACGTGCTGGGGGCGGGCGACCTGAACAGCGAGCGGGTGCGCTTCGAAAGGCTGGGAGAGGGCAACCTGTCCCTGGCGGGCTGGACTTTGCAAGACGAGGACGGCAACCAGTTCACCTTCCCGCAGCTCAGCCTGTTCCAGGGGGCGGTGGTGGACCTGTACAGCGGGGCGGGGCGCGATACGGTCATGTCCCTGTATTGGGGACTGCCCGAGCCGGTCTGGGCGCCAGGCGAGATGGTCACCCTGCTGGACGAGCAGGCCAACGTACAGGCGACCTATACGGTGCCGCAGTGAGTGGGGGGAAGGAGGAGTTTGTATGCCCAATATAGACGATGAAATCCGGCGAGCGATGGAGGAGGGCGAGTTCGAAAACCTGCCCGGCAAGGGCCGGCCGCTCAACCTGGACGAAGACCCCTTCGAGGACCCCGAATGGCGCCTGGCGCACCACCTGCTGCGCAGCAGCGGCTACAGCCTGCCCTGGATCGAAAAGCGCAAGGAGATCGAGGCCGGGCTGGAGGCGGCCCGGCGAGACCTGGCCCTGGGCTGGGAAAGGCGGCAGGAGCAGGGGTATCGGTCCACCAAACGATGGGAGAGAGCCCAGGCCTCCTTTCGGGAGGCCATTGCGGAGCTGAACAAGAAGATCTTCAGCTATAACCTGGAAGCGCCGTCGATGCGGCTGCAGGTGATGAGGATCGATGCGGAGGTGGAGATCAAGAAGGTGGTGGAGGGGTAAGCGTTTATAATAGAAACCCTTGGTACAATGGTGTACAACCGGAGAGAGTAACCAGCCTATGTCACAAGCCCTCTACCGCAAATGGCGGCCACAGCAATGGGACCAGGTCGTCGGACAGGAACATGTCGTGCAGACCCTGCGCAATGCGCTGGCTGCGGGGCGGATCGCGCACGCCTACCTGTTTGCCGGGCCGCGCGGCACCGGCAAGACCACCACCGCCCGCCTGCTGGCCAAGGCGGCTAACTGCCTGGCCGAGGAGCAGGCCGTACGCCCCTGCGACCGTTGCGATCACTGCCAGGCCCTCAACCAGGGCCGCTTCCTGGACCTGATCGAGATCGATGCGGCCTCCAATACCAGCGTGGAGGACGTGCGCAGCCTGCGCGAAAAGATCAATTTCTCCCCCAACCAGG
>CAZAQS010000513.1:0-2183 GCA_964486825.1 uncultured Anaerolineaceae bacterium | reverse complement strand
GACTGGACCAATGCTCGGAGCGTAGAAAATGCTCTGGAGTATTTCTTGCAGGTCACCGAGAAGCGCCGCAAAGGAGAGCGTTTTGCTCCCTTCCAGGTCGAACGGTTGGATTTTCGCGCCCAAGACAGGGAAGCGTTCTTTAAGGGCTTAGAAAGAAACGGTCCAAAGGCCGTTCGGGAATTTCGAGAAGCCTTTGGATAAGATAAAGGTTATTGGTGATGCATTGAATTCTGTCAAGCATCCGGAATTGGTAAGGAAATTCAATCACACTACGTCAGTAGGATAAGAGAAAATCATTTAAACCTATTCAGGAGGAACAATGACAAAACCCGTTCATATTACTGATGCAGAATTCAACGAGAAAGTGATCAATTCATCCCTTCCAGTGTTGGTTGACTTTTGGGCGCCCTGGTGCGGCCCGTGTAAGACGATCGCTCCGGTCCTTGAGGATATTGCACGAGACTATTCCGACAAACTATTGGTGGTCAAGGTGAATACTGATGAGAACCCCGAGTGGGCAGGCCAGCTTGGTATTATGGGTATTCCAACCCTGCTTCTGGTTCGACAGGGAGAGATCGCCGACCGCATGGTTGGCGCAGCTCCGGCCCAGGTAATAAAATCCAAGATCGATACGTTTATCAAGAATGGTCAGAAGGCTGTCTAAAGCATCTTTATAGCAACAGGAGGAAAATTAATGACAAAGCAGCCATCGTAAAACCAGAACAACAAAGTCTGCACTTCCTGGCCGAGCACCGGCAGGATCCAGGTCTGCGCAAGCAGGTGGCAGACGGGTACCAGGTGATCACATTCTAAAACGGGCCGTTTAAAAAGAGCCCGGAGCGCCGGATCGGTCAACCGATCCGGCGCTCCGGGCTCAAAAACTTAACCCACCCTTCAGGGTTGGTAGATACGTGTTTCCGGTTTGAACGCCGCCCATGAAAACCAGAAATGGTTTATGGCAACGACGGGCTCAAGCTGTTTGCCGTCTAAATCTCCACTCACAGCAAGACCAAGAAGATTCCACTCACTGCCGGTTTGGTCGTCGATTATTCGGCTATTCTCGAAGCGGAAGGTTAAGAGTTGGCCGTCTATCCGGCGAGAATAGGCGTTGGCTGTGCCCACGTCCCGCCCTTCCGCGATAGACTCCGAATCCAAAGCAGAAGCTGTCCCTGGCTGCCAGACGACCACGATGTCTTCCCCTCCCACCGAATCATTGACCACGCGCGCCTCTTCCAACACATCATAAGGGTAAGCCACAGCTTCACTATCCAGGTCAACGGTTAGCACTCGTGCTACCGGAGGTAGAACGCCCGGAGTGGCCGGCCCGCGATAGAGAAAAGGAGGGTTGTTGATATCGTCATAGCCGATATAAGGATTGCGCCCGTAGGGGCGTGCGAAACCGGTATCTCTTGAAAGCACCTTGCCTGTGGGGAAGCCTGCGCGGAATTCTTCCCAGGCGATGATCGCTCCAGGGTAAAACTTGAGCCTGGTGCCTAATAGCTCTCCCACAATTGCCTCGCCGTTGCCCTGCTGCCACCAGGTTTCCGTCTGCCGGTCATACATGATCAGGTTGCTAAAACGCAGGTGGCCGGTCGTACCGAAGTCGAGCAGACTTTCGTTTACCTGGCGCTCGAAAACGATGGCTGTGTTACATAGTGGACAGAAAGTGATTGCCAGAGGTAGCCCGCCCACCGTGTCGTTGACAATTTCGTGATAGGTCAGGATTTGCAGTGGGTAAGCGCGGGCATCCTCCCCAACCTGAACCAGGATCACCGGCTCGACCGGTTGAAGCCATTCTCCCGCCTCTTCCACGCTGACAAACTTTGGATCGTCAACCGGCGGGATCCCGTCTCTGGGCGGTCCACCGGAGATGATCTCCCCATAAGGAACCGAGTGCTTGCTGAAGTCTGTTTTGAAATCGAGCAGTGCTCTTATAGGTGGAGGGTCCTCGTCTACAAATGGCGTGGGAGTAGGCGTTATATCCTCAACTACTTCGGTCGCTTCCTCTGGCTCTGGTATAACAGATGCCTCAGGAATACCAGCGCTCTGAGATGTAGCCGGTTCGGCATCCAAAGGATCTTTCGCAGGCGGGTTCTCCAATGCCGATATCCGAGAACAAGCTGTAATAAGGATAGCTGCCAGCGCCATCCAAGTTGAAACTGTTATCTTTCTCATTTTTTCTC
>CAZAQS010000512.1:1579-2223 GCA_964486825.1 uncultured Anaerolineaceae bacterium | reverse complement strand
CGGGTTCTCCGGATGCTTGGCCTCCGTAACATTTGGTGGTCTGGTCATCAGGCAGCCGTAATAACATACTACTTTCAGCCCTTCCAACGCGTGCTTTACCTTCCCGGAGAGCTGATCGGTCCCGATATGGTGGTAAATGGTATCGACCAGGGAGTTCACCTGAACACTATCCTGATACTGATAGTCCATAGTTCTATCAACCGCTTCCCGGTGGTCTTTGTGATGTCGGATCTCGTATTGGGCCGCCTTATGCCGGTTGAAGCAGGCTGCACAGGGCATCGTTACCTCGTTGAAACCTCCCTGTTCGATCAAACGCAGGTTTTCCATCGGCAAGTGTAAAGCCTCTTCTGGATCTGCCCGGTGAGCAGCGGAGCTGCCACAACAAACCCAACCTTCTGGTTCTATCAGGTTGATTCCCAGGGCTTCACAAACCGCCTTGGTAGAGACGTTGTATTCGCCTGCCGTAGAATGCAAAGAACAGCCAGGGTAATAAGCTACGGAGCCAACTGCCCCAGGCACAGGCTTGACCTTTTTGGGTGGGCGTACACGTTTTGGAATAAATGGCAACTTATTCTTGGCGATCACTCTAACGCCCAGGTCCATATCTTCCATCAGGCTGCGCCGGCGGATATTGCGGAGCTTCA
>CAZAQS010000512.1:0-1569 GCA_964486825.1 uncultured Anaerolineaceae bacterium | reverse complement strand
GACCTAGTTCGTAAGAGCGTCCCCAGATCCGGACTTCGCGCATAAAAGCCTTGTTGAAGCCATCCACCTCCGGGACTTTCGGCTTGATGCCACGCACAAGCGTTTCCCGCGTGAGGAACTCCATGATGGCGGTAATATCGAGCCCCTGCGGACAACGCGTTGTACAAGTCTGGCAGCTTGCACATAACCACGGGGTTTTCGAATCCAGCGCAATATCTTCCTGTCCTAGCTGTATCGCACGCATCACCTGGTTAGGCTGCCAATCGAAGTATTGGCTGAACACGCATCCATTGGTACATTTGATACACTGGTAGCACAGGTAAACGTTTTGCCCGATTTCATCCTGGATGCGCTGCGCCAGTTGTGGGTCGAGGGTCAGGATTTCTCTTGCTGCTCCTTGATCTTCACTCATACGGCTACCTCCTGGGCTGGGTCTGCGATCACCGGTCGCGGGTACAGCCCTGCACCCTCCACCAACGGCTTTACCGCTTCTTCCCACTCGATCGCCATGATATGAACTCCTGCCACACCCTCAATTTGCTTGAGCTGTTGGATCAGCTCGATGCATATCTGGATGCCTTCTTGTTGCCAGGCTTTCGAACGCTCCTTCTTATCTTCTTTGGTGAGCTCGTCTTTGCTCTTTCCAGCCCATGGCGCTCCAGCTTTCGTCATCCTCTTGACCATTTCCTCTGGGATCAGGATACCGGGTACAGACTCAACCATGTACTTCGCCATCCCGGGGCTTTTCAATGGACCGACCCCAGCCAGAATATAAGTCTCTTTATGGATGCCCAGCGCGCGCACTTTCTCCATGAAGACCTTGAAGGCCTCGATATCGTAAACCAACTGGGTTTGGATAAAGTTAGCGCCTGCTTTAACTTTCTTTGCTAGCCGCAAAGGCCGGAAATCGATCGGGTGAGCGAAGGGCGATTCTGCTGCTCCGATAAAGTAGCGTGGCTCAGGCCCTTTGAATGCCTCGCCATTTTGAAAGACCTTTTGGTCGCGCATATCGGTTAACATCTGCACCAGCTGGGTCGAATCCATGTCAAAAACGTTTTTGGACCCGGGATGGTTGCCGAAGGTTTGATGATCACCAGTCAGGCATAGGATATTCCGCATCCCCAGGGCATATGCTCCCAACAAGTCGCTCTGCATTGCCAGGCGATTGCGATCGCGGCAGGTCATCTGGATGACTGGCTCCAGGCCTTCTTGAACCACGATGGTTCCTGCGCCGATGCTCGACATGCGCACAATGGCAGTCTGGTTATCGGTGATGTTCACCGCATCTACGAAGCCTTTCAACAAGGCAGCCTTCTTGCGGATAACTGAACCATCCGCGTTTTGTGGCGGACCCAGTTCCCCCGTTACCGCGAAATGCCCGGCACGCAGGACACGTTCCAGATTCGAACCCGACAGGTAACCGTTCCCAGATGCACTTGCTGTCATCGTCTATTCCTCCTCTGCCGCCAGCCTCAGATCGTCACGAATAATTCGACGCGGGCCACCGTCTCTGCTGGTTCGCCAGTTCTTGGGTGGCTGGATATCCGTCATGAACTCCAGGCGCCCCAT
>CAZAQS010000511.1:0-2230 GCA_964486825.1 uncultured Anaerolineaceae bacterium | reverse complement strand
GAAAACTACGCGTATACCGTAGCCGTACGGGTGGAAACGAGTGGGAGGCGCTCACGGAAGGGCTGCCGCAAAGTAATTGCTACGTAAACATCCTGCGCAGCGCACTGTCGGTCGACTCGCTCGATCCCTGTGGTTTGTACTTCGGCACAACCGGGGGGCAGGTGTACGCCTCAGCCGACTCTGGGGATAGCTGGCAGCCCATCGTCCGCGATCTCCCCGCCGTATTATCTGTGGAGGTCCAGACGCTGCCATGATCCGCCTGGTGCTTCCCCAGCATTTGCATAACCTGGCACATATCAGTCGAGAGATAGATATCCAGGTAGAAGGGCCTGCGACGATAGGCTCGGTATTGGACGCCCTTGAGGAGCGCTACCCGATGCTGCGCGGCACGATCCGCGATCACAAGACCAAAGAGCGCCGGCCCTTCATTCGCTTCTTCGCCTGTGGGCAGGACTTTTCACATGAACCCACCGATGCTCCGCTGCCGGAGGAGGTAGCCAATGGGATCGAGCCATTGCGCGTGGTTGGGGCAATGGCTGGCGGTTAGGAATTGGTTACGTTCTTTATATCAACAAGTCTACCCACACCATCACTTACTACATTTACCGAGATCAGTTTGAGGTTCAAACCGGCGATCTTTTCCAGCACCCCGTGCAGATCGGATTGGTCACGGACAGGACCAACCAACAGGGAGTCGCCACTGTCGAGTTTGGATAACTGGAAACCTTCGAACCAATCAGCCCAGCGAGGCTGCAGGACGCCTCGGAAGCGAACTTCATAAACGACCTCATCCTTTGCCGACATATATACACTTCACCCTTGCAGCAGGCCTGTAGACCATTCTTGCGAAAGAATGCCCCACATCAGGACCACATCCAATGCCAGTGGAAGGATGGCGTTCGGACCAAAATATAGTGTAAAGAGCAGCGCCGAGGCGGAGACAGCTACCACCAACAAGGTCCGAAACCAGCTGGATGGTACGGCCCAGCCGAGCAAGCTGGCAGCTGCTGCCAGGAAGGCCAACCCCGCCAGGCCTGCCAGCAGAGGTGTGAGGATACTGCCGGATTGGTTGGGCAAGCCACCCGTGAAGGGCAGCCAGGAGCGAGTTTCTGCAGCAAATGGCCAGTAAAAGCGGGCCTGTCCAGAGGGGGCGGGTGCGAACGGGGTAAGGCTGAAATGGGCTGCCAGGATGAGCAAGACGAGGACGAGATATTTCATGAGATTATCCTTTCAAAGATTGAGAGATCAGGGTGCAGAACAATATCAAGGCGCTGCTACTGGATAAGATAAGGATCAGGGTTTTCATAAGCTATTCTCCAGGTGTTTTGAGTGGTTTGACTGAATACAGGATACTCCTCAACCGGGCAGCAGTCATCTATCGAAAGATAGAACTCGTGGTTGAGATTGGCCCGGATGTGTAACGCAAACACCGCCCGGACCGACCGGGCGGTGTGGTCGAGTTGGTCTTCCCATTGTTACAGGAGGGGCTCCTCAGGCTGGTGAAGGGAGTGGAGCGATTCCCCGATAGGAGTTATCCTATCAACGGTTCGGCTCCCTGTCCTCTTTAAGCAAGTTAAGTTCCAGGGCGCGAGCCAGGACCTGCGTGCGGCTCTGCACGCCCAGCTTTGCGATCAGATTATGGACGTGAGTCTTAACCGTCCCTTCCGAGACGAACAAACGCCCGGCCATCTCGCGGTTCGACAGCCCTTGCATGAGCAGCTGCAGCACATCCTTCTCGCGCTCAGTGAGCGGTTCAATTCCGCCTGGATGTTTTTCAGGAGCTTGGGTAAGGTGATAGAGCAATTCCAGCACTGCCTCGACTTTCACGCCCGAAGATTCGATCCAGCCGCGGTCTTTTCGCAGCCATTCTTGTAACAGATCTCGCATGGGATGGCCTTCACTGAGATAAACTCGCTTGTAGCCGGCGGGAAGCCCCATCCTCAAGCTGCAGTTCAGCCAGGTTAAAGCTTGCTCACCGCGGCCTTTTCCATAATTGGCCAGCTCTCGCATTGCCAGGGCGCCCAGCAGGTAGATCTCGATAGCCGCGTGGACGCGCCGGCTCTTATCCGCGGATATCGCCAGCCCCTCCAGTAAACACACTGCTTGCTCGAGCCATTGCGGGTCTTTCCCCATACGTCCCAAGCCAATCCAGGCCTGAGCCAGGGCAATCCTTTGCATCTCCTCGTATTCGCTATAAAGAGCCGCGCTTGGGTTAGCCGGTGGAGCGATA
>CAZAQS010000510.1:0-2275 GCA_964486825.1 uncultured Anaerolineaceae bacterium | reverse complement strand
AGGCATCGTAGCCTGGGCCGGATCGAATCGAATCGAAGAGATCACCGCATCGAAACATTCAAGAGAAGCTTCACCATGGTTAGGCAAGGCCTGGAGGTAGTAATCACCAATCTTTGCCAGGACAACGATCTCAGAAGACCTGCTCTCTTTATTGATTCCTGATATCCACCTGGCCTGAATCTCGCCAAGCCAGTAAGCGTCCGACTGGTAGTCATCGAAGTACTGGGCCTCCCAGGCTGGGGAGGGGTCCTCTCGAGTAAAAATGAGCACGATATCGGCCCGGGCGCCGGTTTGCGGTAGGGGAAGAGTCTCGCTGACAAACCAGACCTGGTCCATAGCGGTAGGGTATTGTGTGGTAGGCGGCTCGATCACCTGCCATGTAGATGGGAATCGAACGCGGAGTTGAAATTTTTGGCTGGTATAGGTCTGCCATTGGTCTTGATCGGCAACCTCAGGCTGTTCAACCAGGTTAGCTGGACTGGCAAGACAGGCAGCTGAAAGAAAAGCAATCACCAACAAAAACATCATAAGCTTCATCGTCTTCATCGTACACCAAAATACACCTTTCTTTGACAACCTGTCTCGTAAACGACGGATGGGCACGCTCCGGAGGAAGGATGGTTCTTCACGCCGAGCTGCCTGCACATGGATTTGGTATAATGGCGAACCTGTGAGCTCAGCCACAAATCTGATGTCTCGTGCTTAGCTGAATAATTTATTATATGCCAGATTAAACACGCAAACATGGATGGAGGGGTACAGGCGTATCGGACAGGGAGGTAGACAATAAATAGTACAATACGATCTGAGGTAGCCGGTAAGGCTACCCTAGCAGGGATCATACGGGCAGTAAGACCATATGGTAGAAGAATATTCCTTTGGATCCTGGATCCGGCGCCGGCGGAAGGCGCTGGATCTGACCCAGCGAGAACTGGCCCGCAGGGTAAATTGCTCCCTCTCGACGATCGTAAAAATTGAGAGCGATCAACGGCGACCGTCGCGCCAGGTGGCAGCGTTGCTGGCAGAGCATCTCAGCGTGCCTGCGGATCAATGGGAACTGTTTTTGAAAGTGGCACGCGGCTTGAAATCTGTAGATCATATCTCGCCTTTCCCGGTTCAACTGAAGCCCCTTCTCCAAACAACCTTCGCGAATTTTAAGTGTATTTTACCGGCACCAGCAACTCCACTGGTAGGACGAAAACACGAGCTGGCAGAGCTAAAACGCCTGCTTACTCTCCCTGAATGCCGCCTGCTGAGCATTGGTGGGCCGGGAGGCGTTGGCAAGACCCGCCTGGCGCTCCAGGTTGCCTACGATATCAACACGATCGCCCCGCTCCCTTTCCCGGATGGAGTATGTTTTGTCTCGCTCGCGGCGGTTTTGGAGGTTGAACATATCCCCAAAGCCATCGCCGGGGCGATTAGCCTGGATCTCTCGGGACCATTAAATCCTGAAGAGCAGCTGCTTAATAATCTGCAACACAGAAAGATGCTCTTGTTGGTTGATAACGCCGAGCATCTGCTCGAGGGAGCCGGGATTTATAACCGAATCTTGGAGCGCGCTCCAGGCATAAAGCTGCTGGTGACCTCGCGGGAACGATTGAATTTAAGGAGCGAGTGGGTGTTTGACCTGCAGGGTCTTCCAGTGCCACCTCCCCATGCAGAAGAGGGGCTGGAGAATTACAGCGCTGTGAAGTTATTCCTGGAGCGCGTCCAGCAGGCTCAAACCAACTTCTCTTTGCAGGAAGAGGACCGGCCGGCTATCGCAAAAATTTGCCGTTTGCTGGACGGGATTCCGCTAGGGATTGAGCTGGCAGCAGCCTGGGTGCGAAGCCTTCCCGTAAGCGAGATCGCTACGGAAATCGCCCGTGATCTGGATTTCTTGATCACTTCAGCCCGGGATATCCCCCAACGACACCGTTCCCTGCGGCTCGTCTTTGATTACTCCTGGAACTTGCTCTCCCCCATTGAACAACGCGCCCTGGCCCAATTATCCGTTTTCCAGGCCGGTTTCACCAGGGAAGCGGCTCAAACGGTTGCTGAAACGCATTTACCAGTTTTGAATAGCCTGTTCGACAAATCCTTGTTGCACCGCAGCAAACCGGCACGCTATGACCTGCATGAGCTCATCCGGTGGTATGCGGCTGAACAGCTGGCGCAAGAACCCGAAGTTGAAGCATCCGTCCTGGAGCGTCACGGCCGGTTTTTCTTATCCATTGTTTTGGATGTGGGGATGGACTTACAGAGCAACCTGCAGAAGGAAGTGTTGGCCAGGCTG
>CAZAQS010000509.1:0-2276 GCA_964486825.1 uncultured Anaerolineaceae bacterium | reverse complement strand
CTTCGCCTTCAGCCAGAACTTCTCCATTGTTCCCACGCACGATAACGGTAAGTGCGGGTGGGGCAGCATGAACGAGGAGGCTTTCAGCTCCATCGATTTTACTGCGTGAGAATGACAAACCGGCTGCGGCTGCCTTTGGATACCACAACTCCCATATTTCCATATTAAAATCTTTGATGAACCTCCCAACACTTTAATTCCATGAAGTCTCTCACCACTATAGGATGATTCGCAGTCTTTTTCAATGGGGATTTTCCCCTCGTAAGGATAGGGATATCCCCCAGGCCGGACCGGTTTTGATGAGTATTGACCGTTAACGCTCGCTCTTCTGAAGAGGAAACTTATGTTCCTGGCCGAAACCTGAAGTAGATATTAGAAAGTTCCTATGAATTTGCCTGAGATCTTCTAAAGACACCCCTAGCAGGCTTGGGAAAACTGCCGATGCGGCATGAAACCTGTCATGAGGACCTAAGCCCACCACGCATATTCCCGCGGCCTGTGCGGCCTGGACACCTGCCTGGCTGTCTTCGATAACCAGGCACTCGGACGGTGACACTCCCAATGCGGAAACCGTCTTTAAAAACGCGTCTGGGGCTGGTTTAGAGTTTCGGACTGTATTCCCATCTACAACCACGTCCATATAACTGCCAATCCCAAGCCGCTTGAGAACGGACCCTGTATTCCGGCTTCCAGAAGCAACCCCGAGGCGAACCTGGCTGGCAGCTAACTCGTCCAACAATTCTTTTACCCCGGGAGGTAAATCGCTCGCATCCATTTGATTGACGAATTCCAAAAATACTTCATTCTTACGTCTCAGGATTTCATCCATTTGTTCTTTTGGAAGGGAACGACCCTTCAAGAGCGTAATCAGCGAGCGCCGGCGGGTTAATCCGAGGAGTTCCTGGTTATCCTGGCGTGTAAAGGGAATCCCATATTGGGATACCACTTCTTTCCAAGAGCGATAATGGTAATCATCTGTTGCGCAGAGCACCCCGTCCATGTCGAAGATGATAGCGTTTAACTGCATGGTTATCTTGTGCCTCCTGTATCATGGAAAGCGCTGCCCTGAGCGAATTTGGTTATTTTCCAAGGCTGCCTGGTCCCCCAAGGCGGTGAGGGCAGAGGGAGAAAGGCCGGATTGGCTGTCCAGACCAAGAAAAGCCTGACCGCCTCGCCTGGGATGGCGTTCAGGCAAGAAGCGATCCATTAACCTCATCCCGCCAGCCGTTAACCGGGGGAAAAGGTGTTCGGCTAATACTAACAATCGCGCCTGGGGGGTGATGATGAGCTCTGGGTCTGCATGGCGACAAGCTTCGATGATCTGGTGTGCGGCCCGTTCAGCGGCGGTCGCCGTAACTGGCAGGGAAGAAAACAGCGAAAACCAGGTGTATTCCTGCCGGTGGCGGCCCTTGAACCAGGCGTTGACGTGAGAGCCAGTCCGCATCAGGCCCGGAATTACGGTAGTTATATAGATATTTTCTTTGGATAGCTCTGTCCGAAGGCCATCGGAAAGACCCACCAGAGCATATTTGCTGGCTGTATAAGGAAGCAAATGTGGGACAGCGATTTTGCCACCGATTGAGGTGATATTTACGATGCGCCCACCACCTTGTTCTCTCATTTTCGGCAAGACGTGCCAGGTGGCATAAAGGGGAGCCCAAAAGTGAACACCCATAGCCTCCTGAAAATCTTCGATGGTCATATGTTCCATTGGGCCGACCTGGATAATGCCGGCGTTATTGATGAGGATATCGACCTCTCCATAGCGCCGGACCACTCGATCAAGAGCTGATTCCAATTGGCTGCGATCGCGGATATCGCATACCAGTGTCATGACTTCTGCATCCCTGGCCTGCAGTTCGTTCTTGGCCATCTCCAGCTCCTCCTCATCTCGAGCGAGCAAAGCCAGACGAGCGCCCTGGTCTGATAACTGGCGAGCCAGAACTAAGCCTAAGCCACGTGAACCGCCTGTAATGACGATGGATTTCCCTGCAAAGCTGATGCGCGCCTGAGCGCGGAGGCGTCTGCGCATAGCCACCCCCATGGCAGTCGTCGCGGCTGTAAACAGAATCAATTTTCTGGCCAGCGACTTCATAAGCTGCTCTCTTTCTCGTAAGATGGATAGGGTACCAGGGTTATCGGTCTTTTACTGGGATGTGCAGCGTTTCTTCGGGGTGCTGCTGCTGGGGGTTGCGGTCTGGGTGGCGTGGCCGGTGCTCAAGCCCTCCCACGGCAGCACCGACTTCGTGCGCGTCGACACGCCGGCCGAACTGGAC
>CAZAQS010000508.1:0-2286 GCA_964486825.1 uncultured Anaerolineaceae bacterium | reverse complement strand
GGCGTGCGAAGATACCCTTCGGCGTCGATGAAGTTGATGATGGCTTCGCCGGCCCGATCGAGATTGGTTTTTCTTTCAAATTTTATGAAAAGACCTACACCCAGCTCTATGTAAGTACGGATGGCCTGTTAACCTTCGAGAACGGGGTGATCGAGACCTCCAACCAGCTTTTGCCGCACGATATCAAACCCAATAACCTGATCGCGCCGCTGTGGATGGATCTGAACACCTGCCCAACCTCGCCTTGCACCGGGAAGGTTTATACCAAGCGCCTGTACAGCCCAAATCGATTCGTGATCCAGTGGACGGACGTTGTGCGCTACGGCTCGCCTGACAAACAGACATTCCAGGTGGTGCTGTACGAGTCCGGTAATATCCGCATGCAATACAAGACCATCACCGGAGACCTGGGAGATTATACGATTGGTATCGAGGACCGGGATGGGGCGGATGGACTGACCTATATCTATAACGGAATCCCCTCTGGGATTGCCTCATCCAGGGCGGTCCAGTTTACTCGCCCGGCTCCAACGCCACGCGTAAAGATCACCCCGCTCTATCAGAGCGGTTTCTTGCTCGGAAAGCAGGCCAGCGTCAACCTGACCGTTCACAATACCGGCGACAGTGCTCCTCAGGACATCATCAACCTGCAAGTCTTGCCCACCGATCCTAATTGGAAAGTTACCCTGTACGGTCCTAATGAGGTTACCACGCTTAGGGATAGCAATGGGGATGGCTTGATCGATACGAGCCCATTAGCATCCGGCAGCGCCATCCGTGTGAGGCTGCATTTCCAGAGGCTAGCTGCTGCCAGGAGCGGTGATACCTTCCAATTCCAGCTACGGGCATCTTCGAGCCTGGCGCCTGGCGTAGCTGTGGAAGTCCCCATCCAAATCGCCGTGCCGGCTCCCTTTGCACAGACCATGTCGGATAACCATAGCGGCGTGTGGATGGATACGATCTGGGAGAATAATTGGAGGCGGACAAAGGTCTCTCCGTCCATCTTTACGGGCAACACCATGTCTGTTTCCGGCCTGGGAAAGAGCAATTATATCTACCTCTGGGAGCGGAACGGTTACGATGCGAACAAGAAGGCGCATTACACCAATATCGAGTACGTGGTGCTCAACCAGACCGCAACGCTTGTCAAAGGCATCCAGAGGTTGACGAAAACAGAACTGGCGGCAACACAAACAGTAAAAGTGGATGCTCGCTACCCGGCCATCGCCATGGCGCCTAACGGCTCTTCGGGGATCGTATGGGTCGAAAACCACCTGGACCAGTGGACAAACTTGAGGTTGACCAATATTTATTTCGCCGTGATGGACAGCCAGGGCCAGGTCATTTACGGGCCAGCCAATATCACCGGCAGCAGCCAATGGCTGAGCGCCCGCCTGTACCATTCACCAGTCATTGCAGCCACCGCCGATAACCGCTTCACGCTGACCTGGCTGAAGACCAGCGCCGGCAAAACTGACCTGTTTTCGGCGGTCTATTCGAGCAGCGGCGCCCGGCTGGTCTCCCCCAAAGTGCTCTTCGATAGCAGTGGGGCCACGGATCTGATCGATCCCGTGCTGGTCTCCATGAGCGGAAACCGGGTGTTCGCAGCCGCTACCCTGTACCAGGAGGACACTACTAACCCGGTTTACCGCATCCATTACGGATTTTTCGATAGCAGCGGGAATACCTTGAAAGCATTTACTGCCATTGAGAATAGTCGCGGTTGGAAGGCCGACGCTGTGCAGGTGAGCACGGGTAATATCGTACTGGCCTGGACGGACCCATTCAACAACAGCGTCACGGTGACGGCGTTGCGTGACAACAGTTATACGCTCGCCAGGCTGCCCTACCACCTGCCGCAGATCGGTTCGCGCTTGCCGGATTACGTCTCGGTAACCCGTGACCCCGAGGGACGGGCGGTGTTGACCTGGATGGATTTCAAGCAATATGACCACCTTTTCTATGCCTTGTTGGACAGCAATGCGGATATCGTCACCCCGCCCATGATCTTCGCCACTGGGGCGGCAGCAGAACCCTTGATCCAGACCAGCTTTGCCTCGCACGGCAACGCCCCTTACCTGGGGGCCTGGGACATATTTTTGCCAACCTTGAAGCGCTGATTCGCTCAGGAGGAAGACATGTATAAAAGATTCTTAACCCTTCATCCGGAAAGAGGCCAGAGCATGGTCGAGTTCGCCATGAGCGCCATGATCATCTTCATGCTGCTGGTAGGCGTGGCGGATTTCGGGCGAGCCTTCTTCACCTACCTGACGATGCGCGATGGCG
>CAZAQS010000507.1:0-2295 GCA_964486825.1 uncultured Anaerolineaceae bacterium | reverse complement strand
GGACTTCGAGAAAGTGGCGCAGGGCTGCCCCGTGCCGGTGGTGATCGCGGGAGGCCCGAAGACCGATTCCGAGCTGGAGGTGCTGGAGTTCGTGCACGACGGCATGCAGCGCGGCGCCATCGGAGTCAACCTGGGACGTAATATCTGGCAGAACAGCAATCCCCCGGGCATGGCGAGGGCCTTGCAGGCCTTGATCCACGAAAATGCGAGCCCGGCGGAGGCTTACGACGTATACCAGACATTCCGTCCTTGATCTAGCGAAAGAGCGAACATCGGAAGAGATTGCCGGAGGTGGCAATGGATAAAGCGGGTAGCTGGAGGACGCCTGGCGAGCTGGCGCGGGCGATGCCGGCGTGGCAGGACCTGATCGCAAAAGGGTACGGACTGCCAGGCGTCTACGGCAGCCTGTCGATTAAAGCGGAGCGGGCTAACGTGTACGGGGAAGAGGAACCGGTGCTGTGGGTGGTTGGCCCGAACAGCCCGGCGAGCCCGAGGGAGCTGCTGCTGGCGGGCCTGAGGCGGGTATTGGAGCTGGAGGACCTGCCGGCCCCGGAACTGGAAGACGAGCTGCACCGGGCTAGAGTCAAGTCAAGCGACCCGATCCCAGAATGGGAATGCCTGCTACATGCCGCATTCGATGAATGCTGCGTCTGCCACAGCTGCCCCCCGGCGCTGCTGGCGATTACCAGCAGAGTGGATGGCGTATCCAGGCTGGTGGATCATATTGGCGACTGCATGGAGGTACTCGATGAGACGCCGCCCGGACTGCCGCTCGCCAGGAGACTGGCGGGAACCGAGGCCAAAGCCTGCTACCTGGTGGGCTATGGGCTGTGGGCGTCTGCGGAGGACGTAGGGGCCTGCCTGGCTTTGGTCGAAGAAATCGAAAGCAGGGCCCGGGACTTCCTACAACAGCGGAAGGCCTGGGAGACCCAGGCCCTGCAAGCTGTGACCAGGGAAGAAGCGCTGCGGAAACGCCTGGCCTCGGCTCGCAAGGAGGTCTCCGGGCGCCTGGGGGAAGCGGTGATCTTGAACCAGGATTGGGGCTTTTGGGAGGCCGGGCTGTTCCAGAGGCTGGAAAGAGAGCCAAGTTTCCGGTTGGCGCCGCCCACGTTGTACCACGCCCGCTATACGGGAGTCCTGGGCGCTCAAACAGGAGAAGGCCGGCAGGAAGACAAAGCAAACATCACCCCAGGACGAGCCCTGCTGGACCCAGAGCTGGGGGCCTGCCCGGCGGGCGCCAGCGCGGAGGAGGCCTTCCGGGCGGCGAGCTGCCTGCGAAGCACCGTCCAGGCCTGGCAGCGGGCAGAGCGGCTGGGAGGCTACCAGGCGCCCGCGTGGCAGGAGCTGGGGGGAGAACGGCTGCTGTCTTTTTTGGAGGCGGACCGGCCTGCCAGGGGCATGTTCTCGGGCGAGATCGGGCTGGTGACCGGGGGGGCGTCCGGGATAGGCAAGGCCTGCGTAGAGTCGCTGCTGGAGCGCGGCGCAGCGGTGGCCAGCATGGACATCAACCCGGACGTGGTGCAAATGTATGAGGGGGCGGAGTATCTGGGGCTGCAGTGCGACCTGACCGATGAAGAGGCGGTGCTGGGAGCGTTCGAAGCGATGGCCCGGCGCTTTGGCGGCCTGGATATGCTGGTCTTGAACGCGGGCATCTTCCCGGCCGGAATCCGGATCGAATCGCTCGAGCTGGCACACTGGCAAAAAGTGATGCGCATCAACCTGGACCCGAACCTGGTGGTGCTGCGGGAGGCGCACCCACTGCTAGCAGCTTCCCCGAGGGGCGGCAGGGTGCTGGTGAACGCTTCGAAGAACGTGCTGGCGCCCGGCGCAGGCGCGGCGGCGTATTCGGCCGCCAAAGCAGCCGTGACCCAACTGGCCCGGGTGGCGGCGCTGGAATGGGGCAAGGACAAGATCCGGGTGAACATGATCCACCCGGATGGGGTGTTCGATACGGGCATCTGGACGGAAGAGGTCCTGCAGGCGCGAGCGACCCATTACGGGATGAGCGTCCAGCAGTATAAGACACGCAACTTGCTAGGGATCGAGCTGGACAGCCATTATATCGGCGAGCTGGTAGCGGAAATGCTCGGCCCGCGATTCGAAAAAATTACCGGCGCTCAATTCGCGGTGGATGAATTTCTCGAGTTCCTCAGGTGTCATTTTTTTGTCCATGGGGCACCTCAGTTTTCGAATTGTTCATGGCTGGCGCCGCTGCGCATCAGGATCTTCGCCAGGGCCTCGCGGCCGCGGAGAATGTCGGTCTTCACCTTGCTGAGCGACACGCGCGTCCGCTTC
>CAZAQS010000506.1:0-2296 GCA_964486825.1 uncultured Anaerolineaceae bacterium | reverse complement strand
AGCTTTTGCAGCACAGGGAACCCTAGCATTAGAACGGACAGCCCTGGCACATACCCGACGATTTACCCGTTGTGCCAGTTGATTATTCGTAAATGGAGCAGGTTTTTGTAAATCCCGGCGAAAGAGCCTCCCTCCGCATCCGCTTAGACCGGATTGTACCAATCCTTGGCAAATTTAATCGCTTCTTGCCACAGGAAAGTTGCAAATAGCTCTTCTTTTGTGTTCGATTTGGTGTAGATCGTGCTGCGCGCCACTCCGGCTTCTCGGGCGATGTCTTCCATAGTGGTTTTATCGTATCCGTATGCCAGTATAAGGCGTATCGTGGCTTGTTGAATACGTTCTTCAGTATTTCATAGGATTATGGCGTACAAATTGACGATTTATGTAATGACTTGCTAATCAAGGATTGACAATTATAAAAACGAGATGGGGTTTTCCCTACCAATCAAATAGGGAGAACCCCAATGGATAAAATTAAGGATTGGATTTTTAATAATGAAGTAGTTTCGACAACTTAAAAAGGAGGATATACGATGAATAGCGATATTCTTGAAGGTAAGTGGAAACAACTACGAGGCCGTCTAAAAGAGACCTGGGGTGACCTTACCGATGACGAATTCGATGAGATCGCAGGTAAACGTGACCGGCTGGCTGGAAAGCTTCAGGAAAGGTATGGATATTCCCGTATGAAAGCAGATGAGGAAATCGACCGTTTCTTGAGGGATGTTGACAGAGATTTCTAATCTTTAACAACAGGAAGAATAATGTAAGGAGTAGGCTAAACACCTACTCCTTACATTTAAAACTTATTTCACTTCTTCAAGTTGAAACTGATTAGTTCATTCTCACTTGATGAAATATTTAAAAGTTATATATCTTTTCTGATATCTGAATTGCTCTGCAAATCTCGTTGCCATTTTTCAAGCTGCTGGGCAGCAACATCCCGTCCACCTAGGCCAAATGCCAAGGCGGTTGCTACTGCAACTGCACCCAAAAGCAACCCGAAAGCCAGGTTAACAATCGATTCGGCGATACCCATCTCACGTAAGGCAAGCGCCGAAGCGAAGATGATAATCGCCACTCGAGCAGCAGGGGCGAGAATATGACTCTGTGTGACGCCCGATTCTCTGATAACGCGGTCGGCCAGGTAAGAGAAATACAAACCCAATGCGAAGATGAGTAGTCCTAACAGGACCTGTCCCGCAGCGATGATAAAGTTCGATATAAGCAAGGTCAGCGTCTGGAATCCCAACAGGTTCGCCGCTTCCATCACTGCAAACAGCATGATCGCGATTGTCACCAGGTAACCCACGATGGCAGAAGGTGTCATGCGTCCGGCCTCCATCTCACCCGGACCTGCACCACTAGTTGAGAAATTTCCGACCGTACCCGGTTGAGCATCCTCAGGGCGGATAGATGGGGGTGGTGGGGTTGGCCTGCGTGGATCTACATATAAGCCCAGCCAGCGGAAGAGGTTGTTGAAGCCAATATTGGCAAGGATGCCAGCAACGAAGGAGCCTACCAGGCGGGCAACAAAGTAAGCGATACCTAGCAATAATAGTGCTCCGAAGATGGCGGGCAGAGCATTAAGCAGGTTAGTGAGCATCTCAGAAGCTGGCCCAGAAATAGCTGGGATGTTCAGAGCATTCAGGGCAGCGATTGCAACCGGGATCAGGATCAAAATATAGACGATTGTGCCGATCAGGTTCGACAGGCTGAACTGCCCGAGTGTATTGGTCAAACCCGTTCTTTGCCCAAAGCGATCGATACCTAAACCAGCCAGTAGGTTCGTGACAATCTGACGCACGATGCGGGCGACAAGCCAGCCGATGACCAGAATCAGGATCGCGGCGAGTAGGTTTGGCAGGAAACCGAGGATATCGTTAACCATTCCTTGCACCGGAACTAAGAGCCCTTGCAGGTTAAGGGTATCTAAGATGGCAGGTAAGAATAGCAGGAACACCAGCCAGTAGATCACGTTGCCAACCGTTAAGCTGATGGAAGTACTGGTCTGTGGTCCGACCTGGGCGTCTTCTGAAAGCCGGCGAGTTAATCCACTCTCGTTCAAAACCCGTACTACAATCGCCCGCAGCACGGTGGCGATTAACCACGCAATCAGTAGCAGCACAGCAGCCGCGAGTATACCGGGGATGAAGCCGACGATCTGGTCAAGGAAATTGCCCAACGGACCTGAGATCGCAGGCACGTTGAGTACCTGGAAGAACACCACCAGCGTAAAGAGCATAACCACCCAGAACACCGCAGTGGAAATCCAATTTTCAACCCGAATGTGTTC
>CAZAQS010000505.1:0-2313 GCA_964486825.1 uncultured Anaerolineaceae bacterium | reverse complement strand
CGAGAAAGTGGACGCCCTTCTTATTCAGCACTTCCTTCACCAAGCGTGGGCCCATTGAATAATAACTGAGATTTACGACTTCGCTAATAATATCTTCGCTGATCTCACCTCTAGAATAAGCCGGCAAATCTTCTCGTGAAGCAAGCACCAACGCCCGGGCTTGCCAGGCTTGCAGGGCATTGATATCTAGATCCTGAGCTGCATGTTTGCAGCGCATCCTGATTGGCTGGGTCTTACCGAATATAGAAAAGAGTCCCCCAATCAGCTCTTCAGCCTGCTCTTTCGCGTTAAGAAAAGTGCCATGAAAGCCTTCAAAATAGCCGCGTTGATACATCTCCTTGAAAGGGTAATCTCGATAATCATAACCTACCCCTATTAGTTTTTGACCAGGGGATCTGAGAAGCACTTCAGCCGGGATCCCTAAACCTTCGTGCAATGCCCGCATCATAGCAAGGCTCAAAGGACGCTTGTAGTTTAATACTTCGGAAACCTTGCTCTGGCTACCAATGTATTTCACCAGGTCCTTGCGCGATAGCCTTTCCTGCTGCATGCGAAACTTGATCGCCTCGATCGGATCGGGCAGCTCGATCGGGAAATTCTCATCCTCGTATTTTTCGACCAGCAGGGAGAAAAGCTCAAGCTCTTCCTCCTCCGGAGAGCCCGGCTGTGCATCCATAAGGGTCTCAATATAGGCCAAGGCCTGCTCGTATTCAGCCTGGGTCTTGATCACTTTTAGTTTCATCAAATCTGCTCCGCATCTATTCTGTCATATTCAGCATGGGTACCGATAAAACGAACATAAACAACACCTGTGTTGTAATGGATTTTTACGACCAAGCGGTAATGGTTCCCTTTCATATTGAATACCACCCGGTTCTGCGAGAGGAAATCTGCATTTTTGTAACGATGCTTGATGTCTTCTGGCTTCTTCCATTGAGCGTGTTTGGCTTCGAAATACCAGCTCTTTAATGCTTGCTCAACGTCCGGGTGGGATTGCCAGTAGGCTGCTAAAGTGCTGCGCGTTATCACTCGCATTGACTCCACCTCATTATATCCCTTAATGGGATAATGTCAACATACTTCCCGATATGGGATATTTAATCATAATTGAACGCTAATGAATTCCGAATGGCCGGTAAGAACCGGCTTAACGAATGGGATATGGGGAAAGATCTTGCCACTGCGACCCCGCGTCTCTGCGAGAGCATCTTAACGTGCAAACGTGCCAACGTGCTAACTTGCTAACTTGCTAACGCATTTCCCGTGCTAACTTGCTAACTCATCCCCTTCCACCCGGTATTCAGCTTCCTCCTCGAACAGGCTGATCTGTTGGGCGCCGGCCTTGGGATAAAACCGGCGCGGGACAAATTTCTCTTCATCCAACCCGCCCAGGCGGTTGACCATCTCTTCGACCTTGGCGATGCAGTAGCTGCCGGCCGCCTCGCGCACCTGGCCTCCGTTGAAGCGCAGCACATGCCAGCCGGCGGATTGGATATCGTTGTCGCGCTGGTTGTCCAGCGGGATGCGCTCTACCTGTGCATGCCAGGTGTCGCCATCCGTCTCGACGTCGATCTGGCCCTGCTGGCAGAACAGGGCAAAGTCGAGTTGGTAATAGTTGCCGCAGGCCTGCAAGCCCCACTGTCGCTCTGCGCCGATCTTCAGGCGCTTGAACTCGCTCCACATCTGGTCTTCGATCGGGCTGTCGTCGAACAGGTCATTGAGCTGCTCGGCCTGGAGGAATTTCTGCCAGGTGGTAGGAACGAAAATCAGCCTGCGAGGGCGAGTGGCTGCCAATGGCTCGGGTCGCTCTTCCAGGCCTTTCAATTCGATGCGGTGATAGAGCTGCCCGGATAGCTCGCTTTCGAATTCATTCGGGAATAATTCACTTCGCACTACCTGGTCTATCCTGGCTACTTCACCGTAGTAGCGGACCAGGTATGCGTCCTTCCCAAATGCCTTGGGCTGGTAAAAGGCCAGCCAGCGGGGAGGCCAGCGCCTGGGCGCGGAGGAGACGGGGATGCGGTACCAGCCCTGGTCGCGTAGGATGGCGAAATCGCTGACGGCTTTCAGGATGGCGACCAGAAGCTCGCCGGATTGGGGGTCTACCTTTTTGGGCATGGGTATATTTAGATGGCAGGTGATTGGATACGGAAGGGCGATTGGATGAGTAAAATTTTACACCAGTTTGTGTGAGTTTTCACGGATTCTGGCGTGGATTGGGAGAATTGGAGGAGAAGAGGGAGGGATCACGAATGGAGGCCGAATGGCCGGTAAGAACCGGCTTAACGAATGGCGCGAATGAGGGAGATTTTT
>CAZAQS010000504.1:0-2316 GCA_964486825.1 uncultured Anaerolineaceae bacterium | reverse complement strand
CGGAGATGGGGGAAGAAGCTGCTCCCGGCAATTGCCAGGCGACCCTGGCTGATCAAAGCCTTCACCAGGGCCATTAGCTGAAAACATGCGGAAAGGAACGGCCGTGAACAGGCTTTTTTCTTTCAACTACATCGGTCTTTTGGCTGGCATCGTGATGGTCATCGCTATGCAGCTTCCCTGGTGGAGCTTCTCACTGGAGTTCGCCGGGCAAACCGATCTGTATCCCTATAAGATTGATGGACCAGGCAGCGAGATCGTGGGATATAAACGCAGCCCTCAAATGGGACTCTTAACCAACGTTCTCATAGGATGCATTGCGCTGGCCTTCGCGGGGAGCTTTCTGAGCGGCAGACCTGGCAGAGCGATGTTAATCGCTTCAGGCATCGTTGTTTTCCTGGCCGCCTGGCGTTTACTCGTCCGTATAGAGGGGGTAGCCGAACGTTTTCATGTTCCTATCCAGGGGCACGCAATTGCCCACCAGGATGGATTTGCCCGCATGCAGGTAAATACCTGGCTTCAGCCCGGGATTTACCTGATTGCCTTGGGCGGTGTACTGGTTATTTTAGCAGGATTATTGAATTCAAAAACTCGCATCAATATCGTTTGAGAGTTGGTCAGGTAGAGATGCAGTGGATCATTGGATTGATTGGGAATCATAAACCCTATGAAAGATACCGATGAGAAGGAACAGCGACCTGAAGAGGTGAAGACAACGGAGGCGCCCACAAGCGCGGATTTCAGCCGGCGAGATTTTATTCGCACTGTCTGTACCCTGGGGATCGGCATTGGAGCAAGCCAGTTCCTTGCCGGCTGTAAAGCCCCTCTGCCGGTTAAACTGGTCCCAACACCTGGAACTGCCCGAACACCTACCGTGGGCTCGAGGTGGACTTACGGTCCGGAAAATCCCGAGGCCCCTCCGAACTTTCCACAAGATAGATATGGGGCCCCGGAACCGGTGGATGGAATTGCCGAATTCCCCTTACGGGAGGAGCAGGCCGCTGCGCCAACCGCTGAACCTGCCGCAGCTGGGGACCCCACCGCGACCCCCAGGCCGCTTCCGGCCGGCCAGCCGCCCAATATTACCTGGTACTGTTCTGTGTGTGGGGAAACCTTCCAGACCTCCGAGTTCTTAAAGGCCCATGCCGGAACCGCTCACGGCTGGCGGCTGCCTGAAATTAAACACGTCGACCAGCCCACCTACCGCCAATTCGAAGTTGGGAAGGTTACCGCCTTTGACGAAAGGAATACGGTCTTCTCCCGTACAATGTGGGATGAAGATTATAAGGCCCAACTGGCTTCAATCGTCTCAAAAATTCAAGAAGACAAATGGAAGGTGATGGAAGGAAAAGCCCTTGTAGCCGGGTCAATTTTCGTCGATGACACGGCCGGCTCCTTTCATCCCAATTACTATGGTTACATGGGCCGCGTAAAGAATACCGGGGGCTTGTACAGTTGGGATGACCTGGTGGGTGCAGAGCGGTTTATCCTTCCCGACCGGGGATGGATGACAGCTCGGATCAAAGAAGTTGCCCGCTTCTATGGAGCCAATCTGGTGGGCGTGACTCACATCGACCAGCGCTGGATCTATTCCCATACCTTCGAACGCTCCACGGGAAATTACGAAAGGAAGGAAGCTCAGTTCAAATATGCCATTGTGATGGCGATCGAGATGGACTGGAAGCATATCAATGAGTCCCCCAGGTTCGAAGCCAGTGCGGCAACAGCCCTGATTTACTCCCGCATGGCAGAATTGACCGGCTCATTGGCGAAGTACATTCGCGCGCTCGGATACCCGGCAGTGCCCTCGGGGAACGATACCGGTCAGAGTATCCCCCTGGCGATCGATGCTGGCCTGGGAGAGCTGGGCCGTAACGGGCTGCTGATTACACCTCAGTTCGGTCCGCGAGTGCGCCTGTGCAAAGTGCTTACGGATTTACCCCTGATCCCCGACAAACCGATCGATTTCGGCATGCAAGAATTCTGTGAGAAGTGTCACTCTTGTGCCCTTTCTTGCCCCCCCAAAGCCATCCGCGATGGAGAGCGCACGACCGAGATCACCTCGATTTCCAACCGTCCGGGGCTCTTGCGCTGGCCTGTCGACGTCGCCAGGTGCTATATGTTCTGGCGAGAGAACGGCGGCACCGACTGTTCGAACTGCATCGCCGTCTGTCCATGGGCGCTGCACTCGCAGCGCGACTGGTTAGAACCGAAATGATAAGTTGATAATATAAGTCAGAGAGACTGGTAAATGGAAACACCAGATTCAACTTACGCTACCAATACCTTGTTAGAAAGGATGAGGTAAGAAAAGATGGC
>CAZAQS010000503.1:0-2319 GCA_964486825.1 uncultured Anaerolineaceae bacterium | reverse complement strand
AATAGCACCCTTATCTCTAAGGAAAGGCAGTGCGGTTAGCGCCCCATTCGGAACGCTGGCCGCATCTGCATAACTGATGTTGGCCGGTTTTATGGCCAGCGCCCCCTTTTCAGGCATACATTTATATTCAGCATACGCGCCAAACATGTCGAAGCCAAATACCTGGTCGCCGGGTTTGAATCGGGTTACGTCTCTGCCTATCGCTTCAACCTCCCCGGCTAGCTCTTGCCCCAATATCGGGTTTCTGGGTTTCAGAAGACCGTTGAAACCTGGGGAAGCTCTCCAATCCGGATCTTCTTTTACGACTGTTGTCGCATGTATTTTTATCAGTACCTCATTTTCTTTGGGCGTGGGTTTTTCCATCTCTTGAAGATGAAGAACCTCGGGCGGGCCAAATTTTGTGTATACAATCGCTTTCATGAGTATTCCTCCAAATTACTTTTCAAAATAGGAGTATTGGGTCAGGTTTGCGTCACCCTCTCCAATACTCTTATTCACCGCTAAGCCTTGAAGTCGAGCAAGTTGTGGACTTGTTACAGGTTTTGCACCACCCTGCCCGGATTGCCGCGCAGCAGCACGATCGCCAGCCAGACGAACCAGATGATTTGGCTCAAGCCAAAAATTCCGGTCAATAGTGCGGTCAACCCGGGGAAAATGGAGATGATGCCCACCGCGCCAACTAACAAGCCGAGCATGTTCGTGCCCTTAGGAAGCCCGCCAGCCCGTAGCGCAGCCAGGCTGACCAGCAGCGTCCAAAGACCGCCCAGGATTTCGCCGTTGCCGTTGCCAAGCCCGCTTGCCACGGATTCAATTCCCTGCCAGGTCAAAGCAGCCTGAGCCTGGTCTTTGGCATACAGCGCAACGACGGGGGCGTTCCCGGCATTTGCGACCATGCCGCTGGCGATCAGCGAGCCAGCCCAGATGATCCCGATCGCAGTTGCCACCTGCATCATCGCCGGTGCGCCGGACTTCAACCGGTCGTACAACGCCAGCGACAGAACGATCAGAAAAATGCCAAAAAACACGTATATGAGCAGGTTGGTTGAAAAGATGACCATCTGTTTATCGACAAGCAGCGCCACCTTTTGAGCCGGGTCGGTGATGCTGGGGTAGTCCAGAATGGCGAGAAAGATAACCATTCCGATCAGGTAGGCGACTGCTAGGTACAGGGCGGCGAAACCGCCGAATTTCTGCAAGGTTTTCATGTGTATCTCCTTTTTATTATGAATGCGAATGACTTGTTTCGAATGAGACTGCTTTTTGTGGGTCTAAAAAGTTTGGATATTACGTTATGCGATCCTCCTCTGCATTTGGATCAACGGATCTAACCGAGAGCAAGGGTAAGCCGAGATCACGCACTTTTTTGAGCAAGCCATACAGGGCGGCCTGATCGACCACCGGACCCGTTAGAAGCGTATTCCCATTATCTTCCAGCCTGATGTCCAGGCCGTTGAACCACTCCACCCAGCGGTCCTCCAGGTGTCCCTTGAGGCGGATTTCGTAATACTGGGCATTCGAGATAGGTGTATCGATCATTTTGTGCTTCATGTTTTTCTCCCGTGGTTGAGCTGCCCATAGAATACCGCCGGATGTGGTGAGGCGTCATCACCACATGATGTGATTGAGGTGGTGATTGATGGTGGAAAACAAAAAGTCCCGCCAGGTGGTTAGTGATACCTGCCGGGGCCGGGGTTGTTGATTTCGAGCCAGCTAGAACAAATCGAGTTCCTCGGCGCGGCGGATAGCCGCCCGGCGGTTGTTGACCCCCAGTTTATTGAAAATGTTTTTGGTGTGGGTGCGCAAGGTGTTGAGCGACACGATCAGTTGTTGGGCAATTTCCGGGCCGCTTAATTCGCTTCGTAGCAGCTTGAGCACTTCTAGCTCGCGTTCGCTTAAAGGTTCGACCATGTCTGATTTTTGATGCATGATTGCTGATCCTGGCGCAGCCACCGGTTGTGTAAAGGCAGCCAGGAGTTTGCCTGCATAACCGCTCAGCGGATGGTTTGGATCGTGCGATTGTTTTTCGATCAACGATCGCATCGCTTCCCCTTTATCCACAAAGATGCGCACGTAGCCTTCCGGCTCGGCCAGGGTCAGGGCGCGTTCCAGTGATGCGAGGGCATGGGAGATGTTATCTTGCGCCTGCAACGCAAGGGCTTGCAGCAGCAGGATCTGGATGGCACTGCCCAGTCGGCCGCCAGTTTCTGCCGCTTTCAGGAGATGCCCTAGCAGCCGGGAGGCCTCGTCCAGAGAACCAGCCCCCTGATCGCTTTTACCGGCGGCGATGAGCACCTGGGCCAGCGTGATGTGCTCGAACTC
>CAZAQS010000502.1:0-2325 GCA_964486825.1 uncultured Anaerolineaceae bacterium | reverse complement strand
TGGCAAGAAGCCGTACGACCTGGCCCATATGGGTATCGCCCGCACACACCAAATTGTGCGCCCTCTTCAAGAGCTGACCGTAAGGGAAAATGTTATGGTCGGTTCATGCTTCGGCCGGGAGAACATGCCCTTGGGCAAATCCAACAAAACAGCCCTCGAAGTACTGGAATTCGTAGGCCTGGATGACCGTGCAGACCAGTTAGCAGGCAACCTCAACGTAGCCCAAAAGAAAAGGCTGGAGCTTGCCCGGGCTCTTGCATCCCGCCCGCATTTGCTGCTGCTTGATGAAGTATTAGCCGGGCTTAACCCTTCTGAGATAATGCCTATGGTTTCCACGATCAAGAAGGTCCGTAACCAGGGAGTCACCATCATCATGATCGAGCACGTAATGCATGCAGTCATGAACGTTTCAGACCGCGTGATCGTCCTGGAATACGGGCAGCAAATTGCTGAAGGCACCCCTGAAGAGATTGCCAGCAACCAGCGAGTGATCGAGGCTTACCTGGGCGACCCAAGACTTGCCGAAAGGCTGATGGAGCATTAACCATGGCTATCCTGGAAATTAACGGGTTGAACTCCGGCTACGGAGAAGTGCAGATCTTATGGGATGCCGAGCTTACGGTTGAAGAGGGAAAGCTCACCTCCCTGGTGGGTGGGAATGGGATGGGCAAGACAACCCTGCTTCACACCATTATGGGTCAGCTGCGTCCCACCGATGGGTCGGTCAGCTTCATGGGAAATGACGTCAGCTACCTGCCACCCTATAAAAAGGCTGAGATGGGATTGGTGCTCGTGCCCGAAGGACGGCAGTTGTTCACTTCCATGAGTGTGGCAGAAAATTTAGAGATGGGGGCAACCCCCAAGCGCGCCAAGGCTCATATCCATAAGAACCTGGAGCGGGTGTACGAGCTCTTTCCACGTTTGAAGGAGCGCAAAGACCAAAAGGCCGGTACGTTAAGCGGAGGAGAACAGCAAATGCTGGCGGTAGCCAGGGGGATCATGTCGGAGCCGGTTGTGCTGATGATCGACGAGCTCTCACTCGGGTTGGCGCCCTTCCTGGTGCTGCAACTATTCGAGACATTGCTGCTTCTCAAACAAGCCGGGATCACCTTGCTGCTGGTTGAGCAAAATGTACAGATGGCGCTGGCGATCAGCGATTACGGCTTTGTATTGGCACAGGGAAAGGTGGCGCTGCACGGACCCAGCCGTGAACTGATGCAAAACGAGCATGTGCGCACTGCCTACCTGGGATTATAATTCAAGCGCCAGTCCAAATAATGGGTCTTCGGTATTCCCCCGTGGAAGCGTCCGAGTGCGCCGTCTCATCCAGCCAATAGGAGGTCCAAATGTTCGTCGGAGAACGCATGTCATACCCGGTTGTGTCTGTCAACCCGGGAATGCCCATCAATGAAGCCCTGACCTTGATGCGGAAGGAACGAATCCGCCGCACACCCGTCATCAAGGATGGCCAGCTGGTCGGTATCGTCTCCGATAAAGACCTGCTGAACGCCTCCCCCTCCCCAGCCACCTCGCTCAGCATTTGGGAGATGAACTATTTGCTGAGCAAGATCACCGTGCGGGACGTCATGACAAAGGATGTGCAGACAGTCACCCACGACACACCTATCGAAGATGCGGCCCGTATTATGGCCGACAACAAGATCGGTGGTCTCCCGGTGGTCAAAGACGACAAGGTGGTCGGCATCATCACCGAGACCGACCTATTCAAGATCTTCCTGGAGATGATGGGAGCACGCGAGCAGGGCGTGCGCTGCACCGTGATCGTGCAGAACCAGCCCGGTGAGCTGGCCAAGATCACCCAGGCCCTGACCAGCATTGGCGGGGACTTCGTGGCCTTCGGGCAATTCCTGGGGGACGACCCCTCCAACCGAATGGTGACCTTCAAAGTGGCCTGCCTGGAGGAAGAGCAGGTGCGCGAGGCCTTGCAGGACCTGGTCGAGCGCCTGGTCGATATCCGCTCATCTTAAAGCTGGAAGAGAGCGCCTCACCCTGGTCCGATGCGACAGGGCGAGGTCATAGCCTGGCGCTACAGAGTGGAACGGTTACTTCGATCAGTGGCAAAGTCGGAAACGGGTTGAATAATGCCTCCAACACCACCAGCCTGCGGGCCGCTTCGCACACAGACTTTGATTTCACCCTCGCGCAAGGCTTCAGTATCGAGGCTTGGGCCAGGACGAATAACAACGATGACAACTGGAAGATATTGTTTGGCAGGCGGGGAGCGTCCGGCGCCTCTGTCATCCGTGCCGGGTATTGGCAAGAAGGCATGGGCTTCAGTGTCCGCACTTCCACCGGGCAAGTCCA
>CAZAQS010000501.1:0-2342 GCA_964486825.1 uncultured Anaerolineaceae bacterium | reverse complement strand
ATCCAGCCTTCCACCCCTTACGACGCCAAAGGCTTGTTGAAGGCCGCCATCCGGGACGATAACCCGGTCATCTTCCTGGAGCACAAGTTGCTCTACGGTGAGAAAGGGCCGGTCCCGGAGAGCGAATACCTCTTGCCAATCGGTAAGGCGGATATCAAGCGCCCCGGCAGCCACGTCACCATTGTGGCCCACTCCCGCATGCTCCTTTTTGCCCTGGCGGCCGCCGAAAAGCTCGCCCAGGAAGACATCCAGGCTGAAGTGATCGACCCGCGCACCTTGAAGCCCCTGGATTCAGCTACGATTGTCGAATCGGTCAAGAAGACCGGCCGCCTGGTCGTGGTGAGCGAAGGCGTCTGCACCGGTGGCTTCGCTTCGGAGGTCGCGGCTGTCATCCAGGAACAGGCCTACGATTACCTGGACGCTCCCGTCTACCGGGTAGCCACCGAAGACGTCCCGATCCCTTACGCCGGCCTCCTGGAGCTGGAGGCCCTCCCAACCGAGGACGATATTATCAATGCCGTCCATGCCGTTCTGTACAGGTGAATGATGCGACTTTCAGGTGACGTAGCTATCGTAACCGGGGGCGGGCGCGGCATCGGCGCTGCCATCTGCCGCTCCTTCGTCCGGGAAGCGGCCCACGTGGTCATCGCCGATATCGATTATCCAGCCGCCCAGGCCCTGGCAGCCGATCTATCATCCTCCCATGGCGGCCCCGCCCAGGCCCTGGCAGCCGATCTATCATCCTCCCAGGGCGGCAGCGCCCATCCCCTGGCTTGTGATATCACCGATCCTGATTCGGTCAAGGATATGCTCGAGCAAACCCTCGACCGGTTCGGAAAAGTGGATATCCTGGTCAATAACGCCGGTATCTGCCCGCTCACTCCCTTGGATGCCATCACGCCCCAGGAATGGGATTCGGTCCTGGCTGTCAATCTGAAGGGCGCCTTCCTCTGCAGCCAGAGGGTCATCCATTCGATGAGTGAGCGCAAATACGGCCGCATCATCAATATCTCCTCCGTTTCCGGGAAGATGGGCGGCGTCCTCGTAGGCGCTCATTACGCGGCCTCCAAGGCCGGCCTGATCGCTCTCACCTTCTGCCTGGCCCGCTACTACGCCTCGCTGGGCATCACCGCCAACGCCATCTGCCCGGCTACCGTTGAAACGGAGATGACCAGCTCCTGGCCCCAGGAGAAGCTGGATGCCCTGGCCCGCTCCATCCCCCTCGGCCGGCTGGGCCAGCCCTCCGACGTGGCAAACGCCGCGCTGTTCCTCGCCTCCAGGGAAGCCGGGTATATCACCGGCGAGGTGCTGGACGTAAACGGCGGTTTCCTCATGGATTGACAGGTGCTGCGATGGAACTCGATGTGATCATGCCCAAGCTTGGGCTAACCATGGAAGAAGGCCTGCTCGTGCGCTGGCTCATAAAGACTGGCCAGCCCGTCCAGGCCGGCCAGGTGATCTTCGAAGTGGAAACGGACAAGTCCGTCCAGGAGGTCGAAGCCCCCGCTGCTGGCTATTTGTGCGAAATCCTGGTCGCTGAAGGCGCTACCGTTCCGGTTGCCACGCCCGTCGCCCGCATCTCCACCACCGCGCCTGGCCCTGTTCAGGAGCCAGGCCGCCGCGCAGCCGAGAGCTCGCCACCCCCCGCCCATTCCGGCCCAGCCCCCACCGCCTCGGATCGCCGAACCGTAGAGCTACAGGCGGACCCGGGCAGGCCTTTCGTCTCCTGGCGGGCAAAGCGGGTTGCCGCGCAGTTGGGCCTCGATCTTGGCGCGCTCGCACCCGGCAGCGGTCCCCACGACCGCATCATCGAGAGGGACGTCCGCCGGGCCGCCGCCCACCTGGATGAGGGCGATCAGGCCGATTTGCTCGAGCTGACTCACCTGCAGCGGGTCACTGCCGGGCGCATGGCGGGTAGTTTTTCCGAAACGCCGCATTTTTACCTGACCGTGGACGTAAACGCCAGGCGCCTCCTCGAGCTGCGCCAGGAGCAGTTGCCCCTCGTGCAGCAGGCTTACGGGGTCCGCCTGACGCTTTCCGATATCCTGGTAAAGATTGCCGCCCTTTCACTCTTGAAGCATCCCCGCGCCAACGCTTCCTGGAGTGATGGCAAGCTCCGCCTGAACCGGGCTGTCAATATCGGCCTGGCCACCGCCGGCCCGGGCGGCTTGCTCGTACCCGTCATCCACCATGCCAATCAAAAGTCCCTGGGAGAGATTGCCCAACTCCGCGCCCACCTCACCGGCAAGGCCCAGCAGGGCAGGCTGCACCTGGATGAGATGAGCGGCGGCAGTTTTACCCTCAGCAACCTGGGCATGTACGGCGTCGACCAGTTCCAGGCC
>CAZAQS010000500.1:0-2352 GCA_964486825.1 uncultured Anaerolineaceae bacterium | reverse complement strand
GGAGATGGCTGTGTTATTTAAAGGAGGCAAGGCATGGCTGGGCAGTGCTCGAAACCGTTTAAATGAGCGCATCCCAGATGACAAGATCGTAACGAGGACCTTATTTCGTAACGAGCCTGGAGTTGATCAAGGGCCAAATACGCTCTATAAGGCAGGGGTATGGAGGCCATTAAAAGGCAAAACTACCAGCCTTCCGGATTTTGAAGGCGTTCAACAGAATTATGACCAGGGTCCGCAGGTAGAGGCAAAAGCGGAAATGGTAGTCCGCCCGGACCTTATCGAGAACAGACACTACCGGATACAGCTAAACAGTTCTGGACAGATAACTTCGTTGTGGGATAAATATAATCAACGGGAAGTATTGCTACCAGGAGGGCGGGCTAACGTACTCCAGGCCTTCGAGGACAAGCCAATGAATTTCGACGCCTGGGATATCGATATCTACTACCAGGAAAAGATGGTAGAGATCAACCAGCTGGACGAAGCGGAAGTAGAAGAGACAGGTCCTCTGCGCTGCTCATTGCGTTTACGATGGCGATTCAGGAATTCCACCATTTCCCAGCGTATAAAGATGTACAGTCATTCTCGCAGGATAGATTTCGATACCGAGGTGGATTGGCACGAGCAGCAAACCCTGCTAAAAACTTCCTTCCCGGTGAATATAAGATCGACGCGGGCCACTTATGATATCCAGTTCGGATGCGTCGAGCGGCCCACCCATTGGAATACGAGCTGGGATTACGCTCGTTTTGAAAGCGTTGCGCATAGATGGGTGGACCTGTCGGAGGGCAATTACGGAGTAAGCCTGCTCAACGATTGTAAGTACGGGCATGATGTGAAAGAGAATACGCTACGCTTAACCCTGATCAAATCCGCTGTGCACCCGGACGAAACAGCAGACCAGGGCAAGCATCTATTTACTTACGCCTTACTTCCTCATGCGGGCGATTGGCGTTCTGGCGGCGTTGCTCGCGAGGCGTATGAGTTGAATTATCCGGTGTTTGCTAAGCGGATCGAAGGGCCACAGGAAGGGCATCTACCGGAAAAGTTCTGTTTTGTTGAAGTGGATGCTGAAAATGTGATCATCGAATGCTTGAAGAAGGCCGAGGATGGAGAGGCATGGATTGTACGTGTGTATGAGAACATGCAGTACCGCAGCACTGCCAGGCTAACCTTTGGGAAGTCGATCCTACGAGCAATGGAATGCAACCTGATGGAAGAAGATGATCGTGCCGTGGAACACGATCGAGACGGACTTGATTTCTCGATCGCGCCATTCGAGATTAAGACTTTCAAGGTCTGGTTCGAAGCGTGACTAAGCTAAGAATCCCAGGTTAAGGAGATCAAGGGGTACTACCACTTTGTTTTAGCGATTGTTCTTCTCACAGATCGCTTTGTATAATATAATCCAATTAGGATGCATTCGGGATAAAAAAAGAACATGTTTGTCCCGGTTTCGTGCGAAGTATAGAGGCTACTATGGCTTCTTGGGGGTTCGAGAAGGTAAACACCGTTCCTGAGTTTAGAAACAGCTACTGTGTGCCAGCATTTCCTAAGGGAGTCACTCTTACTTTACCTTTGGTAATCCGAATACATGCCCCAAATCGTCCCAGGCGAGGGCTAACCTGCAGAAGACCAATTTGGATCGATTAGGGGAAGAAAATCAAAAACGATGATTCAAGTACCTTGGAGGTCCATCCATGCGTAAAAATTTTACCAACAGGCGGGATAATAAGTATCTGGCATTCTTATTGGTTTTTGTCATGCTCGTTTCGCCAATTGCATGCATTACCCTGCCTGACCCCTTTGAACCAGTCCCTGAGCAACCCGCGCCTGATGATAGACGCGAAACCGTTCCCCCAGCCGTACAGGAGACCCAGCAAGCTCTCCCGACACTTCCTCCGAATGAGAGTGGGGCTGTCCAGGTAACGCCACCTTCCGAACAGTTATTTGGCCTCGACGAACAGTTGTTGGTGAACATGTACGAGCAGCTCAATCCGGGCGTTGTGAATATCACAACCTTTCGGGCAGGAGCAGGGGGGCAAGGCTCGGGTTTTATCATCGATGACCAGGGGCATATTGTTACCAACCGGCATGTCATTGCAAATGCAGATATCGTCACCGTGAACTTTTATAATACCTTTGAAGCGTATGCTGAGGTGGTGGGGGTTGACCCAGACAGCGACCTGGCAATCATAAGGGTAGCGGATATGCCTGACGACGTGTACCCGCTTAGTCTGGGAGATTCCGATGAAGTCCGGGTTGGTGAGCTGGTTATTGCAATTGGGAATCCATTTGGTTTGGGAAGCAGCATGACATTGGGTATCGTAAGCGCCGTCGGCCGGGCGATCA
>CAZAQS010000499.1:0-2354 GCA_964486825.1 uncultured Anaerolineaceae bacterium | reverse complement strand
ATGACCCTCAATAGAAATCTTAGGCGGCAGGTATTGGAGCCGTCGCTTGCGGTCGGCATACAAGCTGGCGAAAATGATCACTCCGAAAAAGCCAAAGATTAAAAGAGGTACCAGGCAAGCTGCAAAATTGATCATACCAATAGGAGCGGCGCCGGGGGGGTCCTCTCTCTGTACCGCCTGATCTGGAACATATTGCATGGGGAATGAAGCGCCAAAGCGGTACTCCTGGTAAGGAAGGGCTTCGGGGTTATTCCAGGAGTAAACCACACGACCTTCTTCATCCAACCAGGTTTCGGGTTCCTCCGGGAAACCAGACGGTGACTGGTGCCAGCGAGGCTCTTCTGGCGTTACGCCCGGGGGTAGGTGGAAGGTTACGGTCAGGTCGGTGGTGCCTGTGGTGATTTGGCGCTGGAAGCGAGCTGGAGCGAAAACCGCGCTGACATAGTCATCATCTGCTGGATCAAGAAACAACATATCTCCAACCCTTGCGATATAAACTCGCACTTCTCCATAGCCGCCAGGGGGTATGGCATATTGCCCCAGGCCAACCGCTACACCAACGCCTTCTCCTTGATAGCCGCTCCGGGAAATGTCGGTCACTGGTTGCCCATCCACCCAGGCCTGGATCGT
This sequence comes from uncultured Anaerolineaceae bacterium, assembly GCA_964486825.1. Classification (GTDB taxonomy): domain Bacteria; phylum Chloroflexota; class Anaerolineae; order Anaerolineales; family UBA4823; genus CAZAQS01. Next base: position 1,724 of record CAZAQS010000499.1, on the reverse strand, counting down.
GTCCGTGTCGAAGTTCGTGGTCGGCAGCGCCACATCAACGTATTCAATGGCGTGCCCGCGTGGGTCATTCTGGAAGGCATACAGGTAGTCCAGGCTAAGCGAACCGTCCGAATTCCAATAGGCATCCACGGAAAGCTCTGGCAGGGCAAACAGGTAGTCCTGGGCCCATGCGCTTATTGGAGCTGCCAACAAGAAAACCAGGATCAAGAGGATAGTCAGGCGCTTAATCATATTTCACCACTTTGGATCTTCTGTAAGCTGGTAGGTGGTACCGCAATAAGGACATTTAACGACAGGCGCTCCTGCAACCATTTCGATATGTTCTGGTGACAGCGCTCCTCCACAAGCCTTACATTTTAGCGAATCCAGATTGACATTACTGGGCAAGTCAACCTGGAGAGTTACATTCTGGGTTTGCTGTCCTGCCAGCTTCCTGCCGGCCAGCCAGATAAGGGCTAACCCGATGGCAACGCTGATAACACCAACGATGAGCCAGCCTATCTGTCCTTCAGGGCTAAACGTGGCCCAAATGAAGAGGACTCCGAAAAAGATGAAGATCGCGGCTGCGATATAAGCGATGATTTTTCCAACGTTCATAAATTCCTCCGTTTCTGATGACAGTTTACATCCGATTGATGGGGGCGGCAAGTGATTTTCTACGCATTGTTAGGCTGAAAATGTCAATAAAATCGATAGAAATGATTGAAGGGTCAAAGGGCTGGTAGAATTGCATAACTCCTTACCGGGTATGGGGTTATTGCTAGGTAGAGGAATTCCAGAACGGGTATTCCTATAGAAGGACGGAGGTCACGATGGATATAAAGGGAGAAAGTGAGTCGTTTTTCAGCCGGCCAAAAGTTCTTTTAGAACAAATTCTGGTCGGAAAGGGCGTACCCCTGGGTATCGAACAGGTCTCTAACCCAGAGGTTGGAATTGGGGGCGCATATGGGACCTGGGGCGAAGCTTATGACAATAAAAGCCTGCCAGCCTTGATCGAGCAACGAATCGGGGAGCCCCTCAGCGACCAAGAAAAGATGAACCTGGCAGATTTGGGTTTCATTAACCGGCACCACCTGGTGGATCTATCCCCAGAAGAGCACCTGGAGCTGGAAATTGAGGTCGGGGCGCGCTTTTTGAAGGCTGCTGCACAAGCCTGCAATTGGGATATCTCCGAAGTAGATGCCGTGCTTGTAGGCCTGACTGGTCCGGCGGTCCCTGATTACAGCGAGCGCATCGCCAAGAAGGCGGGCATTCCGCAGGAGGCGCTGAAGGTAAGCGTTCACAAGGCCTGCGACAGCTCTGTTGGCGGTCTGCAACTAGCCCTAAACCCAAATGAGACGATTAGCGGACTTTTCGGTCAGAACCTGGCTGTAAAATTAATGGGCAAGAAAGTGCTCGTGGGGGGGATCGAAGGGTTGAGCCGCGTCTTGTTGGGTACGAAAGACAAAAATGCATTGCAATTGTTCGGGAATGGAGCAGGCGTGATTGGGGTAGTGCCTGGCAAGACCATGAAATTCCTGGTTGGAAAGACCCACGAGGTATATGATGAAGAAGGGGTTCTGGAAGTACGCATGACGTACCCGCATTCAGGGAAGAGGGGAGCTGGAAAATCCATGATCGAAGTGACCCGGGCGGGTGAAAACCATATCCGGGTGGCCGGCTTGATGCACGAGCCAGATTCCGAATGGCCGGTGGTGATGGCAGGTCCAATGGGGATGGTAAAA
>CAZAQS010000498.1:2308-2409 GCA_964486825.1 uncultured Anaerolineaceae bacterium | reverse complement strand
CAGGGGCGGCTAAGAAGCCGCTGAGCAGGTTACAGGGGCGGCTAAGAAGCCGCTGAGCAGGTTGGACGGAAATGGGTTGCACGTTAGAAGGTTGCAGGTTG
>CAZAQS010000498.1:0-2298 GCA_964486825.1 uncultured Anaerolineaceae bacterium | reverse complement strand
AAGGGGAATTTATTGGGGATAGAACGGAAATGCGTTGCAGGGGCGGCTAAGAAGCCGCTAAGCAGGTTGCACGGAAATGCGTTACACGTTGACACGTTTGCAGGTTAGCACGTTAGCTCGGACATACGTTACAGGTTAGAAAGTTGCAGGTTACAGGGGCGGCTAAGAAGCCGCTGAGCAGGTTGCAAGTTCTGGAGGTCGAAGGATAAGAAATGTTTTAGGGATGTTTGGGAAAAGGGTCGGGATAAGCTGGGCCTGTCGTGCTCATAGGACTGCTGTTAAAAACGGGTTAACCCGAGTCGGGTTAACCCGTTTTTTGGGTTAACCGCCTTATCCCCCAGCAGGTTAACCCAATAATCCCCCGTGTATCCCCCCTAAATGGGATTGCTATAGAACGTTTGTTCAGCCATAATAGTATGAATCAGGCGCGCCAACAAGAAAAGGAGGAGCGAAGATGGAAGCAGGCCTGGGCTCGTGGGTGACGGTGGAGAGTATGCGAAGGATGGCTAAAAAATGAACCTGATCCAGGAAATCAAGGCCAGGCTGGAGATGGTCGAAATGGCGGGCGAGCATCTCCAGCTCACGCGCAGCGGCAAGAACTGGAAGGCGGCCTGCCCCTTCCACGCGGATAAGACGCCGTCCTTCTTCATCTTCCCGGACAGCCAGCGCTTCACCTGCTTCGGGGCGGGGTGCAACCAGTCCGGCGACCTGATCGACCTGGTGCAGCGCCTGAAGGGGTGGGACTTCCCCAGCACGCTGCGCTACCTGGCGGAGAGGGCCGGGCTGCCAACGGGGCCGGTGAGCGAGGAGGAGGGGGCGCTGCTGGAGGCGCGGCAGGCAAGGGAAGAAGCGCTGCGCGTGGCGATGGGCTATTTCCAGGCCTACCTGTTCCGGCCGGCGCCCCGCTTCCCGGGGACGGAGGAGGGCGAGATCAAGCCGGACCTGGGCTACGCGCTGAGCCGGGGCTGGACAAAGGAGACGCTGTTGGAGGCGGGCGTGGGCAGCTTCCTGGACGACCGGGAAGGCCTGCGGCGCTGCTTCAGGGCGGCCGGATTGGACATGGACCTGCCGGCGGTGGCGGCTTTCCTGGGGCGCAGGGGCAAGCTGGAGGCGTGGGCGGAGAAGTACGGCGTGGAGGCGCGGCGGGCCTGGCTGCAGCAGGAGCGCGTGCCAGCCATGCCGAACCAGATGCTGATCTACCCGCACCTGGAGCGCGGGCGGGTGACCTACCTGGCAGGGCGCTCGATCGAGGGCAAGGCGAACTGGAACCCGCCGCGCGAGCTGCTCGGCCCGCGCCAGCCGTACTACAACACGTATTGGTGGGCCAAGGCCGGCTGCCCGCATGCGGTGGTGGTGGAAGGGCAGGGCGAGGCGCTGACGCTGGCGCAGTGGGGCATCCCGGCGGTGGCGCTGGCAGGCTGCTCGATCCCGGGGCGCGAGCAGGGAAAGGAGGAGGGCGCGCTGGAGGGGATCCTGTGCAAGGCCAAAACGGCGCGGATCACGCTGGCGCTCGACTCGGACGAGGCGGGGCTGAAAGCCGGGGCGCAGGCGGCGGAGGTGTTGAGCCAGGCCGGGCTGGCGGCAGACCAGATCGATCTGTTGCGCTGGCCCGAGCGGGACGCCAACGAGTACCTGCTGGCGGGCGCGGAGGCAGAGCAGGCGCTGCAGCTGCTGGAGGCTTGCGGCACGTGGCTGGACGAGCTGGTGCGCGGGGCCAGGGAAGCGCCCAAGGACGAGGGGGCGCAGATGAAGGTCTTCCAGGCGCTGGTGCAGCTGCCGCAGCACCGGATCCTGGCGCAGCGGGATGCGGTTTGCGAAGCGCTGAAGCTACGCAGGGGGCATTTCGACGAGCTCTTGAAGGCGACGCGCATGCGGAACGCACAACAAGAGCATGGCGACAAACCCATGATCGAGGCCCGGGCCCTGTACCTGGTTTCGGAGGGCTGTATCTACCAGCGCAGCTATAACAAACAGGGCTGCGAAGTATTGGACAGGCTGTGCAATTTCACGGCCCGGATCGAGCAGGAGACCTGGCGCGATAACGGGCAGGAGATCGAATTGGAATTCAAGATCGGCGGGGAGACGGGCGGGAGGGCGCTGCCGGCGCTGCGGGTGCGGGCGGATGAGTTCGAGCGCATGGATTGGGTGCTGCCGGGGTGGGGGGCGGCCGCCATCATCGAGCCCGGCCCCCGGCGGCGGGACCAGCTGCGGGCGGCTATCCAGTCGCTGAGCGGTGAGAAGCAAAAGCGGCGGGTCTTCACCCACATCGGCTGGCGAGAGCTGGAGAACGGGAGGCGG
>CAZAQS010000497.1:2065-2417 GCA_964486825.1 uncultured Anaerolineaceae bacterium | reverse complement strand
TGGGGTTCCAATCTACCCAAGGATGAATTGGCCCCGATGGATGGTTAGTTTCGCAGGGTAAACCTTACTTAGCCGCCATTTAGCTAAAATTATGGTATTATCTTATCCCTCAAGCTGGCCGGGTGATCGCGGCTCCGCCTTCGGCGGAGGCGAGGAAAGTCCGCACTCCATAGAGCACGATACCGGGTAATTCCCGGGGTAGGGCAACCTGCCGGATAGGGCCACAGAAACAATCCGCCTGGCTTCGGCCGGGTAAGGGTGAAAAGGTGGGAGGACGGCGTGAGTCGTTTCTTGGGCGGTCTATGGGCCTGCCCAGTGTAAGAGACCACCGGCGCTCACAGCAATGTGGGCG
>CAZAQS010000497.1:0-2055 GCA_964486825.1 uncultured Anaerolineaceae bacterium | reverse complement strand
GAAACAATCCGCCTGGCTTCGGCCGGGTAAGGGTGAAAAGGTGGGAGGACGGCGCCAGCCGTCTTCTTGAGCGGCCTTAAGGCTGGCTCAGTGTAAGAGACCACCGGCGCTTGCAGCAATGCGGGCGGCCAGGTAACCCCTATCGGGAGCAAGGCCAAGCAGGGATGAAGCCTCTTTATGAGGCGGGAGGCTGCTCGTCTCCTTGAGTCGCATTCTTATGCGACCAGACTCCCGGGTAGGCCGCAAGAGCTGTGCGGGAACGCACGGCCTAGAGAGATGATCACCGCGGCGCGCCAGCGCCGTACAGAATGCGGCTTATAGGCCGGCTTGAGGCAAGCCTTCAATCAGGCTTAGAACAGGTCTAGCAGTCAAATGCGGGACCTGTTTTTTCGTTAAAGTTATCCCCAATCCTAAAAAACTACTCTCCCACCCCTTTTTCGTAACGTTTAGAAGACAGGTAGCCGTTACAATGTGGATAATTGAGATAGGAAATAAATTATTTAGAGGTAAAGTTGGGCCAGATTGAGGGAATACTGCACCCGAATGAAAGGCTATTTATCCTTGGTCGTGTGCTTACACTCGTCTTTATGCTTGGCTGTGCGTTGGTTTTCATCATCGGCGCTTTGCTTTATCCCTCTTACGCCCCCGCCCATCCGGACCGTTTCCTTTCCTGGAATTGGAGCCGGAGCGAGATGGAGTATATCTTCAGGCGGATTGGGTTGACTTTCACTGGATGGCTCCAAATAAACCTGGTGGAAGCGGTGGCCATCTTCCGCTATCGGTTATGGGATATCGATCTCCTCATCCGGCGCACGCTTGTCTATAGCGCACTAACCCTCTCCCTGGGGTTGTTTTATTCAGGTGGGGTAACCCTTCTTCAAGTTATCTTCTTGTTCACCGGTGGGCAATCGTCATCGATCAGCAGTGTTCTCTCCCCCCTGGCTACCGCAGTCTTATTTAATCCCTTGCGCCATCGTATCCAAGACTTTATCGACCGGCGCTTTTACCGCATTAGATACAGCGCTGAGCAAACTCTGTCATCTTTCGCCGCCATGGCACGCCAGGAGACCGACCTGAATATGCTGAGCGTGAATTTAATCAATGTGGTTCACGATACGATCCATCCAGAGAGCCTTTCTCTATGGCTTATGAAAGAAGAAGCGACGGGAACGAAAAAAGCATGATGAGCAGGAAAAGGGCCTTTTGGATTGCTTTGTTTCTATGCCTGCTTTCTGTAGCAGGAATCGCTCTCAACCTCACCCTTATTTTCACGAATCGGGCTGAGGTAGGGAACATCAACGAGCAGTTCGATGCAATTTTATGGAGCATGTCTCCGCTGGCATTTGTAGTGCCAGGGGCGCTGATATTCGCCCGCCAGCCACGCAATATCATCGGTTTGTTGTTAGTAGTCCCAGGATTGCTCATGGCAACACCCCTGGACCTGTATCTGCGTAACCTCACCTCTCCCCCTGAATCGCCTTCTGTTTTCTTCTATTTCTTGGTCTGGTTGAATGGCTGGGGCTGGGTGCTGTTGATCTTCCCGCTGCTCTTCATTCCGCTGATTTTCCCCACCGGCAGGCCACTCTCATCCCGCTGGCGCTGGGTGCTCTGGCTGGGGGTGGGGATGCTCGTGTTCTTCACCTTTGTCGCTACTTTTGCGAATGAATGGGGCCCCATTGAGGGATACGAATGGACTATCCAAAACCCGATCGGTTTTATCTCCCAGGAATGGTTTAACATCTATTTCAACTTGCCCTGGAGCATCACACTAGCTGCCCTGACAATTCTGAGTGTGATATCCCTGTTTGTGCGCTATAAGCGAGCCGGTACCCTGGAACGTGAGCAGATCAAATGGCTGCTCTATGCATGTGCTATCTTTGTTTTTATTTCTATACCGGGGATTTGGATCAGTGATCTGCAAAATGAAGTTAATGTTATTTGGAGCCTGCTGTTTGTTCTGGCTATACTCTGCATTCCCCTATCCATTGCTGTTGCTATCCTGCGCTACCGGCTCTACGATATCGACGTCATCATCCGGCGCACGCTGGTTTACGG
>CAZAQS010000496.1:0-2434 GCA_964486825.1 uncultured Anaerolineaceae bacterium | reverse complement strand
GATCGCGATCTCCTGGCCAACAAAGATGCGGTGCGGGTTCAAGATTTCCTCGTTCTTCTTCATAATGGAGGTGACGTTGGTCCCGTACCGGGTAGCAATCCGGCTTAGGCGATCCCCACGCTGCACGACATGCACGACTTCTGACTGCGAAGATACTGGCAGTCTTTTCGTTAGCGCTTCTCCCGGTCCGGAACGGTTGCGCAGGTCTGCTGCAACCATCCAGGCTTCAGCCTGGTTGGCTGCCTCCGGTATGGAAGCATGTATCACTGCCGTTCCATTCGAGTCTGTGCGCATGGTTTGGATGAGCTCGTACTGCGGTTCTCCCGATTCAGGCTCGGGAGCCATGTAAAACCGTACGCTGGTCCTGGCCGGGAAACCCTGCACCTGGATCTCGATCTCGGTTCCAGGAGTTGCTGTTTCCCTGGTGGTTCTCAAGCTAGGGCCCTCGGGCTCAGGTTTCTCCAGCATAATGCGCTGCCCGACTTTAATTCGATCGGGAGTCGCGATTTCGGGATTGGCCTCGAGAAGTGTGGAGAGGGTTGTTCCGCAACGGCGAGCGATTTTGGATAATGTGTCGCCTCTGACCACGACATACTCCTGCCCGCATTCACTTTGCGCCAGCGCCGGGCTGATTGCAGCGGAGATGGCAAACAGGAATGCGACTACCACCAACATTCCCAGGAATTTCTTCATGCTCACTTTTCCGATCTACTTTAAGCTGTTGTGCCAGTTCATAGCTTCATGCTGGCTGCCGGGTTCCTTTTCATATAATTTAGTGTATTAGGAATCGGCCTGGACTTCAATAAGGGATTTTCCCTGAGGTAGTTAGGGAAATCCCTAGTTATAGAAACACCATAGACTGTCTGAAGTGTCTACTCCCTTTATGATATCCTTAAGTACGCAGGAAAAGGGGGCATGAGGGAACCAATTTAAGGTAGGTGTTGATATTATGGAAGATCGAAATTTGGATCCAGAACGGCAGGCGCAGGCCAAGCGCTACGCCCGGATCAACCGTCGCCTGATGCTGCTCGATTTGCTGCTGGGCCTGGCGTATATCATGGTATGGCTGCTCTCCGGTTGGTCGCAAGCCTTAAGGGAGCTGCTGTCCGGCTTCACCGACCAGGAGTGGCTGCTGGTAGCCGGATACGCGCTGGTTTTCGGTGGGATTTACTATCTGCTCAACTTGCCCCTGTCCTATTATTCGGGGTTTGTCTTACCGCACCGCTTCGATCTCTCCAACCAGACCTTACCTGGTTGGGTCAGCGACCAGGTCAAAGGGCTTTTTGCGGGAGGTGCGGTGGGCTTAATCGTACTGCAGGTCATCTACCTGGTTTTGCGCACTTATCCTGAGACCTGGTGGTTGTGGGCGGCCGGATTCTTGCTTCTGTTCAGTGTGCTCTTGGCCAACCTGGCGCCTGTCTTGTTGATGCCGCTCTTCTATAAATTCAAGCCCCTCGAAGAGGAGTACGCCGGGCTGGCCGAGCGGCTTGTGCGGCTTTCAGAGCGGGCCGGCGCCCGGGTGAAAGGCGTATATCAGTTCGATATGTCTCGCCGCACCAAAGCTGCCAACGCGGCCCTCACCGGGCTGGGGAACACGCGTCGCATTCTCCTGGGCGATACCTTGCTCAAAGAATTCACAGATGACGAGATCGAGACCGTCCTGGCACACGAGCTGGGTCACCACGTCCACCGCGACATCCCCATGGGGATCATGGTGGAATCGGTTACCACACTGGCCGGGCTATACCTGGCCTCCCTGGCCCTGGATTGGGGCGCCGGCTATTTCGGTTTCGAGGGCGTCTGGGATATTGCCGGGCTGCCTTTGTTCCTGCTGGTCATGGGCGCATACGGGCTGGTTACCATGCCGCTTGGCAACGCCTTTTCCCGCTGGCGAGAGCGGCGAGCGGACGCCTACGCGCTGCAGGCAACCGGTAATGGGCAGGCCTACGCCTCCGCCCTGGCGCGTCTGGCAAATCAAAACCTGGCCGACGCCGATCCGGAGCCGTGGGTCGAGTTCTTACTGCATTCCCACCCTGCCCTGAGCAAGCGGATTGCTATGGCTGAAGCGAATGATATGATTTGAGCTGTAACGTTGAGACGATGACTTACCTGCTGCCTCTTGTTGAACCGGGTTTATTGCTTTGCCAATGGAAATACAGGAAGCGTTTGTCTTTTCCGATATTCCAAGTCCAAGAAATCTGCTATATATCCCTGTTTTGAAAGATCCTGACTGCTGCAGCCAGTGCAACCAGCAGGTACAACACTGCATAAACTACCATTAACAGGTTTGGGACAGACAGCGTCACAAACGGTGACATTTGCAGGACCGCTCCCAGGGCAGATTGCATCTCAAAGGTAGCTCTGCGCCAGATAGCCTCCGTGGGGAACAACAGGCTGGTGGCAATGCCCACCTGGACAGCCGTCTGATTGTTGA
>CAZAQS010000495.1:0-2449 GCA_964486825.1 uncultured Anaerolineaceae bacterium | reverse complement strand
CGAGCATTGCGGCTACCGAAGAATACGAGGGCAAACGCCAGGAATGGACGGCGATCCTACAAGGCGAGATAGAAAAAGCTCAGGAGATCCAGCGCCAGTATCCGGGCGTGGGTTATCGCGAAGTCGAGCAGGCTGTGCTGGCCACCTTTCTGCATTCCCAACCTATTGGCCAGAAGGCTCTCACCCGCGAACTGCTTCTTCTGGTTGGCCATACCCGACCCGATAAGATCGAGCTGGAGAAAGCTTTGCGCCGTTGGGCGGACACCTCCTGGTTCCTGGATGAAGCCGCTACCCAGGAGGCCGAAACTGCGACAGATGGCACAAAAAGCCTGCCCAAATCATGGCGATTGGGTTCACGCCCCAACTTACGCCAGATGCACCACGATGCCTGCCAATATCGCGTTCCACCTGAATTGGTTTCAGTCAAACTGATGGAGGAAATTCAAAAACTAAAGAGCCTGACAGCCGGAGCATCTGCAGCAGGAGCGCGGCCCCACAATTTACCCGACAAGCCCAGTGACATCGAAGACGATGGTGAGTTCCATTATGCTGTGCTTGGCCCGAAGGCAGCCTGCGACCCTGGTAAGCCCAGTTCAGAGGCGCGCAGATATCTCGAAGAGACCACCGGCGCCGATCGCCCGCGTGTCTATCGCAATGCGGTTATTTTGGCTGTGCCATCCAAAGATGGGTTGGAGATAGCGCGCGGCCGTATCCTGGATTATTTAGGATGGGAAGAAGTCCGCTCGCAGCTCAAGGCGCAAGAGCTCGATCCTGTACGCGAGCAGATGCTCGCAGCCAGCCTGGAAATCGCAAGAAAATCGATCCCTGATGCAATTCGCCAGGCTTATTCAATCGTTGTTACTATTTCCGAGAAGAACGAAATCCAGGCATTTAAGGTCACGATCGGCAGCGATCCATTGTTCAAAACAATCAAAGACAACCCGCTTTCGAGGATTCAGGATACAGCCGTTAGCGCCGATGCGCTTCTACCAGGCGGTCCTTATGATTTATGGAGAGAGGGCGAAACCGCCCGGCGCTTAAAAGATCTGGAAGGCGCATTTGCCCAGTTCCCGCACCTGCCCAAGATGCTCAACCGTAAAGCCATCCACGACACCCTGGTGGATGGCTGCATCGAAGGCATTTTGGTGCTGCGCCTGGGCAGGCCTGACAGGACTTTCAGGACCTTTTGGCGCCAGCGCCCGGATGATATCGCTCTCAAAGAACCGGCTCTGGAGGTGGTGCTGCCCGAGAATGCCGTGGTGAGCGACTTACCTTCCAGCCTGCTCATTCCCAATGTTTTACCTGGCTTGTGGAATGAAGCGTTGATAACTTTGAAAGATCTGCTGGACTACTTCGAGGGCGGGCGCGTGGTAAAAGTGCAGAAGGAAGGTTACGAAGAGCCGTTGCCCATCCCAAAAGCTGATCGGAACATCGTGATAGCAGCAACATCCGAAGCAGTTAAGGATGGCAGACTTTGGCTAACATCCGGTCCAGCGAGCATTTGGTACGAGGAAATCCCCGCCGGCTTGCTAACAGACGATGCTATGCTTCAGGCGCCTCCGCCGATTATCTCAAGCGTCGAGGTACTGCCGGATTCACTGCCAGAAGCCTGGCAGGAAGACGCCGGTAAAGAACACCGGATCACCACTGCTCTTGCCATCTCAGCCGCGCTATCCAATAAAATTAGCCAAACACTTCCATGGCGCAGGGTGCGTGAGGCGATTGACGGTGCAATCCGGGCACGTTACCTGACAACCACAGTAGATTCTGCCGCCTGGCCGTGTGAATACCCGGGTGCACAATATGTGCGACTACGAGTACCGAAAGAAGCACCTCCTCCACCTCCACCGCCGCCCCCTCCACCACCTGGTGTTTTGGTTGCCGAAGCTGAGCTACGCCCGAATGAGATCCAGGATCTGGCGGACGTGATAGGAGAATTGACCACTGCTACGGTAGGTATTAATTTGAAATTTAATTTACGAATCGAGTTGGGTGGAGATATTCAACCACAGAATGAAATCGTGGAAAAACTAAACAACATACTGAAAGAAGTATCTGATAACTTGAAATTTTAGCGAGCATTTGACATGAGCATTCCGATAAAAGAATTGTGGAAAGATTCTGTTGCATGAGGGCGAAGAAACGGAAGGAGCATGAATGAAAGTTGAGAACTAGTGGTCTTTCAAAGATCAATCTTTAGTCTCTAATCCGCGGTAAAGACCGTTATTCAGCATGAAAACCACTTCAACTGGGCAAATTGAAACTAAAGAATCAGGTTTGACGAACTACTAAGTACAGTCATATAAGTTCTATTAGGTGGACGAACATGTTTCAGGCTCAAAATCCTGATTGCGACCTTGCAAAACATATGTGTTTTTAATTAGTAGTCGCGGATAACGGCTTTGGGATGTTGTCTGCAATCAGGCTTAATATCGAAGTGTAACAAGTG
>CAZAQS010000494.1:0-2453 GCA_964486825.1 uncultured Anaerolineaceae bacterium | reverse complement strand
CGTGGTATCATAAATAGGCATTTTTTAGCACTCTCACGTCGAGAGTGCTAAAATTTGGAAAAGGGACTCATGAGGAAGTTAAGCGAAAGACAAAGGCTAATCCTGGCGTTGGTGATCCACGAATACGTTGAAACCGCCCTGCCGGTGGGTTCTGTCCACCTGGTCGAGCGCTACAACCTGGACATCAGCCCGGCTACCGTCCGGAATGAGCTCGTCAGCCTGACGGAGGCCGGTTACACGCGCCAGCCATATACTTCCGCCGGGCGTGTCCCCACCGAAGAAGGTTACCGCTATTTCGTGCGCCAGTTGATGGGCCAGACCGATCTGCCCGCCCCTACCAAGCGCACCATCACGCACCAGTTTTACCAGGCCGGCCCCAATATCGACCGCTGGATGCGCCTGGCGGCCTCCGTCCTGGCTCACCAATCCCAGGCCGCTTCGTTGGTCACCGCGCCCCACCCCCAGCGCCCCACCTTCAAGCACCTGGAGCTGATCGCTACGCGTGGCCAGCAGGTCTTGATGGTGGCTGTCTTTGGTGGCGGGGAGGTACGCCAGCAGATGCTTGTCCTGGGCGAGCCTGTCACCCAGGAGCGCTTGAGCGACGCGGCCAACACGCTCAACGAGCTCTGCAAGGGCAAGGACCGCGACGGCATCCTGGCCCTTTCCGGCCAGTTCGAGGCCCTCGAACAGGACGTGATCAAGCTCATCGGAGAGGAGATGGGCCGCTTTGGCACGGTTCTTGCAGGTGAAGTCTACCGGGATGGTCTCACCAACGTCCTGGCTGAGCCCGAGTTCGCCGAAATGGAAGTGGCCCGCAATGCCTTGCGAGTGTTGGAAGAACGGCCCCTGCTGGAGGACCTGATCTCGCGCACCGTGCTGAACTCCGGCATCGGCGGCGTCCAGGTCCTGATCGGCGGGGAGGGCACCTGGGAAGAGCTGCGTGACTGCTCGATTGTCCTGGCTCGTTATGGAGATATCGGCCTGGCGACCGGCACCGTGGGCGTCCTGGGGCCTATCCGCATGGCTTACGGGCATACTATTTCGACAGTCCGGTTTGTCGCCGGTCTGCTGAGCGACCTGGTCGTTGAAACCCTTGCTGAAGAGGAAAACTAAATACTTATGGAAGACAAAAGGGAAGATAGTGAATTTGAAGCCGTGGAAGCAGAGTTTGTAGATGAAAACGAATCAACTCCCGCTGCTGAAGCCGCCCCCCAAGCGGAAGTTCAGGAGGGGCAACCCCTCTCCCGGGAGGAGATCGATAAATTGGAGGATGAATTGAATGAAGCGCGCCTCAAGGCCGATGAATACCTGGATGGCTGGCAGCGCTCGCGGGCCGATTTCGCGAACTATAAGAAACGAATCGAGCGCGACCAGGCCCAGGTTTACCAGGTGGCGGTGGGAAGCATCCTGAAACGGTACCTGGATGTAGTCGACGACCTGGAGCGGGCCTTAAAAAACCGGCCCCAGGAAGGAGAAGGAGCCGCCTGGGCGGAGGGCATCGAGCTGGTTTACCGGAAGATGCTGGCCCTGCTGGAGTCGGAAGGCCTCAAGCAGATGGATGCAGCCGGTCAGGCCTTCGATCCCAATTTTCACGAGGCCATCTCCCAGGAGCCCAGCCCGGATCACGAGAGCGGGCAGGTTATCGAGGTCGTCAAGCACGGGTATATGCTCGGCGAGCGGGTCATCCGCCCGGCTTTGGTAAGGGTGGCCGCTTAGGGTTTGGATTAACATTTCGCCAGGGACGGAATCGTCTGCTGGCGTGAGACAGGCGCATAGGAGTGCGCACAATTTCCTCTGGAGGATTAATTATGGCGAAAATAATTGGCATCGACCTGGGTACAACCAACTCGGTAGGGGCTACAATGGAGGCCGGAGAACCGGTCGTGATCCCTTCTGCAGAAGGAGAACGCCTGGTTCCCTCGGTCGTGGCGGTCAACAAAAACCACGAGCGCCTGATCGGACGCGTCGCCCGCAACCAGGCCGTGGTCAACCCCGAGAACACCATCTTTTCCATCAAGCGCTTCATGGGCCGCAAGTTCAACGACCCGGAGGCGCAGCGCGCCCTCTCCCGTGTGCCGTACAAGGTTGCCGAAGCCCCCAACGGCGATATCCGCGTCTACCTGGACGGCCGCGAGTACTCACCCCCCGAGATATCAGCCATGATCCTGGGGAAGCTCAAATCTGACGCCGAGGCTTACCTGGGCGAGACGGTTACCCAGGCCGTGATCACCGTGCCAGCCTATTTCAACGACGCCCAGCGCAATGCAACCAAAGACGCCGGTAAGATCGCCGGGCTGGAGGTGCTGCGCATCATCAACGAGCCCACCGCTTCCTCCCTGGCTTACGGGCTGGACAAGAAGAAGGATGAGGTCATCGCCGTCTATGACCTGGGCGGCGGCACCTTCGATATCTCGATCCTGGACGTAGGCGAAGGCGTCTTCCAGGTGCGCTCT
>CAZAQS010000493.1:0-2463 GCA_964486825.1 uncultured Anaerolineaceae bacterium | reverse complement strand
GTTCCTGCAAGCTGTCTGATGGAAGGAAGGCCGGCTCACCCAGGCGCTTGAGCAGGGGCATCTCCACGGCCGGTGGACGGATGGTTACTGAGAAGCCTTCCAGGTCCTGGTCCACGCCCCAGAAGCGGGCCAGGCCGTCCTGACCGGCCAAGATTTCCTCCAAAGGGACGGCAACGGGGTCGTCCGGCTCGCTTTCGTCCTGCTCTCCACTGTCAGCTCCGGCCTGTCGCTGGCGTAAGCCCTCCAGGATCTGCTCGTGGCTGCGACCGCGCATGCGAAACAGCAGGAACGGGTCTTCGTCGAAGCGTTCGCCGAGGATATAGTGGGTAGCTGCCACGTGCTTGCAGGGGTTGGCGTAGTCAGGGCACGAGCAATGCGTGGACAGGTCACCAGGCCTGGCGGGGAACAGGCTGGCGCCGGCCTGCTCGAAGACTTGCTCGATTTCGGCCGGCATCTCGCCAGCCAATAGCTGGGCAGCGAACAAGGCCTGTTCTGCCAGCGCGTCAAGCACTCGCTCCCACGCCTGATCTTCCAGGGGTTCCAACCAGATGGTCACTTTATAAGGTTTGGGCCGTGAACCCTGGACCCAGGCTTCTACCCCGGGTTTGCGGTTAGAACCCTTTTCTTCGATCGACAAGACCTGGCCTTTTCGAGCATAAGCGCGCCCGCGCGTCAACCGGCCTGGGTCGACCAGGCGCTCCATGGCCCCGATCCAGCGCGTAGCCCACCAGTTTTTCCCGAACTGGCCGCGCTGGCTGCGGGCTTTGAGTCCCTCATCTGTTTCAATTGGGCTGCTCCGCTCGAAATCAAAATTGGAATAATAGTGATAAGTCCGGCGCCGCTTTCTAGCCATCTCAAGCCCTCCTCAACCGGACCAATTCATAGAGCTCTTTCGTGGATAGCTCGGTCAGCCAGCCCTCACCGCTACCCAGCACGGCCCGAGCCAGTCCTTTCTTGCTCTCGATCAAATCGTCGATCTTCTCCTCCAGCGTGCCGGTTGCGACGAACTTGTGCACCTGGACGTTGCGCGCCTGCCCGATGCGGAAAGCCCGGTCGGTTGCCTGGTCTTCCACTGCCGGGTTCCACCAACGGTCGAAGTGGAAGACATGGTTGGCGGCGGTCAGGTTCAATCCGGTTCCGCCGGCTTTAAGCGATAGGATAAAGATCGGTGGGGCGTGCCGGTCTTCCTGGAAGCGTTGTACCATCTGGTCACGCAGTTTTGGAGGAGTGCCGCCATACAAGTACTGCACTGCCGCGCCGGTCATGCCTGGCAGGCAATTGGCCAGGATTTGCCCCATCTCCGCAAATTGCGTGAAGATCAGGCAGCGGTCGCCTTCCGCCAGCACTTCTTCCAAAAGCTCGCCCAGGCGCTCCAGCTTCCCGCTGCGCCCGGCCAGGTTTGCGCCCTGCTCGACCCCCTGCCCGGCCTGGTGCAGGTATTGGACGGGATGGTTGCAGATCTGCTTGAGCTGCATGAGCATGCTCAGGACCAGCCCGCGCCGTTGGATGCCATCCTGGCTTCCAATGGACTGGATGGCGTCCTGCACAGCCGCTTCATACAGGGTGGCCTGTTCTTCGGTCAGGTGGCAATAGGCAATGGTTTCCACTTTCTCGGGCAGGTCCTGGATAACGCTCGGATCGGTCTTGACCCTTCTCAGCACCAGGGGCCGGACGAGCTGCTTCAAGCGCCCCAGGGCTGCTTGATCGTTGTAGCGTTCGATGGGAGAGGCGAATTCCTTGCGGAAGGCCTGGCGCGAGCCCAGGTAACCCGGATTCAAGAATTGCATGATCGACCATAGCTCGGACAGGCGGTTCTCCACGGGCGTACCGGTCAGCGCCAGGCGGTAGCTGGAAGGCATCCGGCGCAAGGCCTGGGCTTGTTTCGATGCCGGGTTTTTGATATTCTGGGCTTCATCCAGGATCACGTACAGCCAATCTACAGACTGGAGGCTCTCGGCATCCAGGCGGGCCAGGGCGTAACTGGTCAGGACGATATCGACTTCTCGGGCAGCCTGAGCAAAGGCCTCTCCATGCCGGCGACCAGAGCCTTGGTGCACCAGCGACGTCAGGGAAGGCGCAAAACGGCGTAGTTCGCGCTCCCAGTTCGCGACCACCGAAGTCGGGCAGACCAATAAGCACGGCTGTGGCAGGCGCCCACGCTCTTCCTTTTCCCGGAGCAGCAGGGCAATGGTCTGGATGGTCTTGCCCAGGCCCATATCATCCGCCAGGCAGGACCCCAGGCCGGCCTGACGCAGGAAATGCAACCAGGAGTAGCCGTGGCGCTGGTAAGGGCGTAGCTCCCCGATCAAATCACGCGGCTGTGGCAGGGTCTGTCCCAACTCCCATAGTCGCTCCGGCTGCTTGAAGCGCTCCAACCAATCCTCCAGCCAGTCCTCAGGTATAACCCCATCGACCGGTAACCCGTTTTCCAGGCTCTCCCCGTCCAACTCCAGACGAGCCGCC
>CAZAQS010000492.1:0-2471 GCA_964486825.1 uncultured Anaerolineaceae bacterium | reverse complement strand
AGTCTACCCTACCGCTACAGGAAGATATACCTAAGCAGGAAGCAGTCAAAGTCAGCTCCTTGAAGGAGCTGATCGATCGCGTTTCGGGACGTGGTTTTCTTTGGCCGGAACATGAAGGAGATTCCGGACTGGCTGAGTCGCTGCCATTCCCATTCCTTGCTCTGGTGGGGCAGATGGAGATGAAGCTGGCTTTGATATTGTCGCTGGTCAATCCTGCTGTAGGCGGCGTATTATTGATCGGTCCGAGAGGGACTGGGAAGACTACTGCTGTTCGCAGCTTGATCGACCTCCTACCGGAAGTACCTCGCAGTTTGTGCTACCACGGTTGTATGCCTGAGGATGTGGAGGCAGGAGGGATCGATGCAGTGTGTCCGGAATGCGCACGAAAATTTGGGATGGGAGAACCGCTTGCGGTAATGGACTCCGTGCGCCTGGTAGAGCTGCCCCTGAACTCTCGTCTGGATGATGTTGTCGGAGGTATTGATGAGCGCTCGACCATTCATGAGCGGATGCGCCTTCGAAGGGGGATTCTATCCCAGGCTGATCGGAACTTGCTATATGTAGATGAGGTCAACCTCCTCATCGATGAAGTGGTGGATGCAATTCTGGATGCAGCCGCTCAAGGCATATATACAGTACGTCGGGGGCCGATCTCTGCTACATACCGCTCGCGCTTTGTTTTGATTGGCTCTATGAATCCTGAGGAAGGTGGCTTGCGACCTCAAATATTGGATCGATTTGGCCTAAGGATATTGGTAACCGGTCCGAAAGGTGAGAAGGCTTCCAATGAGCGCCTGGAAGTATACCGGCGTGTGCAGGCATTTACGACCAGTCCCAGGCGGATGGCGGGTGAATACTCCGCAGCTACCGCTCTTGCGAAAGCTGAGATCCAGGCCGCACGTGATATCCTAAAGGATGTCACCATTTCTGACGAAACTGCTAACCTGGGCCTGGCAATGATTGACCAGTTGGGAATCGATTCGCTACGGGCTGCGATAACCTTATTCGAGGCTGCCCGTGCTTATGCTGCGAGTGATGCAAGACTGGAAGTTACTAGTGCAGATCTACGTGAAGTTGCTCCCATGGCTTTGCGGTTGCGCAGGTCTAGCTTCATGAAAGAGTTCTTTGAAAAACAAGAAGTTGAGGAGCAGGAGCTATCCACTGTTGTAGATAAGACTATCGAGCAGTTAGTCTCAAAGAAACCGGAAGAGAAGTAAAGGGCATTCAGGGGATGGGAACCAGCCTTGTCAGAACATAGGAAGGTAGAAGAAATGGAGAATAATAGTGGCAGTGATCCGTCCGCTCGGCCTGAACCCGACAGCGCCCGCGAGCTTCGCCTGCGGGGTTATGCCTTTTACACCAAAGGCGATTTCACTTCAGCCCAAAAGGATTTTGAAGAGGCCCTCGTTATTGCTCCAAATGATGTCGAGGCAACTTATGGGTTAGGTTTAAGCTTTAGAATGCAAGGAAACATGGAAAAAGGCGCAAGTGCTTTCCGCCAGGTTTTAGATCTCCTAAATGCAGGTAGCGTTGAAGATCCGACACGAGCTAAGATGTTGGAGCGGCTGGCAAAGGGGCATTTGAACATGATAACCAAAGGAGATTGGGATTTGGAGAAAGAAATTTGGAAACGAAACGTTTGAATCATCGGGAACGCCTGGAAGCATGTTTGAATGGGGATATGCCCGACAGAGTGCCCGTTGCCCTATGGCGACATGCGCCTGTAGATGACCAGACACCGGATGGATTAGCTGCCGCTACCCTGCACTTCCAACGCACATACGATTTTGACCTTGTCAAAGTCACCCCTGCCTCTTCCTATTCTGTCAAAGACTTGGGAGTAGAGGATGAATGGAGGGGGGCTTCTGAAGGTACTCGGGATTACACCCGAACTGTTATCAACTTCCCGGAAGATTGGGAGCGTATTCCGGTCGTGCACCCCCAGCGGGAGCATCTAGCCGCGATGCTTGCCAGCCTGGAGCTACTGGTTAAAGAATTAGGTCCGGAGGTCCCCATCCTCCAGACAATTTTTAACCCGCTCTCGGTGGCGAAGCACCTGGCTGGAGGTGAGAAACTAATTGTCCATCTGCGCCAGTACCCGGATGCAGTCCATGCGGGCTTAAAATCCATTACCGAAAGCATCCGCATGTTTGTAGAAGCAGCTGCAAAGACCGGAATTGCAGGTCTCTTTTTTGCGATCCAGCATGCTCAGTATGGAGTACTCTCTGAGGATGAATACCGGAGCTTTGGCCGTGATTACGACATGCAAGTGCTCCAAAATATCCCAGGCTTGTGGCTAAACATGCTCCATCTGCATGGCAGAAATGTGATGTTTGATATGGCAGCGGAATATCCGGTCCAGGTAATCAATTGGCATGATCGTGAGACACCTCCAAACCTGGCAGAAGGCCAATCCCGCTTCTCTGGAGTAGTATGCGGGGGTTTAGAGAGAGTTCAAACGATGGTACTCG
>CAZAQS010000491.1:0-2498 GCA_964486825.1 uncultured Anaerolineaceae bacterium | reverse complement strand
CCCAAGGATCCGGGTCGAGATCTGCCAGACTATTCTGTTAATTCTTTATCCTTAGAGAGGGTTGTAAAAAAGAGCGATTCAACTACCCGGATATTATAGAATATCTGTTGCCGGACGTTTAATGTTAAAGAAAACTTTCCCTAAAAAATGCCGCCAATTACCGCCAACTGCAACCGATTTGCGTTCGAAACAGGCCCGGCCAGTCCACACCCCCATATATAGCTCATAAAACAAAAACCCCACATATGGGGGCAAAAAGGTGGGCGGAACAGGACTCGAACCTGCGACCTCATCTGTGTAAGAGATGCGCTCTAACCAACTGAGCTATCCGCCCGCGCACGGGGATTATACCGCATTTTCCCTTCTCAGCGAGGAAAGGAATCTCGAAGCAACGGCCTGATAATTTGCCAAGCGGCGCGCAGTTTCCCAAAACGAGACAATTTGATTTGCAAATACCATACATTTTGTGATACACTTTGGTTACCACAAAAATCAATCGATATTGCCTGAAAGTGAAGAGGGATCCAAAATGTCATACGAAGAGCGCATTCGTAAAGAACGGCCTGAGATGTCCAAGAGCTTTGCCAAGCTGGCCGATTTCCTTCTCGATTCCTATGTGGAAGCCTCCTTTATGACCGCCAGCGAGTTGGCCCACGAGCTCAACCTGGACGCGGCTACCGTGGTGCGCTTCTCCCAGCACCTGGGCTACGGAGGCTATCCGAAACTGCAGCGGGAGATCCGTGAACGGGTCAAAGGCGACCTGCTCATCCGCCCCGAACAGGCCAAGGATCCCAATTCAGTCCCGGGCATCGTCGCGGCCACCCTACTCGAGCTGATCCACGCCCTCGATCAGATCCGCATCTCACTGGACACGGATGCGATGGCCTTGCTGGTGGATAAGATCGGTGGGGCCAGGAGGATCGTGATCATCCCCGAAGCGCCTGCCCAACCGGCCGCATACAACCTGGTGTATTTCCTCGAGCAGGGCGGCTTCTCCGTTTATATCGCCCGGCCGGGCGTGTCAGACCTGGCCCGCACCATCCACACCGCCTCCCCGCAAGACCTGCTCCTGGCGGTGGACGTGGCAGGGCAGTCTCCCTATATTCCCAGCACGCTAAAAGAGGCTCAATCCAGGGGCATCCCCACCGCAGCCATTGTAGGAGCGGCCTCCATCCCCTCTGCACGCGCCGCGGACGTGGTCCTGGAAGCCCAGGCGCACCCCTCCCTGGGGGTCGGGATCGTAGCGATCGAGGCGATCGTGTACTCCCTGGCCCAAACGCTGCACTGGCGCTTCGCAGACCGCTTTGCCGGCGCAGAACAGGCCATCCAACAGCTCTCCAACATGATCCAGCGCGGCACGGAATAGGAAAATACCATGAGGATCGTGCGTTACCAGGTTCGGGACCAGGCCCCGGCTTACGGGTGGTTGTTCGAAGACATGATTGGACCTATTGAGGGCTCTCCGTTCGAGGAATTCATGCGCGGCGAGGCTTCGATCCCGCTCTCCGAGGCGCGGCTGCTGGCGCCTGTCCAGCCGACGAAAATCATGTGCGTGGGCAGGAATTATGTCGCCCATGCACAGGAGCACGACGCCGATGTCCCAGAAGTGCCGATGCTCTTTTTGAAGCCGCCATCGGCTGTGATCGGGCCCGGAGATAGCATCCTTCTGCCGCCGCAATCCCAACAGGTAGAGCACGAAGCCGAGCTGGCAGTGGTAATCGGCAAGCGCGGGCGCTGGATCGAGTCCCAAGAAGCGCCGGATTACGTCCTGGGTTACACCGCCGCCAACGATGTCACCGCTCGCGACCTGCAGCGCCGGGATGGGCAGTGGAGCCGGGCCAAGGGTTTCGATACGTTTTGCCCGGTCGGCCCCTGGATCGAGACGGAATTCGACCCGGCGGACACGCTCATCACCTGCCATGTCAACGGAGAGATGCGCCAGATGGGCTCCACCCGGGATATGGTCTTTCGCATCCGCCAGTTGATCGCCTATGCCTCCTCCGTGATGACTCTCGAACCCGGCGACTTACTGCTGACCGGTACGCCGGCCGGCGTCAGCCCTTTGATGCCGGGCGACGTGGTAGAGGTCACCATCGAAGGGCTGGGCAGCCTGAAGAACCAGGTCACATCGGAACACGCCCGCTGACCGGGGACTGTTTTTCTGGTAAAATTAGCGCTCGAGGCGTGATCTAAACCCCGCCTGAAATACCAGATTTGCTTGCCCAGGTCTACCTTTGATATCAAACCACACCAACTCACCCCGCGCTGCTGCTCCCCTTTGCAGGTCATAATCGCTAGCGATGTCTCTTGACATTCATACCGCCGTCCAGACGGCCATCGTCATCGCCATACTAGCCATCATCCTCTCTGTTTGGACCGGGATCCGGTCCATCCGGAAGGCGCGTACGCTCAAATTCTTCCGCATGCGCCGCGACCGCATGCTGCGCGGCTGGCGGTTGATGTCTTTGGGGGTTGGGTTGGTCTTCGTGACCCTGTTC
>CAZAQS010000490.1:0-2526 GCA_964486825.1 uncultured Anaerolineaceae bacterium | reverse complement strand
TTCCGGCCGCACCGGGCGGAAGACGCCCATGGGCGGGTTCGCCGGCGTGGCCACGTACCGCTGCCGCGATTGGGAAACGCTGCTGCCCTGGCTGGTGTTCGGCCAGGGGATCCAGGTGGGGAAATTGACGGTCAAAGGCAACGGAGTGTTCGAAGTCGCCCGGCCTGGGGCGCCAGGCTATTGGCAGTGGGCTTTGGGCCGGGGAGACTGAACCGGGAAAAGGAGGCAACATGCCCATCGTGCAGCACCTGTTGGTGGACGAATACGGCGTCCATATTGGCAAATACAGCGAGCGCCTGAAAGTGACCAAAAAAGGCCAAACCCTGTCGCAGGCGCCTCTGCTGCACCTGGAATCGGTGACGATCGCCAACCAGGGAGTGAGCATCAGCGCCGAGGCGGTGCGGGAATGCACCGAACGGGGAATCCCGATCTTCTTCGTCAGCGGCACGGGGACGGCCTATGCCAGCCTGTACAGCGCGGGGCTGGCGGGCACCGTGGCCACCCGCCGGGCGCAGTTGGAGGCCTTTCACAACCGGCGCGGCTTGCAGCTGGTCATGGCGTTGAGCATGGGCAAGATCCAGAACCAGGTCAATCTGCTGAAATACGTGGCCAAGTACCGCAACGAGACGGCGCCGGAGCTGTACGAGGAACTGCGCCGGCGGGCGGACGAGGCCTTAGACCAGCTGATCGAGATCGAGCGCCTCGGCCGTTATCCGGAAGTGCTGGAAGGCACGGCGACCATAGCCGACCTGCGGGCGGAACTGATGGGCCTGGAAGGGCGCGCCGCCCAGCGTTACTGGGGGGCGGTCAGGCTGGTCTTGCCCGAGAAGTACGCCTTCCCCGGTCGCAGCGGGCGGGGCGCCAGCGATCCAATCAACGCGGCCTTGAATTACGGTTATGGCATTCTCTACGGCCAGTGCGAGCGCTGCCTGGTGCTGGCCGGGCTGGACCCCTACGCCGGCTTCCTGCACGTGGACCGGCCGGGCAAGCCCAGCTTGACCCTGGATTTTATCGAAGAGTTCCGCCAGGCCGTCGTAGACCGGACCGTGATCGGCATGGCCAACAAGGGGGCAGCCTTCGCCCAGGACGACAAGAACATGCTCACCAAAGAGGCGCGCCAGTCGCTGGCCGAAAAGGTGCTGGAACGGCTGGAAAGCGGCGTCGCCTACGAAGGCAAGCGCCACCCGCTGCGGGCGGTCATGCAGAGGCAGGCGCGCCACCTGGCAGGCTTCTTGCGGGGCGAGCGCCTGGCCTACACGCCCTACCAGCTGGCCTGGTGATCCTCACCTGTACCTGAGACCTGAACCGGAAAATGAACTGCCTGCTCGTTTACGACATCCCTGACGACCGGAAACGGAGCAAGATCGCCGACGCCTGCCTGGACTATGGGATGGACCGCATCCAATACAGCGCCTTCCTCGGCAAACTGTTGCCCACCCACCAGGAGGAGTTGATGCTCAAGATCAAGAAGATCCTGGGGAAGAAAGCGGGGAACATACAGCTGTATTCGCTGTGCGCCGAGGATTGGGCTAAGAGGAAAGTGCTGGTGCAAGGGGAATGAGCGGCGAAAGAGGCAACGATGACCGAGGCGCCTTTGACGAGGATCGACCTGGAGACCCCCTTCCGGGTCACCGACCTGAAACAGTGGGTCTACTGCCCGCGCATCCTGTACTATTACACCTGTCTGCCCGACGTGCGCCCGCTGACATATAAGATGGAAGCCGGCGTGGAGGCAGGGCAGAGCGAGGCAGGCCGGGAAGCCCGCCGCAGCCTGCGGGTTTACGGGCTGGAGAAAGGCCGGCGCGAGTTCAACGTGCCGGTGTCTTCAGCCAACCTGGGGCTGCGCGGATTGGTAGACATGGTCGTCTGTCTGGGGGGCGCGACTGGCGAACAGGTCATCCCGGTGGACTACAAGCTTTCACGCCGGGCGGGGCCGCATTATAAAATGCAACTGGCGGCCTATGGCTTATTGTTGGAAGAAATGGGATGGGGCGCAGCCAAACGGGGATTCCTGTATTACATCCCATTGAAGCGGGCGGAGGAGGTGCGCCTGGACAAACGCCTGCGGGAAAAAACACGGGCGGCGTTAGCAGACATGCAGCAGATGCTGTGGCAAGAGAGCATGCCTGCGCCCACAACGCAGCGGGGCAAATGCGTGGCCTGTGAATTCCGCCGCTTCTGCAATGACGTCGGGTAAGGCGACTGGCAGGTTGACTGTGGAGAGCAGCTGTGGGCCTGACCAACCAGGAGAGGCGCTTTCGCAAATCGGCTTCGTTTCAGCGCAAAAGATCATTTGCGGAATCTGGCGAAAAAAGGGTAAAATGGACGCACGAGAGCAAGCGAAAACCGGCAGCAGGAAGGCCATCAAGGCGGCTAAACATAAGCGCGCAGGAAAAATGACCTGTTTGCCAAACAGAACGTAAGCGGTCTCACCCCACGATCCGATTGCGCGGATACTGAAACCACTCGCAACCTACTGACACCGGAGTCTCTGAATCGTGTCTCACCCCACGATCCGATTGCGCG
>CAZAQS010000489.1:0-2527 GCA_964486825.1 uncultured Anaerolineaceae bacterium | reverse complement strand
CCGTTGCGAGGGCGCCCAGACCACAGCGCCCACTTCACCAACCAGTCGTTGAGCAAGGGTAGGGGACCTGCCGCTGAAAAGACCGTACACGCTGAAGCCTAGGCTGCTCCAAAAATTGGGTTCATTTAAGGCCAGAGTGGCTTCCACGATCTCGGATGGCAGGCTGTCTTCGATCTCCTGGCGTTGTGAGGAGCTTATCTGCCATACATCGTTCTGCCAGAGCTCGGCAGGCAATCTCAGGTAGTTGCGTTCATCCGAGGCAGGGTTTTCTAGGGTGCGGAGCAGATGCTGCCCGCTGCGGTCGTACAAGCGGGTCGGTTGCAGGAGGATTCCATCCGGGGGTTCTAGTAGCGCTGGCAGGTATGCCAGGGGAGGTAAGTCGCGGGTAAGGCTGGCATAAAGCCAGGCTACGGTGCTGATCAGGGCCACCAAAGAGAGGCTGATGAACGCGCTGGCGAGCATACCTGCCAGGCGTAGCCTTCCTCTGCGGTTGGTCTTATTTTTTTTATGATGAAGATGGGCGGCTATGGAGACAGTCGGCATAGAGGAATTTTACAACATTTTTGTCATCCAGCCTTATCCCAGCAAGGGGCAAAACAAGAAGCCGGCAGCAGAACGCCCCTTGAACGGCTGTCGGCTCCTATGACGTGCAGGGCCCCTGAAAAGAATCCCCTGCCACCTGCACAGAAATATGCTTATGACTGCATCATAACACACGCCCATCGCCAAAATGTGGACAAACCGTGTATTGGATCAATCAAATTCCCACATAGCCTGAGGCAACTTTTTGCCGGAAATTTTGGAAACAGATCCTCGTATTTTGGTTTTCCTGTCCCCCTCCCAGGCTGGACTCTAATCCGCCCAGGATTCCTTCAATATTCTCGAAACTGGAGGAGCGGGCCTCTCCGTCTGCCTGGGAGCATTTAACCAGCATCATATGAGCTTTTAAATCGATCCAGGGGTTCGGGATGGCAACCAGGCGGTTTAAGGCAGTCCTGAAATAATGCCTGGCGAGCTTGGTTTCCTTATTTGTATAAGCACATTCTCCCAACAGGTGGATCGCGCGTAGGTTGAGGCTCTGCAGGGACCGCCGCCGTGTTTCATTCTCTAATTTTACAGCCAGGCTATATGCCTTATCCCATTTACCTTCGATGGTATAGATGCGTGCCAGGGAAGATTGGGCCAGGATATAAAACAATCCTAGCCCATTTTCCTTGGATATCGTCAAGGCTTGATGGAGGTAGGTCTTTCCACGTACCCGTTCACCTAACAGGTAGAGGACATGTCCCAATCGGAACAGGATATCCGGAGCAAGAAAAGAATCTTGCCCGATTTCTAACCCCCTCTGATAATGTGCATGTGCTTCCTCGAACTCGTACAAAAAAAAGTAGATATCCCCTAAGAGACGCTTGCCTAAAGCAATGATATCGTTGTGCCCGAATCTTTGTCCTAATTCGACCATTTTCCTGGCGCTCTCGAGAGATGAACCCAGTTTACCAATATTCCGTTCGTACAGGGCGCGGTTGCCCAACAGGTAGCCCAGCATACGCCAGCTATAGGTCTTCTCAGCCAGTTGGATCCCTGTATCGATGCTCTGGTTTGCCTGTGAGTATTCTCCCAGGAAGACCTGCGCAAGGGCCAGGGCGCTGTATCCCGGCACGTGGCGAAAAGTCCGCACCTGTCCTAAAGAATCACCGATTGCCTTGAGCGCATGATGGCGAGCTACCAAGGGCCTGCCTTTCAGGTTCATAATTACAGCGATGTTATAGTGCGCGTTGGCCCTTCCCTTTACCATTTGAGGTTCATCCAGATGCTTGCCGATCTCTAGGCTACGCTCGAAATCCTTCAACGACCTTTTCCAACGCGATTGCATATACAGCATAACGCCCCGGTCGACGTAGGCTTGAACGCGCTGGGAGAGATGGTTCGTTTTATCCAGTAACTGAATGGCTTGGGTGATGTAGTTAATGCCCTGCTCGAATTGGTCAATCCCCATGCACGCATTTCCCAGCCCCAGAAATGCTGTCCCTACCAGCAATGGGCTTTGTCGTTCCTCTCCTATCATCTGCAACAGCTTATTCTGGTATTGCAAGCTCTCCATATCATGTACATCAAACGAGAGCTCGTTCCATTCATAGTACAAATGATGGATTTGCTCGTCTGAGAGCTGGCTACTGGCTTGTTGGATTAATTCTTCGGCCTTGCGAAAGGATCGCAGCGCTTCTTCGATCGATAGAAGTTGACGGGCGTGCTGCCCGGCTTTGACCCAGTAATCAAATGCCCGGCCCCATTCTCCGGCTGACTCAAAGTGAAGAGCCAGCACCGCTGCCTGGCTGGAGAGGTCCTGTTGGACGTATACCTCTAGTGCACGTCCAACCTGGCTGTGAAGCCAGCGAAGCTTGACCGGATTGATATCCAACAGGAGAGCCTCTCTGATTTTATCGTGGATAAACCGGTAGTAGAGATTGCCATCTTGTGCAGGCAATGATTCGACGAGTTGGCGCTGTTCCAGCTCGATCAAGGCCTG
>CAZAQS010000488.1:0-2547 GCA_964486825.1 uncultured Anaerolineaceae bacterium | reverse complement strand
TACCAGTTCAAGTTCGCGCGCGAAGGGCAGTTCAGCTGGGACTACCTTGAGCAAGGGCCGGACTGGAAGGTGCGTATCGGCAAGGTATAAACCAGGCTTGATTCAACCAAAACCAAAAGATGCCAGCCCTTCTGCCGGCATCTTTTGGTTTATAGCGCCACTCCTCTGGAAGCTCAGTATGGAATACGGATCCTCTGTCCCGCGTAGATCCGGTTCGGGTCTTCGATCTCGGGATTGATCTCCCAAATTGCCTGCCAGGTGGTCCCGAATTTCGCAGCAATACTACGGAGGGTCTCACCGGGCTGAACTGTGTACCAGAAGAAACTCGCAGTCGTGGTAGGCGAAGGTGTAGGTCCGGGCGTCTGGGTGGGCACACCGGTTGGGATGGGCGTTACCGTGGGTGTGAGTGTCGGGCTGGGCGTCGGCGTAACTGTAGGGGGAGGCAGCTTTGCCATAAAGGGTAAAAACCTATACCAATCCAGATGTTCGATCCCAGGGAAGGGAGTCCGCTCCGGGGGCTGGAGAGTGGCGACGAGGGTGGAAGCGGGTTGTGTAGGATGTGGATCATCATCTGCCAGGATAAATTCACCCTGGATGGTATTCCAATTGTCATTCGAACCTGTCCCGCTCCAGACCATGGTAAAGCGAGTCCCATCTGAGCTCAGCCACTTAGTCGGTATATTCCAGACGAAAGCAGTCAGGTCGACGTGCCCTGCCCCCCACTGCCGCTCATAGATAACGGTCGTCCAGGGTCCCCATGGCTCGGGCGCGTCATAGATCGCCATATTGCCGTCGAACATCTCGGTGTGTTCGGTGAGGATGAAGTAGCGGTTCAAACCCGGGTTATAGAATGCGGTGGCCTTCATCACGCCGTCGTCGCCGGTACTCAAAACAGGCCGGCGTCCATCGGGGTCACTGGTCCAGGTGGGGTTGCCAGCGCTCAGGCCGGCAAAGAACTCGTAGCGGCCCTGATCTGTAATGCGATCACGGGGGACTCTCATCAAGGTGATCTCACCCGGCTTCATGACCTCGAAACGGCTGCTCTTGATCTCGGGGGCATAGATATACACATACTGGTCGCGAGCCCCCTGGTAATCCTGCCCGAACTGCAGGAAAGTGGGCCCGTAAAAACCGGCGCTGTTCTGGAAGGTAGATTGGTTGAACTCTACACCCGTATCCTGCCAGGTACGCGCCCAATCACGTGATATATATAGCTTTTGAAAATCGAAAGCGGCTTGCATCGATCCGGCCCCGCTACGCCACATGTACAGAGGGCCATCGATAGCGGCGATGCCGTAAGATTTACCCTCGAATGTGGCTGGAGCTTCCGCATTTACCCCTCCGAAGACGTTGTAACCACGGTAGTTGTCGGCCTGCCCTTCGATCCTGGCGACTCCTAAACTGACCCGCCCTTCCTGGTTTGTGCCGCCGAACCCACCTCCATCTCCCCAAACCGAATACTGGTGCCCGTTGGCAGCCCAGGTGGTCTGCCAGTTGTCGCTGCCTCGGGCTTCGACTTTCAGAGTGGACCAATCAAAGCGCACGCCACTGATAAGCGGGCTGTGCGGGATATGGCTGCTACGAACGCCAGCGCGACCTTCTCTCCAGCCTAAGATACCAAAAGACATCAGCAGGACTGTTGTGATCAGGAAGGTCAGCAGGTAAGTGGATATCTTATCGCGTCTCATCGATGTCCCCCTGTTATTTGGCTCGTTGTCATCGGGCAATTATACCTGTTTGAAATTGTATATAAGCTTAAAAGATCGAGCATTATAACTTTCAGGTTCCAGCCGTACTGATGATTTACATGCATATTATTGCCTTTTGCAAACCGGGCTGGTCGAGAAATTCCGTGCCAGTGCGGGTAAACAACCGCACTACAGAGTTCGTCTTCAACTATACCTTCACTGCGGAGGATGCCCAAATCGGTAAAGTAAACTTCAAGGCGGTCGCTACCATTCAAAATTACCGGGATGCACTGCCGGGGGACAACGAGTATATCAGCTTGCCGGTAAAAGTCAGCCGCTAGGTTACGATATGCTAACGCAATCCCTCCCATTCTCTAAATCTATTGGATGGGAGGGACTATTTGATGATTGGTTTAATTTTTATGGGTTGAGCTAACGGCTGTTGCTGTGTGATGCAGTGGATATTCCCGCCGCCCAGCAAGATTTCACGGGCCGGCAAACCAATTACCTGGCGGTCGGGCAGAAGGCGTTGGAGGTTTTCGAGCGCCGGTCCGTCCTGCGGGTCAGCGAAAGTGGGAACGATTGCGCCCCCATTGCAAAAATAGAAGTTGACATAAGAGGCTGCCAGGCGGTCTCCAGCCTTCCGCGGCAACGTGCCCTCGACCATATCCACACCTTCCGCCTCTTCGGGCCGGATCAGGACCGGGTCTGGCTGGTGGATCTTGTGGATTTCCAGCCGCCTACCACAGGCATCTTTAACAGAAGACATGAATTCATAGGCTGCTAGCGAGCGCTCGTATTGCGGGTCGGAGCGGTCGTCCGTCCAGGTCAGGGCCACTACACCCGGGCTCAGGAAACA
>CAZAQS010000487.1:0-2562 GCA_964486825.1 uncultured Anaerolineaceae bacterium | reverse complement strand
TAAACATTACGTGATTGGATAGTCTCCCTCTTGAGCGTTGAATAAGGATGAGGTAAACTCTAGGCAAACTCATCCGAGGGAGACAAATGGAGAAGTTTGCCAAACCAGGAGATTTTTGTCCAAACGAAGCGTGCCCGGACTACGGCAAGCTTCAGAACGGTCAGCAGCAGAACCTTGAAAAATTCGGCAAGACCCGCAAAGGTGTGCAGCGCTATCGTTGCCAAACCTGCCGCAAGACTTTTACCGAAACATTCGGCACGATCTTCTACGGCAAGCGGACGCCAGAACATGAAATTCTGGAGACACTGGCCCTACTCGCCGAAGGTAACCGGATCAGCACCTTGTCGCGAGTGAAGGGGCACAAGGAAGATACGATCTTGCAGTGGCTGCGCGAAGCCGCCCAGCATGCCGAGCAGCTCGAAGATGTGCTCATGGCTGAGTTCAAGGTCAAGCGAGGTCAGTTGGATGCGCTCTGGACTTACGTCCGCAACAAAGGAGAAAAAAAGCTACCCCGAGACGGATGAGAGCGGACAGTTCTGGCGCTCAACCCTGCTGGATATGGACAGCCGGCTGCGAGTGGCTCGCGGAATTGCCAAAGACGAGACCCAGGCCAGCATCGCAGTGTTTCAAATGCTCAAGCGCTGGGGACATCCGCAAGAACCGCCCCCGACGATCTCCGATGGCTGGGGTGGGATTGATGAAGCCATAGTGCAAGTCTACGGAAGCGTGCCGGAATACGGCGGCCGAGGCCGACCACCGACTCACAAAAAGCCAGGATCGGACTGGATGTATCTACAGATGGTCAAACAGCGAGATGAGCACGGCCGCTTTCAAGGAACAAAGCTGCGGGTGATCTTTGGGACGAAAGGCGAAGTGATCGAGCTATTAGGTCAAAGTACAGCCTATATCGAACGCAGCAACCTGACCAGCCGCTTGTTCAATGGCCGTCAGGTGCGGAAGACGCTGGCCTTTTCCAAAGATGTCCAGGCCTATCGAGCCTCGGCAACCTGGGAGGACAGCTATTACAACCTGATCCGCCCTCACAAAAGCTTGCGCCAACCGATTCAGGATGGCTTGCCGCAAAAATGGTCGCCCCGCACACCGGCAATGGCTGCGAAACTGACCGATCATATTTGGACTGTTAAAGAGCTGCTGATGACTTTACCCCTACCAGGTGCTGTCAACACCTAAAAGGGAGACTACCTGATTTTTCCTTCCAGCGATATTATCAAATTATCCCTTTCCTTTTGTATATATTTTCGGAGTCAAAATGAAAATCCTCATACGCGGTGAGAAGGAACATCCCTGGCGTTTGGTCGAGTCGGCCGCATACATGAATGAAGCCGAGCTGCAGAAGCTGCTGGCCGAATCACCGGGCTTGATTACCATCGAAGATATAAGGCCGGAAGCCGGGCCGCTCGTATTGGCGGTTCGCGAATTCAATCTACCGGTTGGATCGATCGACCTGCTGGCTTTCAGCACCGGTGGCGATATCGCTATCCTGGAATGCAAGCTGGCTTCCAACGCCGAAGTCAAGCGAAAGGTGATCGGGCAGGTCCTGGAATACGGGGCTAATTTGTGGGAAAAGAGTTACGAAGAGCTGGATCAAGGGGTTCGCTCTCGAAACGGAGTCTCTCTTGCTGAAGCAATGCAAAAAGCTATCCAGGACCCGGATTGGGATGAAGAGACCTTCCGTAACAACGTAGAGTCTGCTCTGGAAACCGGGAACTTCATCTTGATCATCGTCGTTGACCAGATCAATGACGATCTGGCCCGCACCGTGCGTTTCTTGAACGCCTGCAGCAGCGCCAATTTCGAGTTCGCCGCCCTGGAGATGCGCCGCTTCACGGCAGAGAATTCGGAAATGCTCGTGCCGCGCGTTTTCGGCCCTAGCCATGTGATCAAGAGTAAGGCTACCGTCAAGCCGGTGAAGCAGTGGGACGAAGATTCCTTCTTCGAAGAGCTACAGGACAGGCATGGGGAGCAGGCTGTTCTTGTCGCCCGGCAGATCCTGAGGTGGGGCTACAATAATATGGATATCTGGTGGGGTAAAGGCAAGCAAAATGGATCCTTCGTTCCTTATTTGAATCATAAAGAACGTGAGCACCAGCTTTTCGCCGTTTACACCTACGGTGTCGTTGAAACATATTTCTATTGGTACAAATATAAGCCGCCCTTCGATAGCGAGAGCAAACGCCTCGAGCTAAGGGAGAAGTTAAATCAAATTCCTGGCGTGGATATTCCCCTGGAGGGCATCGAGCGCCGCCCCAGCATCAGCCTGGCGGCCCTTTCCAGCACAGAGAATTTGGAACAATTTCTGGCTGTGTACGATTGGGTAGTGTCTGAGATCCGCAGATCCTGACCTCTATCTAAATCCCCTATGATATTTCAAATCGTCGATCCCCAGCGAGTCGATGCACCCGCGCTGCCTATCCCCGGTGGTGAACTCCGAGGCGATGAAGAGTTTGTCATAATACCTGCTGCTTCCAACCAGATTACTACAACCGATCAGCTGGGCTGGGGGAAAGCGCCTGGCGCATACGTAGGCCTAATAGAAATTGA
>CAZAQS010000486.1:0-2568 GCA_964486825.1 uncultured Anaerolineaceae bacterium | reverse complement strand
TTTTAACTTAACGGCGATGGAGTTTACCAGGATACTGGGTAATCGTCAATGGTTTGTGATGTTGGGTGACGCCAGCAGATGTGTCCAGACCAAAATGCCTGGGGGGCTTGCCAGGTAAAGGCCGTTTTACGATCCACGTTTTAACGAGCAGGTGTTGCTCCATTGGGGGTTGGTTCAAGGTAGAGGACTTCATCGTCATCATCATAAGCCAGGACCTCCGCATAACGACCCCAATCGATAATGGTGTTGAGCTGCCTTTCAGCCTCTTCCGAATGGAATTCCAGTTCCAGAGCCGTGTGAACGACATCCCAGTCCAGCCTCTGGTTACTGGCTGAACGCAACATGGACAGCAACCAGCGAAAAATGGGCACACGCCGGATGCGGGTGGCAAAGATTTCTTTTCGAGCCAGGATACTCGCATCGGCAAAAGTCTCGCCCAACGGTGTCAGTAAGATATCCCCTTTCTCGATTCTGGCAAAACCGAGCAGTTCGGCAACTTCAATCAAGCGGAGTAAAATATCTGTATCGACTGACAAATCATCAACTAATTTGTAAATATCGGCGCGATTATGAGGCAGCTCCCCGAGGTGTTCGAGCAGACCCGCAAGATCGTTGATGTTAATGGGTGGCAGGCGGCGAGTACGGCCAGGTTCGCCGGGCGCGGTGCCCAATTCAACTGCTTCTGGCTGGGTCTGTCCGGCCAGCGTGGCGTAGACCTGGTCAACCAGAGTTTGAAAAGCAGGTAATTTGCGCTGCCGCGGGTGGGACAGGTTAATCCTCAGTTCTGAGATCACGCGCCCGGGGTCCTTGTCCATAATGACGATCCTGTCGGCCATGAAGACTACTTCCTCAATGTTGTGGCTCACCATTAAGATGGCGCGGGTCGGGATGCTTCCGGTCGTCCACAACTCGAGTAGTTCTCCGCGCAGCGCTTCTGCACTCAGGACGTCCAGGGCAGAAAACGGCTCATCCAGGCAAAGCAGCTCTGGCTGAACTGCCATGGCTCGTGCAAAGCCCACTTTCTGGCGCATCCCCCCGGATAGTTCACGCGGATAGGCATTCTCGAAGCCATCCAATCCCACCCGGTCGAGCAAATCCAGGGCCTGGGTGGTGCGGATGTGCTGGGGTATACCCTGAGTCTTGAGCGCCAGGTTGACATTTTCAAGAACGCTCAACCAGGGGAAAAGGGCAAAGGTTTGGAAAACGATCGAAGCATGCGGGTTGACGCCTGCCAATGGCTTACCCCTGTAAAGGACCTGGCCTTCGGAAGGTCGCTGCAGGCCAGTGATGATGCGCAATAAAGTGCTTTTGCCACAACCCGAGGGGCCAAGCAAGGCTACAAACTCGCCTGCGCTGATCTGGAGGTTAACGTTTTCGACGGC
This sequence comes from uncultured Anaerolineaceae bacterium, assembly GCA_964486825.1. Classification (GTDB taxonomy): domain Bacteria; phylum Chloroflexota; class Anaerolineae; order Anaerolineales; family UBA4823; genus CAZAQS01. The sequence continues at coordinate 1,186 of CAZAQS010000486.1, read as the reverse complement.
GGTAAAGCGGCGCTGGCCGCTGCGATATATTTGACGAACGTTCTTTAATTGAACCAGCTGATGGTTGTTCATTACGTTGTCGATCATGATTTCACTCCATACGATAATTTTCTTCGGCTAACTGATAAAGACGGCGCCAGACGAAACGGTTGATCAGAACGACTGCTATCACCATGCTGAGCGTCGCGGCCAGCAACAAGGGGTAATCTCCAACAGCGGTCGCCTCAGCGATCAACGCACCGATGCCGGTGGTGTGGACGGTTTCACCGCCAAAGTGCACGTACTCGGCCACAATGCTTGCGTTCCAGGCCCCACCGCTGGCGGTAATGGCCCCAGTGATCAAGTAAGGGAACAAAGCCGGCAAGATCAACCTTTTCCAACGCTCCCAACGGCTGAGCTGCAGTAAGATGGCAGTATATTTAAGATCTTGAGGGATCGCGTTTGCTCCGGCGATGATGTTAAAGAGCAGGTACCATTGCGTTCCCATGAGCATGAGCAGGACGGCTGCGATGTTCAAGCCGCCTGGTAAGCCCAAAACGAGCAGGAGGAAGATCGGAAACAAGGCTGTTGCCGGCACCGAGGCTGTTATCTGGATTACGGGTTGGAATAAAGCTGCTAAACGGCGGTTCGTGCCAATCGCCACGCCGGCCGGGATGGTCCAGGCCAGGGCGATCAGCAAGGCCAGCCCTACCCTGATTGTGGTGGCGGCCACACCCAGGCCGATACTCGCCCATTGTTGTACGGGCATAGACAACAGCAAATTTGCTATACGGTAGACTCCATAAAGCAGCGCCAAAGCAAAGATCACACCCAGAAGCGCTGTCCGCCAGGACATACGGGCATTATTACTCCCCCAGCCCTCTTCCGGCTGGAAGCGGTGTACCAACCAGGTATCGAACCGGTCGGAGACGGGAGATACCAATCTTTCACCAAGCCAGCCGAGCAAGCGAGAGCTACGCAATGCGTCGTAATACCAGGAAGTAGGTGGTTGGTCGCTCTCCACTGTTTCCACTTTAAAGCGATCGGACCAGGCCAGCAGAGGCCGCCAAACCAGTTGATCCAGTGCTACGATCACAAATATCAGCGTCCCCAGGCCCAAAAAAATGGCCAGAAAATTGCTTTGGTTGGCGGCTTCCTGCAAGTAAGCGCCCAATCCTGGTAAGCGAAAATCACGCTGGCCAACGGT
>CAZAQS010000485.1:0-2572 GCA_964486825.1 uncultured Anaerolineaceae bacterium | reverse complement strand
GTACGGATATCCCATCCATGCTGCTGTCTGCGGGGGACGAGGTCGCCGTTCGGGAGGGTTCCCGCAAACGGGAATTCTTCAAAGATTTGGAGGCTGTGGCTGAAGATCGGCCGGTCCCGCACTGGATATCACGTGACTTGAAAAATCTGTCAGGGGCCGTGATTCGCCTGCCGGAACGTGCGGAAATTGACGGCAATTTACATGAGCAGTCAATTGTTGAATTTTACTCCCGATAGCGTGACTTGTTGCACGCATGAGCGTCGCACGCGTAACGAGGACGTTCACGTGCGGGGGAAGAGGTGAACCGTGATAGGTTTAAGTAATATGGTGACACCGAAGATCGAGCGAGAAGCAGAAGCTCGAAACTACGGAAAGTTTATCATCGGCCCGCTAGAGCGTGGCTATGGAATAACGCTGGGTAATGCCTTGCGGAGGGTATTGCTGTCCTCATTGGAGGGGTCGGCGGTCACCTCGATCCGCATTGCTGATGTACAGCACGAGTTCAGCGATATCCCTGGAGTCCGCGAGGATGTTATCCGGGTGATGTTGCAAATCAAACAAATGCGGATGAAGATGTATGATGTTGATAGTGCTCGCATGCATCTGGAGGTACGGGGTGGTGGTGTTGTCACTGCCGCCGATATTATCGCACCTCCTGAGATCGAGATTGTTAATCCCGACCTTTACCTCTTTACGGTAGATGATAGCAAAGCAGATTTGGAAATCGAATTCACGGTTGAACGCGGGCGGGGTTATTCACCCGCCGATGACCGGACCGGGCGCCTGGCTATCGGCGATCTGCCTGTGGATGCTATCTTTAGCCCAGTTCGCAGGGTCAATTGGGACGTTGGTTACGCCCGGGTAGGCCAGAGCACCAACTATGACAGGCTCATCCTGGAAATCTGGACCGATGGCACCATGGGACCGGAGGACGCTCTTAGCACCAGCTCGAAAATCATGATTGATCACTTGCGGCACCTGGCAGGTGTAAGCGAGGAGTCGCTTACAGCCGTTGCCGTGGAAGAAGAAGAGGGCAGCCGCCTGACCAGTGAAATGATCGAGACCCCCATTGAAAATCTGGACCTTTCGGTGCGTGTTTTCAACTCTTTGAAACGAACTGGTATTACCACAGTCGGGGAGGTCTTGGAGCTGCTGGAGAAAGGCGATGAGGCCGTGATGTCCATCCGCAACTTCGGTGAGAAAAGCCTGGATGAGCTCCGCCAGAAGATGCGCGAGAAGGGCTATATCCGGGAAGATGAAGAAACAGAAGCGGAGTAGGTAAAATGCGACATAGAATTGCTGGGCGCAAGTTAGGTCGAAAAAAAGATGATCGGGCTGCGCTGCGCCGGACTTTAGTAAAGCAGTTGTTCGAACATGAGCGGATCAAAACCACTCGAGCGAAGGCTGAGGCTATCCGAGGCCAGGCCGAGCGGTTGATTACCCTTGCAAAACGGAGCTCCGATGCGGATGAAGCCCGGGTTGTTCACGCTCGCCGCCTGGCTTTTGCACGCCTTGGGGATGCAGAGTCGGTAAAGAAATTGTTTGACGATATTGCACCCCGCTACACAGACCGTCCCGGTGGTTATACCCGCATGCATAAGCTGGGTCAACGCCATGGCGATGCTTCGGAGATGGTGCTTTTAGAGTTGGTTGAAGACTAGAAGCAAGGATGCAGAGCTCTCCAGTGGATGAAGCCTGGTTGACCAGGCCTCAACCGTCCTCTTTTTGAGCGCTCTCCATCTTGAAATGGCACGTTACCAGGTTATCCTAGCCTACGATGGCACCGAGTACCAGGGCTTTCAGAAGCAAGCCAAGGCGCGTACGGTTCAGGGTGTTGTAGAAGATGCGCTGTTAAAGCTCAACTGGAGTGGTGCGGCGATTTTGGCTGCCGGCCGGACGGATGCAGGGGTGCATGCTTCCGGGCAGGTGATTGCTTTCGACATGGATTGGAGGCATTCACCCTGGGAACTGTTGCGAGCCTTGAACGCCAATCTACCTCCCGATGTGGCTGCCAGAGACATCCAGATCGCAGGCCCTGAGTTTCACCCGCGTTACGATGCAGTCTCGCGTTGTTACCGGTATTATATCTTTTGTGAACCGCTGCGCAGTCCCTTAAAGGAGCGTTATGCCTGGCGTGTTTGGCCTGGTTTAGAATTGGCCCGCCTGCAAGCGGCAGCCAACCGGTTGACGGGCAGTCATGATTTCTCTGCCTTCGGTAGCCCATCCCGGCCTGGTGGTAAAACCGTCCGTACGGTCAGCAGAGCCGAATGGTTTGAAGAAGGGCATTTGCTGGTGTTTGAGATCGTTTCACAGGCGTTCCTTTACCATATGGTCCGGAGGCTGGTATCACTCCAGGTAGAAATCGGCCAGGGACGCCGGGATGTGGAACAGCTTGTCGAATACCTGAGAGCACCAGCGGGTGAAAAGGTCCCAGGCCTTGCGCCTGCACAAGGTCTGGTCTTGGTTGAAGTTCGCTTCGAGAAGAACAGGCTGGCCGAGGTAGGGCCGGAGAGCCTGAATAATGATGAATAGAAATATAAAAAGATACTCTGACGATGGTTGTCATTCGGCA
>CAZAQS010000484.1:0-2574 GCA_964486825.1 uncultured Anaerolineaceae bacterium | reverse complement strand
TCGAGGAACAGGACAATGGGCCTGCTTTACCTGTTGAAGTGAATGTGACAGATACCGAGTTTATTGTCGATCTCAGCGGAGCTCCTGATCAAGATAAAGGGCCGTTCAATATGAGCCGCGATGAAGCCATTACAGCTTGCCAAATGGCTTTCAAAGGTATCACTCAACCTGACCGAATGGCCAACGGAGGCACCTTCCGGCCATTAAAAGTCCTCACCCGCTACGGAAGTATTTTCGATCCCGCATATCCCGCCGCTCAAGGCATCTACTATGAACTTACCATACGGCTGCACGATCTGATCGTGCGTTGTATTGCTGAAAATATGCCCGAACGATTGCCCGCAGGAGGCTTTGCTTCTGTGGCAGGTACGCTTTTTGGCGGAATTCATCCCGATACCGGTCGTGCGTATGCAGTGATCGAGCCTGAGCTAGGCGGTTGGGGTGGCACGCCCCGCGCTGATGGCAATTCTGGGCAGTTCAGTGCCTTGCATGGAGAGACTTACAATTGTCCGGCTGAGGTTGCCGAAGCCCGATATGGTGTAACTGTTGATTACCTGAGCTTCCATGACGAAGACGGTGGCGCTGGATTACACCGTGGTGGCAAGGTTGTGCGCATAGATTACCGGATAAGATCAGACAACGCCTGGCTGACCGTGGCCTATACCCGCTCTCTGGTACCTCCTTGGCCCCTCAGAGGCGGTTGTCCTGGCTCACCTAATCATATCGTTGTAGCCAGAGCTAATGGCGACCAAGAACGATACTCCGTTGTCAGCGGCTTAACTCTCAATACGGATGATGTGATCCGGGTGATGACCGGCACCGGCGCCGGCTGGGGAGATCCTCTTGATCGTCCTCTAGAGTTAATCAAAGAAGATCTGAAGAATGGTTATATCACTCAAGAGCAGGCCGTGAAATACTATCATCTCGATCAGCGGTAGGAACCTTCGAGAAAAGCGATCCCTGGACCAGCTTCCAGGATGCCAGAAATCCCTGATTAGTCAAGTGGGGCAAGCTGGTGCTCCACACTACATATCATACGAGGAGGTATATCTTGCGTATCCTTTGGATCAATCCGATTGGTACTGAGGTATTTAACGCGGACACCGAAAAATTACTTGAGACCGGAAAAAGGAAAGATAACCAGGTAGATGTGATATCCCTGCCTGACGACCTGCCGCGCCACCTTGAGTACCATTCTTATGAGGCCTTAGTTTTGGGAGATATCGTTAAGCTTGCATACCGGTCTGCAAGCCAGTATGATGCCATTGTGATTGGTTGCTTTTACGATATCGGCTTGCGGGAAGCCAGAGAAGTTTCCGGGAGAGCCATCGTGACCGCGCCGTGCCATTCTGCTACAACCATTGCCAGCAATTTGGGTAACAGCTTTTCCATCCTCGTGGGACGGCGCAAGTGGATTCCGAAGATGCGTGAGAATGTATACCTGTATGGGCACGCCCATCGTTTAGCCTCGATGCGCCCTGTCGAGTTAGGTGTACACGACTTTCAACTTGACCACCAGCGTACTTGTGATTGCCTGCTTGCGGAAGGCCGTAAAGCCGTGCAAGAGGATGGAGCAGAGGTCATCATTTTGGGTTGCACCGCCGAATACGGCTTCCACGAGCAGATGCAGAAGGAGTTAGGAGTCCCAGTCATCGACGCAGTCCTTGCACCCTTTAAGTTCGCTGAATTCCTAAGCGAGATTGGGCAAAGCTTTGGTTGGTATCCGAGTCGGGTGTGGGGAAGCCAACCTCCACCTCGGGCAGAGATAGAAGAGTGGGGAATTTTCCAATAAGTCTCTTTGCATATATGGGAAACGGAGCATCATGATCAAGCTGACTGTTATGTATAACCTTCCCCCCGGTGCTGATCACGAAGAGTTCCTTAAATGGCGTACTACAACTCATCAGAAAGATAATGTGTCCATGCCAGGAGTGATCAAAACCGACTTTTACATTATCCGAAGCGCCTGGAAACAGGAGCAATTACCGTTCCGTTATATGACAGAAGCCTATTTCCCTGATATGGAAACATTTCAGAAGTCCTTCTTCGACCCTCTTTATCAGGAAAGGCTGGCAGTATCACTGGAACGTATAGCTGACCCGCTTTTCCTGATATCTGAAGAAGTGATTAGCGAATTGGCGGGCCCCTAGATTTATTTCCTTGATCCTTGATATCCACACGAATACAGGATGTGAAGTACGCGTATTACACAACATCGGTGGCGAAGGCTATAACAGCTTCTTCGACAACTGGGTCAACGCGGTTCTTCAAGATGGGTTTCTTGCGGCTGATCTCTTGCAGACCGGCTTCTCCATGCTGCTCAACCAGTTCCTTGAAACGGTAAAAGCTGTCTCGAGAGTAACCCATCACTTTGCATGCCTGGCTGACATTGCCTAACTGTTCTGCCAGCCGTAGCAATCCGATCTTCGTTTTGATGATTTTCTCGTCTGTGGTCATTCTGACACTCCTTTCGTTATTCAAATTGATTTATCGGGAATGTCAGACGAAGTCTTGTCCATTACGCCTTATCAGAGTTGCTCGGCAAGCGCGACGATGATGCCCTCAGGACCGCGA
>CAZAQS010000483.1:0-2586 GCA_964486825.1 uncultured Anaerolineaceae bacterium | reverse complement strand
CGCCATTCTTTTTGGCAATCTCGATCCCATCCATGGCTGCATCCGCTACGGCCATAATTTGTGGCAGGGTGAAGCAGGTAGTGGTATTGGTCCCAATGCCCTTCGATGTCAATACCTTGACCACTTCTACCCCTTGCATGCTGGCAGGTACCTTGATCATGACGTTCGGGCCGATCGAGGCGAGCTCATCTGCATCCCGGATCATTTGCTCTGTTTCTGTGAACAGGCGTGGGTTAAGCTGCCCGGAAATCCAACCAAATCGACCGTTTGAAGCCTCATGAATGGGCATGAACATCTGGGCGCCCCTACGCACGACTTCTTTATACGTCAGCCAGGCAATTTCTTTGTTATCTAAGCCCGGGTTCGCCGATACCAGCTCATCGACATAAGGACCCCAGGTATCCGGATCGCTCTTTACAGCTTCCCAGGAAAGGGGCGGGTTGGTGGTGCAGCCGCGGAAGAGACTCTTGCCAGGCTCTTCTATGTTATACAACCGACGAAGTTGGGCTTCCAGGTCCTCTTTCTGGGAGGGGCTGGCATTCTGAACCAACTTTTTAAGCCAGGGCTCAAACATTAATGGCGATGAATCCCACCATACTTCGAGGTCTGGGTTAGTGTTCATTAAACGCTCTACTGGGCTTTCACTCATTGTCATTACTCCTTCGTGTTGTATGATGATCTCCCAGCATATACCAGGAGATTTCAAAATAAGATTTCTGATAGCTATAACATAGTAAGCTCGCAAGAGCTGCCTACGCTTTGAGACATTTGCTGAGCTATAAGCCTGGATGCCTTTTAATCGGCGCCATCTATTTGGAAATACTATCGAAAGAGCGTAACAGTAAGAGAGTACATATCACCCCGGTTATAACAATAAAGGAATTCCACCGGGGTTCCATCATCGGAAAAAAGGGTGCGTTCTTTGTACAGGATTGGCGAGCCTTCCTCGACCATCAAGAGCGAAGCCATCTCTTCGTCTGCGTGGCGAGCTTCAAGTTTTTGAATGGCGCGTTTAACTCGATAGCCACAGCGCTCATAAAACGCCCACAGGTCTTTTGTTTCAACCAACAGATCGGCTTCGAGTAACTGTGAGAAAAGCTTGTGGGGAATAAAGGCTTCGTGTATGGTGACAGGAACATTTTCCGTGTAGCGAAGCGTTTTGATGCAGATAACTTCTTCCCCCTCAACTAGATTCAAAGCCTTGGCTACCTGGAGCTTGGCAGGAAGGACTTCCAGCATCAGCAAGCGCTCGCTGACCTGAATGCCATCCATTTTGGAGTTCTCGAAAAAATTGGTAAGACGGCTATGATCTCGTTCAAGGTGGAGATGAGCGACAAAAGTGCCCACTCCATGGCGCCGGTAGAGCAAGCCCTCATCGATCAAATCGTTGATGCCCTGCCGGAGGGTCATGCGGCTTACTCCATATCGGATAGCAAGCTCATCCTCGGATGGAAGTTTTTCGCCCCTTTTCACAACCCCCTTGTTGATATCCTTCCGGAGAGCTTCTCGGATTTTTACGTACAGTGGAACGCCTTCCATGCGGGTCAGTTGATCCATAAAGCCTTCCAGTTTTTCTTATAATAAAATATAGACGTATAGACGTCTATATTTTATGTGGTTTCTTAGGGCTTGTCAAGCTGGCGTTGTCACATGTGCTCAAACAGGCAGCGCCCATTGTGGGGTATCAAATCACATGAGCGCTCTTCATTCAGCAATCCTGAACCATCCGGTTTACATCGAAAAATAAGCCAACAACTGCTCCAGGTGCATCACGCCATCGAAATTGAAGTCTCTCCGGCTTTGCTTCACAATGCCTTTCTTACCATTCTGCTCGCCCAGGCTGGTGATCACCAGGTCTGCCTGGCTGAGATCTTCGCGCTCTGTATACTCATTTATGGTAGCAAGGACAGGTATACCGGCAGCCTTGGCAGCCAGGACTCCATTGCGCGAGTCCTCGATGACAAAGGCCTCGTCCGGCCGGACACAAGCCTTATCCAACGCCAGCAGGTAAATTTCTGGATCTGGTTTTTTCTTTGATACCACATCGCCGGCCAGAACGAAATCGAATTTGATATCTTTCAGGGTCTGGTAAGTAATTGCATGTGCAGACCTCTCGTTGGAAGTGGTGCAAATCCCAAGGGTTAATCCCGCCTGATTGGCCTCCTGCATGATACGCTTGACTCCCGAGCGAAGCGGAAGTTTTCCGCTCTCTATCAGGTCCACAAACAAAGCTGTTTTACGACGGTGAAGTTCTTTGATCAGCTCATCTTCTTCTTCTGGTTTAATTTCTACACCAAAACCCTCGGAATGGAGATAGTGCCGCATCCTTTCTTTCCCACCTGCTACCTGGAGTAGCTCATAGTACTTGTCCACATCCCATTCCACTTTGTATCCAAAATCCCTGAAGGTTTCATTGAAGGCCACCCGGTGACCATCTTTTTCAGTATCGATGATAACCCCATCCATATCGAAGAAAATTGCCTTGATCTTATTCATCTCCTATCCTTATTACGTCCAAATTAGATCAATTTGTATAGAACTCTCGGATGGTGTCGACAGCCATGCGGTTCTCTTCTTTGCTGCCGA
>CAZAQS010000482.1:0-2592 GCA_964486825.1 uncultured Anaerolineaceae bacterium | reverse complement strand
TTAAAGAAATCAGGTCCGCAGTCACGCTTGCCCCGATAACTGCAGACCTGATTTCCTAAATTAATTTCCCCCTGGTCACCACTACCAGTAAGGTATCACCAAAACCATGTTCATTGTATCGAATATATAATGGCTGTTCAATTAGGGAATACCCTATTGGGGACTAGGGAAATCCCTACCATATCACTCTTTTTTATCCTGTCCCTGGTCCCACTCGCTGAAATCCCAATGGGTCAACAGGATGCGCAGCTCTTCCTTGGTTCGTATCCCGAACTTGTGCAGGCTATGCTGTACGTGCGTTTTGACGGTCTCAGGAGAAAGATGCAAGATCCCGGCGATTTGGCGGTTGGTGTAGCGCAGGCAGACCAGCGCCACCACCTCCTTCTCGCGATCGCTCAGCTCCTCCCAATGCCGGATATTGGCCGCGGCCTGGTCATGAACTGCCAGGCTGGAGGCCAGCAGCCTCACGGCCACCTCTTCCTCGGATCGCTGTTCTTGCTGGGCTAGCTTTCCCAGTGCATGCAGCAGTTCCTCATCTAGTTGGAGAAGCCGCTGGGTCCGGCGCTGGAAGCCCAGGCGATAAAGCAGCTCCCGCCATATTTTTGCAAAAGGCGTCTGCATCATCTCTTTCTTCTCATGACGGTTACAGCTTCCCCCTGCTTGAACAATTATCTGGCCGGATATCCCGCGCGAGTACATATTATTAGGGTTCGAAGCGCCGCTCACTTCATAAGTTAGCTATTAGAAAGTCAGTTACATTTTATCAGAACAAGTGTTCTCAAGTCAAGCGACCGCGGCTTTGGATAACAAAAAAGCAGCCACTGGCTGCTTTTGCTTTGGAACGAAATGAGCTCGCAGTTCTCCTCACCAAAAACCCACTGCGAGCCCATTCCTAAAAATGTCCCTTGCCCCCTGTTACTCCAAGTCATTAATAGTATATATACGCTTCCCTCCTTCTACAATAGGGAGCTTCCCGATGAGCGAATTAGGGATTTCCCTACTCCTTCAGCAATTCCGGCCTTCCACTCCCCTCAAGAGCGGGAACTAACCCCGCCAGGAGATTCTCATACCCCTCGAGCATCCGCTCCATCCGGGAGATTGCAGCCGCTTGCTGCCTCACGGCGCCAGTCAGCAGCATGGCCAGCTTGCTCATGTTCACAAAATGATGCCCATCTTCGTTGAAGGTGACCAGCTTGGCCTTCTCCAATGCTTCCCGGTTGTACGTCAAGAACTCCCCAAACCCTTTCCGGATCGGATCCTCCGGCCGGCTAACTGCCAGGCTGAGATCCTGCAGCAGCTGCGCGTCATCGTACTCGTCAAAATTCGTCCAGGCAGTCCCTACGTCCTGGTGAGAGTCGCCGTCTCCATCCAGGATAAACCTGGTCGTGGCATTGTTACGCACCGCCAGGATGTTGGCATCCGCCCCCATGTTTCCAATCGTTGCAGAGCTCTTCTTCTGGCCGGCGATGATCACCGCTCCGCTCCCACTCGTGCTCTTGGTCGTGTTGTCACTCACGGCCCGCCCGGTCACGTTCACCCCTGCCACGTCCTCAGAGTAGCCCACCATCGCCAACCCGCCCAGCGCAGCCGAGGCCTTTTGCAGCACGCCAAAGGTATCCGTCTCCGCCAGGTCAGTCATTCCGTGCGCCACATCGCTCGATTTCATGGCCAGGATCTCGTCATCTTCCGATCCCTGGTCCAGGCATAGCCCATACGTCATCTTGCCGCTCTTGCCCAGCTTCAACAGCACGCCGGCAGAGTTGACCATAAAGTATAGGTCGCCTTCGGTCACCGTGAGCTCCCTCTGGGTGACGTCGCCGCCGGTGATCTGAAAACCGTCGTTGATCGGATTGAAGAAGCCAAACTTGAGCTTGCTCCATACGCTTGCCACAAAGCAGGCATAGACAATCGTCGTATCCGTGGCAAAGTACAGGTCACCCACCGCCGGCGCACCGCTCTTCTGCGCATCCAGCCCGGCGCTCATATTACCGCTCGTGGCTGCCTCGTAAGACTTGATCGAGCCTTGCCGGATCGCTGTACCGGTCCAGTAGAACTCACCGATCAGCCTCTGGTCCTCTGCTTCGATCGAGCTGGAATTGACCGACAATGTCCAGGCGGTAGAGGCAGAGCTCCGATTCGCAAATACATAGCGAACACCCGCGCCTCCACTGGGAGCTTCAGCCAGGTCACAATGCGTAGGCAAGGCCAACATATAGCCATCGATGACCAGCACAGGCACCGCACCGCTATCATACGGGATCCGGACCCTGTTCGTAGCCAGGTACTCGAGCTGCACATTTTGTGAGTAGTTCTGGAGCAAATCTCCAAACTCCACCGCATTGGCCGCTGTGGCGCCGGCCCGCAAAGCATCCGCCCGCAGCGTGTTGTAATGCGCCGCCAGGGTAGCTTGCCCGCCAACCACATCACTAGAGCTGGGATATACAGGAGCAGCCATTATTCAACCTCCAATTTTTATTGCCCTGCATGCGCATGGTATGCGCCCTGCATGCACAATGTTTATAATATAAACATTTATTCCCATGGATCACCGCCCTATCTCCAATACGATGTATCCCACGTCAGAACCCCATC
>CAZAQS010000481.1:0-2595 GCA_964486825.1 uncultured Anaerolineaceae bacterium | reverse complement strand
GCTTCATAGGTTGGCAATAGATTTCCCGAGATAAAAATGATTGTGTACAAAAAGCCAACGATAAAGGGAGACCATCTCCATTTCGGAAGGAATTGTTTTCGATACGCTGCCACTCCCACAAGGACCAGTCCAAAAGCCGTCAGGAAATTCCCGAGCATGAGCATTGTCCAGAAAATGTTTTGGCGTGTCGGAATATAGATTAATGCGCCCATAAAAATCGCGAATCCACCGAACCACATCAAGAACCATCCCAATTTCCCAACTCCGCCGAGGGTAGAACGGTAGAAGGGATAAAACCCACTCAGTCCCACGATAAGGCATAATCCGATGGGAATTGCCGTGATTTGTGCGTATTCAAAGACGGCGTCCGCCCCGCCCAGGGGATTGTCATACGGGGGGCCAGGTTCGAAAAGTTTCCCGTAACCAAAAATCAAGATTAGCCCTGCTATGAGCAGAAATTGAACCCAGCTACTTTGTGCAAGGTGATGGCTCATTCTTTACCTCTTTTTCCTAAACCAATCAATGTTCCCACAACTGCGATCGCACCGATGATGTGCATGGTTACCAGGGTAAGTTTTGCACTCATTGTGACTGGCGGCGTGGGTATCTGCAGCGGAAGGGCGAGTGAGAGAATCAGCACCATTACCGAAACGATCAAAAAGGTTCGTATTGGCCGCTGGCTTAATTTTGCAATTATAAAAAACACCATTCCAGCGCCAATGGAGAAGATGACGCTGAAGATGATCACATCAGTTACAGGCATCGGTGAAGTTTCAGGCGGTGGGAATTGCTCTGGGAATAAAAGTGGTTCGCCAAGAAAGCGGGTTACAAAGAAGTAAAAGATTACATTTGCCGAAGTCGCTATCACGGCGGCGATCAGAACAGGGACCCAAAGCTTGCGGGCGGATATTTCTTTATTCAATAGCGTATTTGTCTGTGGAGGGTTCATAAGTACGCCATCCTTTCTAATATGTATTTCTATGGCGAAAATTCGGGTTGAATTCCCTTTACTCAATCTCCCGCAAAAGAATAAAGGGAAACTCGCTCTTGGCTGCCTTCTGGTAATCATGCCAATAAGCAGGCGCCTTGACCCATAACTGGCGGCGTTCTTCTTCGCTTGCTTCATGAGCCTCCACCTTTAGCTTGGAAGACTCAACCTGGATCCCTGCGAGTGGGTGCGCCCGCAGATTCAAGAGCCAGGCTGGTCTTTCTACAACCCCCACCGTGACCGCATAGTCCTTTCCATCAGTCAGATAGACTACCGACACTGTACGCGGCGGACCGGTCTTCCGGCCAATTGTCGTCAGCAAGAGCACAGGCATCTCGTTCATCGTCCTCCCCAGGCGCCTGCCAGATAAACGATAGAAGCGCATATGAATAGAAATAAAGATCCGCAATAACTACATAGGAGGAACTTTTGTTGATCGGAACATGATCTACCTGCTTTCCAATGGTAGAGAGTCGATAGAGAGCGGATGACGAATTCCATAGGAAAAAAGTTTATAGTTTCTCCTCGTGCCCTCGCTTCCGTTCGTCTTATGGATTGTATATTCCCGAAAATCCCGTTGTCATGGGACTGTTGTCCTGATTCCATCGGGAATTATCCGGGTAAGCCAGTGTCCCTCCTTTACATTGCCATCAATAACTTATCCTGTGTAAAATTTGGAATTCGGTAGTGGAATGCTCCGCTGGTTTCCCCCTGGTACGATGGCAAAGCAGTACGACGAGAGGTCAGTCTCATGTTTTACCCGAACGACTGATAAATTGAAGCTGAAAATGTTCGAGACGAGAGATTGATTTATTACACGAAACGTCTTACATTCGATCTATTCAACAGATATGTTAATATGAAATCCTTGCCTCAACTTGTGAAAGCCCGAATTTCTGCAAAACCACTCTCAGTAACGATTACATCTGGTACCACACTTGGAAATAGCCTCTTCAAATTCGCCGAGACCTGCACCAGCACGGTATCCTCCCCGGCATCCACGGAGATCCCCGTCACCACCGCGTGTACCCCATACTGGCTCAAGTAACCGTTATTCATACTGTCAAAGGCCTGGGCGTTGGCCCAAGTACGGCTGGTGGGCTGTAGATCCCCGGTCTCCTCGAACACCCGCTGGCTGATCTCTGCCGCGGCAGCCAGGGCGGTGGCATCCTGTTCGGCTTGACCCATGTAGCTCTGGATGTATCCGCCTTAGGGGAAACCGGAGGTATTCTGGCAGTGCTTTCTGCCTTGATGGTACAGGCCCTGGCGGGCTGGTTTTTCGGCATCCTCTACCTTAAGACCAGGAATCTGTGGCCCGGAATGGTTTGCCACTACCTGGCAAACTGGCTGCCTCCTCTCTTCTTGGCAGTTTTTGGATAGGCTTCGTTCGTCTCGCTCTAACCTATGGTTTTAATTTCGAATATAAAAAGCCAACCCTTATTCGAATTGAATAAGTATTGGCTCTTTGTGAAATTTTCTCCACCGTGGAGTGGGGACCCACCCTCTCCGCAGGTCGGAAGATCCTCGTAGCAGTGGAGCCACGTAGTGGCTTAAGCTGCACATTATCGCCAGCCTCAATCGTTTGGTGATATGGTCCTAACCGACCG
>CAZAQS010000480.1:0-2600 GCA_964486825.1 uncultured Anaerolineaceae bacterium | reverse complement strand
GAGTGCACAGGCGGCGCCTGCGGCGGGTGTTTGCGACTAGCCGGTAGTATGAAGTAGCTTAAAGTTATAGAGGAGGAAGCAAGATGAAAATAGCGATATTTGGAGCGACAGGTGGCACAGGCCAGGAGCTGGTCAGGCTAGCCCTGGCGCAGGGACACCTGGTAACGGCTTTTGTGCGTGACCCAGGCCGCCTACCCTTCCGGGAGGAGGGCTTGAAGCTGGTGGTAGGGGATGTGCTTGAGGCGGGTTGCGTGACTGAAGCTATGGCTAACCAGGAGGCAGCCATCGTTGCCCTGGGCAGCCACGACCGCAAGGAGCGCAGCGTGCGCTCGGAAGGCACTGCTAACGTGATCCGGGCCATGCAGGCGTATGGTGTGCCGCGACTGGTGGTGGTGAGCGCCGGCGGGGTTGGAGACAGCTACCAAGGTGCGCCGCTGATCTTGAAGCTGGTTATCAAAACGATGCTGAAAAACACCTATGCCGACCATGAGCATCAGGAGCGCCACGTGCGCCAGAGCGGGCTGGATTGGGTGATCGTGCGCCCGGCCATGCTAACCGACGGACCGGCGACCGGCCGGTTCGACAACGGTACAAGTGGCGGCCTGCCAGAGGGTAAGGTGTCCCGGGCGGATGTAGCCAGCTTCGTGCTGCGGCAGCTCACGGATGAGCGTTACCTGCTGCAAGCAGTATCGATACCTTGAGACAGGTATAGATATGGAGTTAAATTGATGGACCTGGATGATCCATTTGATCCTAAAACCTTAGCCGCTGATCTGTGCGAGGTGCAGCGCATATACACGGCCTTTTTCTCAGGGCTGAGTCAGGAGGATTGGGAGAGACCGGTTAAGGGCGCGCCAAAGGAATGGAACCTGCGAGAGACGGTTGCGCACCTGTGCGCGCTGAATGGGGCCGGGCTGGAGAGTATCCGATACACCTTGCAGGGCGAGGGGTATACCTTCGAGGGACTCACCGATCGCTACCAGTTCAGCGCCTACAACCGGCGCGGCATCGACAAGCATTTAGACCTGCCTGTCGAAAAACTAAGCGTTAAGCTGCTGGACATCCTGGGAGAGTCGTCTGCTATCGCCCAAAATTTGAATCCCGAGCAAGCCGAGTTCGCCTCCGAGATGCCAATTTATAACCGGCCTGTGAAGATCATCGAAGCGCTCAGCATCATCATGTTCCATAATGGATTGCACCCGACAGCGCCGTTAGCCGAACCGGCCGGCGTTCCCCCCCTGTGGCGGCAACTCTCCCCTGAAATCTGCCAGCGCACGATCGAGCGGGTGATGCGCGCCCTGAGCTTGCTGTATCGCCACGACCTGGCCAGCGATTTGCGGGCTGTCTTTGCATTCCGGGTGGACGGGCCAGGCGGTGGGGATTGGTACGTCAGGGTTTCCCCAGGCTCAGCCGTTTCGGGTAGCGGCCTGGTAGAACGCGCCAGCCTGACCATTCACTTACGGTCAACGGATGTCTTCTGCCAGATGTTCACCGGGCGGATCAACCTGCCGCTGGCGCTGTTAGGCGGCAAGCTAAAGCTGCGCGGGGATCTGCGCCTGTTTCCTAGATTCGGGTCGCTGTTCAGCGTGGATGCGAAGCCTTGACGCCCGGCTCTTATTGTTAGACTTGGAGGTTTCAATATGGAAAATTCCAATGGTCTAAGTGGAAAAACTGCGTTAGTTACCGGGGGTACATCCGGCATCGGGTTTTACACGGCCCATGTATTGGCCTGCCTGGGCGCTGCGGTTTACATAAGCGGGCGCGATACGAGCCGGGGAAAAGGGGCCGCACGCCAGATTCAAGACAGCGCCGGGCATGAGAATGTGCATTTCCTCCAGGCGGATGCATCCAAAGTAGGGGGCAACCTGGATCTTGCTCGGAAGCTATGCGGGGAAATCGACCACCTACATATTCTGGTCAATAATGTAGGCGGATTGTACACCGACCGGTGGGAGACGGGCGACGGCTACGAGGCGACCCTGGCTATGAACCTGATTGGGCCCTTTGCCCTGACGGAGGCGCTCACCCCGGTGATGCGATCCAACGGTCAGTCGGCGCGCATCGTTAACGTTGCCTCAGCGGGATACAGTATGTGGAAAGGTGACCTGTTTACCGATATCCATGCCACACACTCGTACAATGGATCCGAGGTCTATGCGCGCTCTAAGTATATGAACATCCTGTGGACCATCGCACTGGCGCGCAATCTAGAAGAGAGCGGGATTACCGCCAACGCCGTCCATCCGGGCACAGCGTGGACGCCGATGATCCAGAGTAGTGAAGCGAAGGTATTTCCCGCCAAACTGCGCCCGTTCTGGCCTATCATACGGCTTATCCAGCGCAGCGGCTCGCCGAAAAAAGCTGCCCGTACGTCCATCTACCTGGCCAGCGCGCCTGGGGCAGCCAATATGACCGGCCAATACTTTGAGAGCAGCGTGTACCCAAAGCAATTGCCCGCCGAAATGCATGACACAGCGCTTCAAGATAAAACCTGGGAGCTGGCCGAGAGATTGGTACGAACTGCCCGCACCGCTAAACCCATTGAAGCAGATGGGGCGCGCAAGACAGCCAGCTGAAGCATTTAACCTGGAAGTCCGGAT
>CAZAQS010000479.1:0-2612 GCA_964486825.1 uncultured Anaerolineaceae bacterium | reverse complement strand
AAAACAGGGGAACGATGAGCGTTGTAATCATTCAGGATCAAACCGTGCACTATGAGGTGCTGGGTCGCGGCAAGCCCCTGATATTTTTGCATGGCTGGGTTGGCTCCTGGCGCTATTGGATCCCTGCTATGCAAGGGTGTTCCGTATCTTTCAGGGCCTATGCGATTGATCTGTGGGGATTTGGAGATTCAAGCAAAAACATACCCTGCTATTCGCTCGCTGAGCAGGCCTCTTTGATCCGTCAATTTATGGAAAAAATGGGCCTTGGGAAGGTCGCTTTAATTGGACATGCACTGGGCGCCTGCACAGCATTCAATTACGCTTCTCAATATCCCGAAACTGTGGATCGGGTACTGGCGATAAGCATTCCGCATGGTGAGAGCATGGTTCATCCACGCCTGCGCTCTTCAAATCCAAGAGAACTGGCAGAATGGTTATTGGGAAAAGATACGATATCCGAAGCCGCCAAAGTTGAAGCAATCAAGACCGACCCAAGGGCAGTCGAGACTTCTCTCGAGCAGCTGCCCGATTTGAATTTACACGAGCTATCGAAAAGCTTTGAAATACCATGCTTATTTGTGCATGGACAGGTAGACCCGGCCGTAGATCCTCCCGGCTTTGATGAACTCCTGGGGCTTCCAGAACATACCCATTACTGCCTCTTTGAAAACTCAGGTCATTTTCCAATGCTGGATGAATCGAATAAATTTAACCGCCTGCTGGCTGATTTCCTCAACCTACCGTCAGGGGCAAGCCCACGCCAACTACAAGTTAAGGAAGAATGGAGGCGGCGTGTCCGTTGAAACCTTGACAATTTATTCCAATCAATCGTATACTCTATAGAAACCAGTCGTGCACGGGGAGCCTTTGTTCTGAAGGCTGAGAGGAGAGCCGTAAGCTCTCGACCCGCGAACCTGATCCGGATAATGCCGGCGGAGGGATCGCAATCCAATCATGCAAAATCCCTGCTCCGGCCCGGAGGAGGGATTTAATTTTGAGAGCAGTGGTATTTGCCAACGGGGTCTTGAGCGACCTTGAAAAGAGCCTTTCCTATCTTCGCCCGGATGATACCATCATTGCTGCTGATGGAGGCGTTTTACATTGCCAGGCATTAGGCTTGACCCCAGATGTTGTGATCGGGGACTTTGACTCGCTGGAAGTGGAAGAAGTAGATAGGTTGGAGGCGAGCGGCGTAAAGGTTATCCGCCATCCAGCCCGCAAGGATTATACCGACCTGGAGCTTGCCTTGCAGTATGCCAGAGATATCGGAGCAGAACCAATCCTGGTTATGGCTGCTCTTGGAAGTCGATGGGACCAAACCCTGGCGAACCTTCTCTTGCCAGCCTCCGAGAGCTTCTCTAAGGTGGATATCCGCCTCCTAGATGGGGATCAAGAGATTCTATTGGTAAGAGCAGGTCAGAAAGTTGAAATCCATGGCAAACCGGGTGACACGGTATCCCTTATCCCACTGTATGGAGATGCACGCGGGATCACGACGAAAGGCCTCGAATACCCGCTCGACGAAGGCATACTTTACTTTGGCTCCACCCGTGGCATCAGCAACGTTCTTATAGATGGCGAAGCGGTGATTTCTTTAAGAGAAGGTTTGCTGGTGGGAGTCCTGATCCATGCATTGGCGTAGGCGAGAACTGATAGGCTCCACATGGGAGGGGCAAAAAAGAATGGAGGAAGAATGGCAAGAATAATGATTGTAATGCTTTTGTTGGCCTTCATCATCGTAGCTTGTGCTGAAGAGCCTGCCGCACCACCTGAAGCACCTGTGACGGAAGTGACACCCGGCGTACCCCCTTTGGGGACAGATACCCCTGAACCAGCGCCACCCGCTGCAGTCACACTTACCGTCATGACCCACGATTCGTTTGCAGCTTCTGAGGAAGTCATCCGGCAATTTGAGATCGAGAACAATGCCCAGGTGCAGTTTCTCTTTTCTGGTGACACTGGCACGACCCTCAATCGAGCCATCTTGGCTGGGGATACTCCCCTGGCGGATGTCTTGTACGGTGTAGATAATACTTTTCTCAGCCGGGCACTGGAAGAAGACATCTTTGAGCCATATGAATCTGCTCTCCTGGCCGAGATACCAGAACAATTCCAGCTCGATCCTGAGAACCGAGCCCATCCGGTAGACTATGGGGATGTCTGCTTGAACTACGATATCAACTATTTCGAGCAAGCCGGGATCGACACGCCTCAAAGTTTAGAAGATCTTCTGGAACCAGAATATAATGGACTCCTCGTAGTTCAGAACCCCGCCACATCATCTCCTGGATTGGCGTTTCTGCTGACGACCATTGGAGTCTTTGGTGAAGACGGCTACCTTGACTATTGGAGAGGCCTGATGGACAACAACCTGTTGGTAGTCGATAGCTGGGAAACGGCTTATTATAGTGAATTCAGCGGCGCGGCGGGCGCCGGGGCCAGGCCGGTCGTGGTATCTTACGGGTCAAGCCCACCTTTCGAGGTGATCTATGCCGAAACGCCAATCGATGAGCCCAGCACGGCAGCCGTCACTGCGGACGACACTTGCTTCCGCCAGATCGAGTTTGTGGGAATCTTGCGGGGCGGAGCAAACCGGGAGATGGCAGAAAAAT
>CAZAQS010000478.1:0-2616 GCA_964486825.1 uncultured Anaerolineaceae bacterium | reverse complement strand
GAAAAATGAGCAACGCAATGGGTACGGTAAGTAAGTATGGGTTGGATAAACAAGGCCTGCGGAACTTGAATATGGAATATTGGACCCTGACGACTCCGGCTTTGATGGAGCGGATCGTCTCCCGTCGCGAAGGTACTATGGCTCAAGAAGGTGTGGTAGCCGTCAGGACCGGCATTTATACTGGACGGGCCCCAAATGACAAATTTATTGTAAAGGACTCCGAAACTACAGAAACGGTCTGGTGGGGGAAGAGTAATCGTCCATTCGATCCCGAAAATTTTGACCGTATCCATGCTAGCATGATTGCATATTTCCAGGGGCGGGATGTATTTATTCAGGACGCAGTTGCAGGCGCTCATCCAGATTATCAACTTCCCATTCGCATTGTCACTGAACACGCCTGGCATAGCCTGTTCGCACGTAACTTGTTTATCCGGCGCCGTCAAGACGAGCTTGCCGAACATGTACCTGAATTCACAGTACTTCAAGCGCCCGGGTTTCGAGCGGATCCAGAAAGAGATGGTACGAACTCAGATATATTTATCCTGCTAAACTTTTCCAAGCGCCTGGTACTGATCGGCGGGACCAGCTATGCCGGGGAGATCAAGAAATCCATCTTTTCTGTTCTCAACTACATGCTTCCCAAAAAGGACGTGCTCCCGATGCATTGCTCGGCTAACCTTGGCAAAGACGGCAACGTGGCCCTTTTCTTCGGCCTATCCGGCACTGGAAAGACAACCCTCTCTTCCGACCCAGATCGTCCGTTGATCGGCGATGATGAACATGGCTGGGGCAATGATGGGGTCTTTAACTTCGAGGGGGGGTGCTACGCCAAGACGATCCGTTTGAGTGAAGAGCTAGAGCCGTTGATCTGGCAAGCCACCCGCAATTTCGGCACCATTCTTGAAAACGTCACTGTTGACCCCGCCACCAGGTGGGTGAACTTCGACGACGATAGCTATACAGAAAACACCCGGGCGGCCTATCCAATTTGTTTCTTGCCCAATAGCATCGATACAGGAAGAGGTGGGCATCCCACCAATATCTTCTTCCTAACCGCGGATGCTTTTGGAGTGCTGCCACCCATATCTAAGCTCTCTCCAGAACAAGCCATGTATCACTTCCTTTCCGGCTATACTGCCAAGCTGGCAGGTACAGAAAGAGGCCTGGGAAAGGAACCGCAGATCACCTTTTCAGCTTGTTTTGGAGCGCCTTTCCTGCCGCTCCATCCCAGCAAGTATGCAAAAATGCTCGGCGAGAAGATTCAGAAGCACCAGGTAAGCGTGTGGTTGGTTAATACCGGCTGGACTGGCGGGCCTTTTGGAGTTGGAGAGCGCATGTCTTTGCCCTATACTCGGGCGATGATCCATGCTGCCCTAAACAGTGAGCTGGAGGGAGTTCCAACCGCTCCGGATCCCCATTTTGGGCTTTCTATTCCAGAATACTGCCCAGGCGTACCCAGCGAGATCCTCAATCCCAGGAACACCTGGAAAGACCAGCAAGCCTATGACGAGCAGGCTGGAAAGTTGAAGAGACGCTTCGAGGAGAACTTCACCGAATTCGAACAATACGTATCTCCAGAGGTGGTTGAGGCGGGGGGCCCGAAAACCAGCCCTGAGAAACTGGCATAAAAATACTAAGCTTCTGGTATCCAATGACTTGACATTGAAATAAGTTCTGGTAGAATTCCTCCAGGCTGGTTTGCATTACAAACTAGTCTGGAGGACAAATGAAAGACCCCATTGATCCACTCATCCAGCGAACAAAGACCTATTGGTATACCGATGGCCTGGCTGAAATCGGTTTTGCCTTCATCAGCCTGGTTCTTTCCATCTACTTTTATGGATATGCCACGCTTACCCCTGGCTCACTTCTCTACCGAGCACTTGATGTAGGTTTCTTGCTGATATTGCTCGGAACAGGGCTAATCACCCGCAAGCTGATTTTAAGTATTAAGGCCCGCCTTACCCATCCCAGGACAGGCTTCGTGAACTATCATTCGCCAAAACCGCTCCATAGGCTCGCTGCGGTTCTCTTGGCCATCCTCACCGCTTCTATTCTTGTAGCCCTAATCGCATCCTATGAAAATATGGAAGCCTATATGCCGGCTGCCTCAGGCATCTCGATCGGTATAGCATTGGCATATTTTGCTTATCGCCACGCGCTGATACGTTTCTATTTGTTGGCTGCCCTCTCCTCCTTGGTAGGGATCGGGCTCAGCTTTTCGGGCTTTGGCGATATCTTTGGTCTCAGCCTTTACTACGGTTCCATGGGGTTAGGTTTACTCATCTCAGGGTTGATCGTCCTTCGAGACTACCTGCTCAAGACCCAGCCGCTTGAGGATTCACAGGATAAAGGACATGGAAAACTCGATTGAGGCCATTATCACCCGGACCAGGCAAAGTTTTTATAGCGATGGGCTTTGGGAGCTATTAGCAGGTGGCATCTTACTGCTAGGCGGTCTCGCGATTCTGGGAGCTCCTGATGGCAATAGCGGCGCCATCATTTATGCATTTGGTATCATGGCTCTCTTTTATCTTTATTCTTGGGTAAAGAAACGCTATATCTATCCTCGCTCAGGCTTCGCAATATACAAAGAGCAGGGGCTTATAGCGC
>CAZAQS010000477.1:0-2619 GCA_964486825.1 uncultured Anaerolineaceae bacterium | reverse complement strand
GCAACGCTGAACCGGTCCCATTCGCCGGCGCAAACTTGCGCGCCCCCATCGGGCAAGCCACCACGCAAGCGGGAGTCGCCTGGCGGTCCACACCGGGTTTCAAACCCAGGCTTAGGCCACGGTCGATGCGTTGGTAGCAGAAGGAGCATTTCTCGACCACGCCTCGCACGCGACGCGGGACCTCGGGCTGTCCCCAGGTGGGTACGGCCAGGTTAGGTTCGGTGAAAGCTTCCCAATTGAAAGCCCTTGCGCTGTAAGGGCATGCCACCTCGCAATAGCGACAGCCGATGCACTTGTCGTAATCCATCATGACGATGCCATCGGCCCGGCGGTAGCTGGCCCCTACCATGCATACTTCCACGCATGGGGCGTTCTCGCAATGCATGCATGGGCGAGACAGGAAGACGGGCTTCCCGCCCACGTCATCCAGTTGGATGACCTTGTTCCAGGAAATCGAGGGAGCTACGTCGTTCGTGGCCCGGCAGGCATTGGTGCAGTAACCACAGCCCGTGCAGCGCGACTGGTCGATCACCATCACCCATTTGTATGGGCTGGAGCCGCCCCGCTCGGAAGCGGAAGCCTTGCGGGCCATATTGAGCCCACCAGCGGCGGCCGTCCCTACCGCGCATAGTTTCAAGAAATCTCGTCGCTTGATTTTTTGCTCTTCCATGACCATAGACCTCATTCTTCCTTGCGGCGGTCTTGCCGGTGCCAGCGATCCAGCCAGGGCGCCAGGATCACGCCGGCGATGACCCCGATCAGTCCAGCCATGGTGGCAAAGCCGAGCGGGCTGACTGGCTCAGGCTCTTGCAAGACAGACATGGACTCGACCTGACTGAAGGCTTCGATTGGCGCCTGCGCCGGCCTCTCAGGGTGGACGGTGGTAGGATCGTGCATCTGGTAAGCGTGGCAGGCGTTGCAGGTGCTGAGACGAACATTGAAGGAGTGGTCGAGACGGGCGTGCCCTTCTCCTGTATGGTCCGGCAGCTCTGCCAGGTGACAGTCTGCACAGCTCAATCCCTGCTGGCTGTGCTCAGAATGGGCAAAGTTGGAAGCGCGTGTCCTGTGGCAGGAAGCGCATTGGGTAGCTGCATCCTCGCCTTTCAGGCTGGTGGCGTGCGGGTCATGGCAGCCAACGCAATCCAAACCGGTAGCCCGGTGGGAGCTGACCTGCCACTCGAAATAGGTCTCGTTATGGCAATCTCCGCACAGCTTCGCTGAGCGGTCCGCCGCCATAGGCTGCATGGGGTGGTTAGCGTTGGTGGCATCGTGGCAGGCTGCACAGGTAATGGCATCCGCTTCCCATGTATTCGTCTCCTCGTCGTAATTGGTTACGTGGCAACTCATACATTGAGAGGGGTTTTCCTGGGCCTCCAGGGCGGCCTGGAAGGTCTCACTGGTACCAGCCATGCCATGCGCACTGCCTTCCCAGGCCACCTGGAAGGACTCGTGGCAGGCGGTGCATTGCACCTGGGCCGGCTGCGGCTCTTGGGCTGGGGACTCAGCCTTGGCTACCACGTATGTTAGCAGCATCAGCGCCAGCCCAAAGGCCAGCCCATACAAAAGTCGAATAGATATCCTATTGGGCATTGTGCATCCTCCAAAAAAAATCAACGATCCTTAATCACCTGATACCGGGACGGGAGCATTGGCAAAGACCTGGCAGCCAATACAACGCTCCTTTAACCGTCCATCCTCCTTCCTGAAAACCTGCCAGCAGGGCATATCGAGTTGAGCATAAGCGGGGCAACGCTTGCGGTTCTCCTCAGAACAGCCATGATATTGCCAACAGCCTGAATTGCGCACCTGAGAGGCAAGCGCGGGCCGCTCACCCTGGTGTAGGGCAGCTTCACGCTTCCAACGCGCGTCGAGCTGCCCGAAAACCCAGATCAGCGCCACAGTCAGCGCTACCGGAATGCCGATCCGGACCAGCACGCCGGTAAAAAAGATGAATATGGTCGTCAGTTCGTCCATGGCCAGTAGCCTTTCTTATACGTGTCGAAGGTATCCAGCCGTACGGCTTTGGATCCAGGTCCCGATCATGAGCAGGAGAACGAAGGGTACGACAAACCTTAGCAGGGCATACAACACGATCAATGTCATTGCGTCCATCAGATTTTTCCTTTCCAGCCTGTAAGCCGGTGAATTGAATTAATACAAATCTCCTTGATCCCAGTATAGTTATCCGGTTGGGCTGTGTAAATCGGAGGCTTGCACCATTTCTATCTACTTCACTTCCCCCACGTGGCGCGGAAAAATATGGGATTCAACTCCCACGCTGGCATGGGAAGGAATACCTAAAAAATTTCAGGTAGAGAATATTAGGTTGGGTAAATTACGGAAAATCAGGTTGAAAAAGGTTGGGTATTATCCCCCAACAGTACCCAACAAGCCGCATTTCAAGCTTCGATGATGCCTTTACGAATGGCGTACTTGACTAGCTCGGTCCTGGAATGCAGGTTCAGCTTGCGCATGATATTTTCCCTATGCCGAGCGACGGTCTTCGGACTGATATGCAACACCTCGGCGATTTGATCGTTGCTGGCGCCATCTGCCAGGTGTTGAAGGACTTCTTGCTCACGGGTGGTGAGCTCATCTACTGCCATTTTTCCACCAGAT
>CAZAQS010000476.1:0-2627 GCA_964486825.1 uncultured Anaerolineaceae bacterium | reverse complement strand
CGGTCTGATGTACTTTGGGCTCAGCTCGCTTCTCGCTGCACTGTCACCTGGTTTGCCGGTCCTCATTTTCGCACGCGTGCAGCAAGCCATCGCGGGTGCAATCCTGGTAACGAACGGATTTGCCCTGGCCTTTGAGGTGGTACCAGAAAACCGCCGCGGCAGTGATTTGGGTTTGCTGAATGCCGTCATCGTCCTTGCGGCTGCAGGTGGCCCACTGCTTAGCGGATTGCTCGTTGGTCTTGCAGGATGGCGGGCGATTTTTTGGGCAAGTATTCCGGTTTCAATCGCAGGACTGTTGTTTGCCTGGTCAGCCATTCCGGTGAGCAAACTGCAAAAAAGCCAGAATCGTTTTGAACGATCTGAAACACTATCGCTCTTCCGAAACCGGACCTTTACGTTTGCGAATGGCGCCATCCTATTGAGCAACCTGGCGATGTATGTGATGTTGTTAGCAATCCCGCTCATGTTATCAAACCGGCCCGGTTGGACGAGTTTCCAAACCGGTCCCGTGCTGGCAGTGATGTCGGTAACGATGGCTGTTTTTGCGCCACTGGGAGGGCGCCTGTCGGATCGTTTGGATAGGCGTTTGCCCGGCGTTGCCGGCCTCGCACTTCTCACCCTTGGCGTACTGCCATTGGCACTCAGTAGTGGAATCATAAAGATTCCCCTCTTACTCCTTGGTCTGCTACTCGCAGGAATTGGACTTGGTTTATCTACTACGAGTTTACAAACATCTATACTGGAATCGGTCAGGCCGCAGCAGGCTGGCCTTGCAACAGGCATCTCTTCGACAAGCCGCTACTTAGGAAGCATCGTAGGATCGAGCCTGCTCGCATACATTCTTGGTTCTGCGCCAATCGATTTTAACAAATTCCAGACGGTATTTCTTGTAGTTACACTCGCAGCGGCTATTGCGATGTTGATGAGTTTGGGGATGGGCAAAGAAGGGAAGATATTTTCATTGGAATAAAAGATTAGCCCTCTCTTGCGCCCCGGAGTAGTGAGCATGATCGACTTGACTAACAATCGGACCGGCCCCGACCAGCCAGGCTCCGTTAGAGCTCCTGGTAATTCAAGTATGATGCGGATACAGAAAGGATATCGTTATGTTCAAGAAGATAAACTTAAGAGTAATTTTACAGGTGTTTATATTGGTTCTCCCGCTCTCGATATTATTTCTCACACGAAACGCTTCAGCCATACGACCTGAACAAGCACATTTTGGAGAAATTGATAATTTCATTCAAGAAAGGATGCGCGTTCTTCGTATCCCCGGGCTGGCCTTTGCGGTTGTACAAGGCGATCGAATCGTGCATATACGTGGATATGGTCTTGCTGGGCCTGAGATGGGCATGACTCCCGACACTCGTTCGTATATTGGCTCGGTGAGTAAACCCATCACTGCCTTGGCTGTCATTCAGCTGGTAGAGCAAGGGGACCTTCAATTGGACCATCCTGTCCAAGAATATCTTCCATGGTTCCAGGTCTCAGACCCTGAAGCCTCAGCGACCATCACCGTCCGCAATCTGCTCAACCACGCGAGTGGGTTATCGGAAGTGGGATATTTTCCGGATCTTCCGGTAGATGCCACTTTGCGAACAGCCGTCGAGGAACTGCGCCAGGCCAGACTTATCGCACAGCCGGGAGCCGAGTTCCATTATTTCAACGAAAATTACCAGGTTTTGGGTTTGTTGGTGGAGACCATTTCAGGCCTACCTTATGGTCAATATGTCCAGGAAAATATCTTCACACCCTTAGATATGGAGAACAGTTTCGCAGATCCGGTTCGAGCGGAGCAAGCAGGTGTAGCACAGGGTCATGGAGTATTGTTCGGTTTTCCTATCTCCAGAGAAGAAGCTCATCCTATATATGAAACTCCCAGCGGGCGCATTACATCCACTGCTGAAGACATGGCTCATTTCCTGATCGCCCAACTTAATGGGGGCCGATATTAGGGGGAGCAAGTGCTCTCAGAATCAAGTATGGAGGCAATGCACACTCCGCCGGAAGAGGTAGAAAGTGGTTATGCAATGGGATGGCGAGAATCGCAGTTCAATGGCACAAGGGCTCTACACCACGATGGTATGTTGATGAACTTCTCCGCGGACGCCTGGCTGCTCCCGGACCTGGAGACTGGCGTTGTGATCCTGATCAATCAAACCGGATTATTTCATTCTATGATGGCCTATCCGGAACTGTCTCAAGGTATTCTCAATCTCCTGATGAAAGAACCAGCAACTACCGGAATGTCCTTGAGCATGATTTATTCGATCGTGGCAGTCGTTATCCTGGTTTCCGTTGGCTTCGCGATTCGCTGGTGGCTGGTTAAGTTTCCCAGGTGGAAATTGAATGTTCCTGGGAAAGCGAGAGGTCATTTGATTATCGACATTCTGAAGGAAATTATTTGGCCAATTGTGCTCTACTTCGGTATTCCCTATATATTCCTTCTCCAAAGTGAGAAAAGGTTGTCCTGGGAAAGGGGATTCGGGTTGGCTCCGGATCTATACGCATTGCTCATTTTCGCCATCCTAAATGGCATAGCTAAAGGGCTGGCTAAAGCATGGATGATCTATAAGTCTTCAAGGACAGTCCATAAGATCGGAAGAGCACACGTCTGAAAGAGTGTA
>CAZAQS010000475.1:0-2637 GCA_964486825.1 uncultured Anaerolineaceae bacterium | reverse complement strand
CGATGCCGATGACAGCAGAACAACCAGTCCCAATATCAGCGGGGATCAGAAAATAAGTACTGCCCATGACTTGTTTGTTTTGAGGAACTGGGCTCTCCAAACCAAGTTCCTGCAGAGACAAACAAGAACCGGTGGGTATGGACTGGATGGATGCTGCTATCATGTTGCTCTATTCAAATTATAACGTTGGTTTTTGATTAACTTACTCTCCAGTAGGTACCCAAATGTTCTTAACCTGGGTGGCATGGTAGAGGAATTCCTGTCCGGCACCTTGTTTCGACTCCATCCAATTACGAGCTAATCCATAGCCAACCCAGGTTCGCTTGATATTTACCGCCGATTCAAATTCCACGTGATAGCTACCTTCGGCGCTACCAAAATACCAAACCGCGTCCACATCTTCGTGCTGAATCAAAATTTTCGTGAGATGATCGGGTTCGCCTGTTACGATATTGACCACCCCTGGAGGAACGTCAGATGTATCTAGAACCTGGTAAAAATCCATGGCGCTGAGGGGATATTTTTGGCTGGGGATCATAATAACGGTATTGCCTCGTGCAATAGCAGGCGCCATCAGCGATACGAAACCCAGTAGAGGATATTCGTCCGGGCAGGCTATGCCGATCACACCTACAGGCTCGTTGACAGCAACGGTAATTCCCCGCAAGGTGGTCTCTTGCACATTTCCTCCGTATTTGTCAGCCCAAGCAGCATAGGTGAAGAGCCGCTCGATGGATAACTCGACCTCAAGCTGGGCGTGCTTCCTGGAAGATCGGGTCATTTCCGAAATACGTCGGGCGAACTCCTCCTGGCGAGCATCAAGGTTTTCTGCTATGAAATATAGGATCTGAGAACGATTGTAGCCATGGCGCATGGCCCAACCAGGTTTTGTAGTATGCGCGGCGTGCGCGGCTTCGACAGCATCACGGATATCCTTGCGATTCCCGTCACCGACCTGTCCGATTAGGGCTCCCTTGGCATCGGACACTGCCCGGGTGTAATTGCCATCCGGACGTACCTGCTTCCCTCCGATATACATTTTCAGTGTACGGTCGACCGGTATACGTTTTCCGTTGGTAGAGTTATTTCGAAGGCTGCTCGGTCGGGTGGGAATATGAACACCCCACGTTTTGGCAGGTTCACTCTCAGGAAGCTCGTAGTCCGGGCGCGGTCGGTCCTGCCAGGTAGGGCGCATATATTCGAATAAACCCTCCTTCCCGCCCTCTCTACCAAAACCACTCTCCCGGTAACCGCCAAAACCGGAAGCTGCATCGAAGAGGTTCGTTGAATTGACCCATACAGATCCAGCTTTTAATTTACTCGCCACGTCAAGAGCCAGGTTGATATTGTCGCTCCAAACGCTGGCAGCCAATCCGTACCGAGTGTTATTCGCTAACTCGATTGCTTCGGAAGGCGATCTGAAGGTCAGTGAGACCAATACTGGGCCGAAGATTTCTTCTTGCATTGTTTCAGCAGCTGGATCCAGGCCTGTAATTAGCGTTGGCGGGTAGAAGCAGCCCTTCCCGGGCATCTCGATCTCGGGTTGGTAAAGAGCGCCCCCTTCTCGTACTCCAGTCTGAACCCATCGGTCAATCGTATCCCATTGGGTCTGGTCGACGATGGCGCCGATATCGATAGCTTTATCGAGAGGGTCTCCCACTCTCAACCGCCCCATGCGAGCTTTCAGCTTGGTTATAAAACGATCAGCAACATTTTCCTGAACAAGCAGGCGAGACCCGGC
This sequence comes from uncultured Anaerolineaceae bacterium, assembly GCA_964486825.1. Classification (GTDB taxonomy): domain Bacteria; phylum Chloroflexota; class Anaerolineae; order Anaerolineales; family UBA4823; genus CAZAQS01. The sequence continues at coordinate 896 of CAZAQS010000475.1, read as the reverse complement.
ACAGCACACCTGGCCCTGGTTGAACCAGATAGCGTCGACGACCCCTTCAACTGCACCATCCAGGTCAGCATCCTCAAAGACTATGAAGGGCGATTTTCCACCTAACTCCAGAGATATTTTTTTGCCTGATCCGGCTGTTTGCCTGCGGAGGATACGTCCTACATCGGTGGAGCCGGTGAATGCGATCTTGTCCACGCCTGGATGGGTTACGAGCATTGTTCCAGCTTTGCTGCTGCCCGTAATAATGTTGACTACCCCGGGAGGAAGTCCAGCTTCAGCGACAATTTGGGCGAAGAGCAGCGCCGAAAGACGGGTGTAGGAAGCTGGTTTGAGCACAATGGTGTTACCCATGGCGATAGCTGGGGCAATCTTCCAACCTAGCATGAGCAACGGGAAATTCCAGGGAATGATCTGGCCGATTACGCCCACCGGCTGGTAATCCGCAAGCTCAGTTTCCATCAACTGGGCCCACCCGGCATGGTAGTAGAAGTGACGTGCCAAGAGGGGCACATCGATATCGCGTGACTCACGGATGGGTTTTCCGTTATCCATTGATTCGAGCACTGCCAGCAGACGGGAATGCTTTTGAATATTTCGAGCAATGGCATACAGATAGCGCGCTCGCTCTGTACCGGGAGTCGTACTCCAGGATTTGAATGCCGCTTGAGCCGCGGCTACCGCATTGTCCACCTCAGCCTGACCTGCCTGGACCGTATCAGCTAATTTCTCCCCGTTTGCCGGGTTATAGCTGGTGTAGTAACTTGCTCCGTCTGGATGCTGCCAGGAATTGTTTATGAACAGACCAAAACGCCGGTCGTTCTCTTCCAGCCAGGCCAAGGCGGCGTCTGCCGATTCAGGGGCAGGTCCATATTCCATAGACTTGAATACCTGTGCTA
>CAZAQS010000474.1:0-2653 GCA_964486825.1 uncultured Anaerolineaceae bacterium | reverse complement strand
AAAAAGCTGCTCTACATTCCTTCTACTCCTCCATAGACTCAGCTTCAGCTACACAATTTTCTCTTACACCCACCACCTCGGGATAGTCCATCTGTGAGGCGCCCGCTTCGATCATACAGGCCAGGTAACGGTCAGCTTTGACTTGCAGATCAGCTAACAGCGACTCCAGGCTGGCTCCACTTAAAGCGGCCCGCATCGCATCGTGGCGCCATTTGTAATAAGCTCCTCCCACGTGCTCAAGTGGCACGGATTCGTATTGCGAAAGAGCCTGCCGGTAAGCCGCAGCCTCATTTTCGCCAACCAACGCGGTCCAAGCCAGCGAGGTCGCCACCGAAGGTCGAGCCGGTACGCCTTCTATGGCATTGGGCTGTTCCGATAGGAATTTGATCCAGTCCCAGCAGAGCTGGGGGTTAGCAGAGCTGGGAGAGATGAAGTAGCCACGGCTCGTAGGGCCGCCATAATATTTCCCACCCCCAGGAGGTGCGGGCAGGGGCAGGACACCGATCTCATAAGGGGGATCCATGCTATCGGCGAAGTAATAAACGAAGGGATCACCCGCCGGGGCAGTCCAAAAAGCAATCTTCCCTTCCTCGAAAGCCTGCCATGCAGGGAAGAACTCGCTATCATATTTGACGAACAGGACGTTCGCCTTTCGCAGGTCAGACAGCCAGCTTAAGTAACCCAGCACCTGGGGGCTGTCGAAGAAAGCACGCGGCTCAGCAACATCATGGCCTTCCGACCACTCCACCTGGTAATAGTATTCAAACAGGTTTTCCCATTCGTCAAACAGGTAGCCATAGCTTGGGTCGCCAGGGTCTTGAGATGACACTGCCTGGATGAGATCAAGGAAATCCTGATAGGTCCAATCTATATCAGGGATTGGAATACCACGCTTACGCAGCAAGTCAGTGTTATAGAACATTACCTCCGGCTGGCTGGAGGCCGGCAAACCATACAAACGTCCATCTGAGCGATATAGATTAAGTTGTTCCGGGAAAAAATCCTGGATGAAAGTGACTGGCTCTGCCTCCAATAAGGGATCAAGAGGCCGCATGTAGTCGACCTGGTCAGGATCAAAGAAGGCCGGTGAATACCAGGCATAGCAGTCGAACTGCTCGTCGAAGCCGCGTGTAAAATTGAGATCCTGGGGAAGATCGTAGGTGAATATGATCCGTACAGAAGTCTCTGGATGAGCCTGGTTATAAGTTTGACCCAGGGTGGTCAGGGCCATCTTTTCACCCTCGCTCAAGGCAAGGAAGAAGAAACGGGCGCTGGTCTGGCCGGGACGGGTGGTAGGCTGAGGGGTCGCGATAACGATTTCCTGGGTCTCCATGGGGGCACCCGGCTCGTTTGTAAGTTCTGCCAACCCTTTTACCAGGGCATCTGTCAGTCCTGCAGACTCCGAAAGCGCCAGCATCAAGGCCTCATGCAATACGCTTAAAGCCTGTGAGGAATGGGTACCCGGCCGCAGTTGCTCCAAGGCGTAACGCACAGCAGCTTTTTGCTCGTTAGGAATCCGATCAAAGAACCCACCGGTCTCTGCAACCGATTGCCTGGCAGGTATCCGCAAGATCTGGCTACCCAATCCCTGGTTTTCAATATGCTCTTGGTGTGAGAGGTATTCCACCAAATCCCATGAGCGGAGTGGATCTTGGGAGCCAGTGCTGATTATTGCGCAAGCTGGGCTGAAGGGGGTCATGTTGGAAGCTGACGAACTCTCTCCTGCTGGGTAAGGCGCGAACCCATATTGCGAGATGGCCAGTCCTTCTAAGGGCTGCTGGGGAGAAAAGCCAGTCGAGGAGCCCGGCATATACTGGCCAAGCTGCCCCACCCACATCGCAGGCGGGTTGCCAGTTGTAAACAGGGCTTCCCACTCTCCTTGCTGGGATCCAATTGGTAAGATGGCTCCAGATTGAGTCAGGTCCATATACCACTCCAGCTCCTTTGCCATTCTCATTGCCAGGTCCCCAGGGTTATCTATTGTACCGGGAATCAGATAAGCCTCAATATAAGGTCTTAAGATCGATGTACTCAGATGTAGGTTATCTGCTAACCCATAACGGGTAGAGTTTTCTTCATGTCTTGCTAAGTATTGCACCGCCTCGATGAAGTCGACTAGAGTCCAGCCTGGTCTTGGATATTCCATACCCGCAGCTTTGAAAGCTTCCCGTTCGTAATACACTCCCCCCAATGAAGCATACAAGGGTATGCCCACTAGCCGGCCCCCCGCATCTCGGCACCCATCCAGTATTCCCGGCCAGAAATCGCTTGGGGCAAAATCCAAATCCGAGTCTAGCAGGGGTTGCAGGTCGCGAAAATATACGTACATTTCCGATGTCAACCCGAATGGCACTAGCACCACATCTGCGGCCGAGGCTAAAGTATGAGTATCACTGAAGCGGGCTGCCGGTAGGGGTATGAATTGGACATGTATATCGGCAGATTGCTGGTTGAATTGCTCGATCACTCGTTCATAATAAGGCTGGGTAGCTTCATAAGCTCCAAATGTGATCACTTCAATTTGTTCACCCAACCCAGCTTTGTCAGGAGGCGCTATAGGAGTAGAGGGGGGTAGATCAGGGGTCAGGGACAATAGCATGTAATAAACAATTGCCAGCATGAGCAGCATACCGCCCGCCAACCCTCCTAGACG
>CAZAQS010000473.1:0-2659 GCA_964486825.1 uncultured Anaerolineaceae bacterium | reverse complement strand
ATGAATAAGACTAGAGTCAGGATAAGTGTAGCGAAGATGATCCAGTGTTCGACGAGCATGTTTTCTTCCGCCCTCGGCTCTCAAATATCGGTACATTGCCTGCTGGAATTATAGCTTATCCCCATTCCATTTCGAGATCTCTTTGCCGGCTCAAGCGGGTTACGATAAACAAGAAAACACCTACCAGGATCGACAGCAGCAGCACATACCGGTTCGCCAGGACCAGGTTATTGGCCTGCACGGCGTCGTAGATGGCCATGGACAGGGTTTGCGTCCTCCCGGGTATATTGCCTGCCACCATCAATGTAGCGCCGAAATCCCCCAAAGCTCGCAGGTACCCCAGGATCGCCCCAGCCAGGATGCCGCGCCATGCGATCGGGAAGCTGACCCACCAGAACAAACGCCATTCGGAGCACCCATCGATCCGCCCGGCTTCCTCGATCTCACGATCCACTCCCCCCAGGCTGGCCCGGATGGCCTGCACCGCCAGGGGCAGGGCAGCTACGGCAGCCGCCACAACCGCTCCCGGCAAAGAGAAAACAAAGCGCATTCCGGTTAAGCCTTCCACCCAGGGACCCAGGCCGCGTTGCCCTAACCCGCTCAACAGGTAATAGCCGAGAACCGTCGGCGGCAGGACCAGCGGCAGCATTACTGCCACTTCCAGGAAGATCTTACCGGGGAAGCTTCTTTTCGCCAGCAGCCAACCCAGGTACAACCCGAAAGCCAGCGCCAGGCTACCCGCCCATAGCGTTACCCAGGCCGAGATCGCCACGGGAGATGTCAATCCCAAGTTCTCTTATCCATCACCCCCCTCTACACCTTTGCGCCTTTGCGTGAGAATGCTCATAAGAACTACTCATGGGTATCCATCTGGCCAGGAGCCTCGACCAGCGCCTCCCCCGGCAACAGGAAACCATACCGCTTCATCACCGGCCTTCCGCTCTTCCCGTTGATGTATTCAGCAAACTGGCGCGCCAGGTCAGGGTGGTCCGAGGAGGCCAGCACGCCCAGAGCCTGGTCGAGCGGTGTATGCAGGTCTTCGTCGATCAACTTCCAGGTTATCTCCGGAACCTCCGCCACAGACAACGCCACGATCCCCACCTGCGCATCCCCGCTCTGCACGTATTGTAGCGCCTGGCGCACGTTCTCACCTCGCACCAGCTTGTATTGCACCTCTTCCCAGATCCCCGCCGATTGTAGCGCTTCCTGGGCTGCCACGCCGTAAGGAGCGTGTTCCGGATTGGCGATGGCGATATGTCGGATGGCGGGGTCCAACAGGTCGGTCAGCTCGCCGGCATTCACCCCTGATTTAAGGTTAATAGCCAGAACGATCCTGCCGCGCGCATATAACGAGATGCTATCCTCTAGCAATAACCCCTGCTCGGCCAGCCGCTCGATATACTCGATATTCGCGGCTGCGATCAGGTCGTATGGAGCGCCGTGCTCGATCTGCTGTGTCAGCTGGCCGGTAGAGCCGAAGACTAGCCGCACTTTCTGACCGGTCTCCTGTTCGAAAGCTTGTGCGATTTCCTGGAAGGCGAACTGCAGGTCAGCAGCTGCCGCCACACTGATTTCTTCCGAGCCCGCCAGCCTGGGCGCCTGCGACTGGCAAGCCGCAAAACCCACCAACAACATTAAGGCCAGCAGGCAGGCCAACCCTTTACCTTGAAGATCTGTCTTCATGATAGCTTCTATCCATCACCAGGCTGGCAGCGCTCTCCTGCAGCCACTCCAGGATCGCCCTCAACTGGCGCACGCGCAGATCCAGGCCTAAGCGGTTGTAGACCTGCTCAAGCGGGGTTTCGGCAAGCAAATCTTCCAGGCGCGCCAGGCCGGAACGGCTCTCTTCAAGCTGGGCGTCCAACAGCCGGGAGGGCATGTCTGAGCCTAGCAAGCGTGCAAAATACAGCCGGGTAACGAATTCTACCCGGATGGCGCGCACGCTGCTACCGGTGGGTGTGATCAACCAATCTTTCAGGCGCTGCCGCCCACTGCCCGTCAGGGTATACATCTGGCGCGCCGGCAGCTTCTCCTGCTCTTCAATCTCCCCCTGGATATAACCCTGCCCATCCAGGCGCTTCAAGATATTGTAGACCTGGCTTTGGCTGACGTGCCATACCTGCCCAAGCTCGCTGCTCAAGCGTTGGTGAAGCTCGTATCCGTGGGCGGGCTTTTGCGCCAGGAAACCGAGCAAGGCGTATTCGGGAGACAATGCACTGGCATATCGGGTCATCAGGATATACTCACTGAATGAGTATATCCCAACTCGTTACCCTGTCAACCCCCTGGCAATGAAAAGAAACGTGATCCTCATTTTACCAACTCCGCCCGCCTCAGGTCTCAATCAGAAGGTGATCGAAAAGGCTTGTGACCTCGCCTGGGAGGATTTCGAGGATGCTGTTCAAGCAACCGCTGCCTGGCCTCTTGCCACTACCTGGTCACCTGCGACACGAGAGGTTATGCTCTTCAGCCGGTAACCGTGATCCAATCCGCGCATCTATTAGCCGTTTGGGCCCCAAGCCAGGCGTAACGGGTTAGGAGCTAAGCGATAAACGCCTGCGCTTCGATCTCCACCAGCATCTCGGGGTCGATCAGCCGGCTGATTTCCACCATCGCCGTCGCCGGGCGTATCAGCCCGAAGAACTCGCCGTGCGCTCGG
>CAZAQS010000472.1:0-2674 GCA_964486825.1 uncultured Anaerolineaceae bacterium | reverse complement strand
TGAAAGAGCGCATCTTTGCACTTCAGGAGGACAGAATTGATCGTTTGCTCATCCATGTCCTTGATTATACAGCGAGATCACTCGTGCCGGCGGCTGTCTTCCCCCTCTTCCGGCAAATTGATCTTAAAGACAACAGCAATTCTAAATATGTCATTGCAAGCGCTTTTTCCCGGTAGCGACCGTGCACCCCGCACTGATCGTTCGTGCGGGGCAGGTGGCCGGTGTGCAAAGCAATCTCCTCGCTAAAATGGGGGGATTGCTTCGACGGAAGAGCGCCGTCTCGCAATGACACTATTTACATTTAGAATTGCTGTAAAGGCGACCAGCCTGAACTCTTCCTTAGTTTTGTTCCATAGCCTGTGAACATCGCCAGGCGAACAAAGCAGTGGAATTACCGCCCTGTGCTCACCGCCATCGCCCGAGCCGCGCCCAATATTAATTTCATGAATTGGAGCGTCCGTCATGGCGCGAGAGCGTCGCGGGGGAGCGTTGCAACCTTTTCATCTACAATCCATACCACCCAATCGGTCCGGACGAACACAGTCTGGGTGAGCTACGTTGAGCAACCCTCGAACGTCCTTGAAGAAAGAAGACAGAGTGCCAAAGCGATCCTTGATGGTTCCGTTTCGCATGGCCCCGGTAGCAGTTCTAAGCAACCTGTCCCAGACCCGGCTCCTGGCTGGGGGACTCTTGCTTGCGCGCTGCTTTTCTAAACAGGATCTGGGACAGGAGCAGGGTCCGCAGGGTTCCCCATCCCAATGTGAACAGGAGGATCAGGATGAGGAGCAGGCCCAGATCCGGAGCCATACGTACTACGGATGGAACGGTTACCCTGGCGTCCGGGAGCTGTACCGCCAGCAGGAACCAGGCCAGCAGAAGATCGAATGCCAGCGGGAGGAGCAGGTAGCCGGCGATCATTTTCCAGGCAGATGGCGCTGCCATGGGGCTTTGGCGCCAGCTACGTAATTTGCGAACGAACCAGAGGAAGCTCCCCAGCAGCAGGATCGTGACGACAGTAAAAACCGGACGAGCATTCTGGAGGATGAAGTCCTCGAAGGGGGGATAGTACATGGGCTCTTTCCCGAGATAGAGCAAGAGCACGTCCCAACCAAGCGAGCCAAAGGCTGACTCGATGGCCGGGTCATTGGTATTCATGAGCAGGACAACCCCAACCTTCTGCCCCGGTACCATCAAGGCCACCGTCCGGAACGCCGCCCAGCTGCCTTCATGAGAGATCACAACCGGTATTGCGTAACTTGATAATCTGTCCGATTGATCCTGGGAGGCGAGATCGAAATTCGGATCGATCCACCACCCCATGGCGTAGCTGGACCACTTATTGACCTCAACACCGGGGGTAAGCAGCTGAGAGACTCCTTCAGGCGGAAGGATGGCATTGCCTTGATATCCTCCTTCGTTCAGATGGGCGATCAGGTAGTGAGCCAGGTCTTCTGCGCTGGAAAAGAGTCCGGCCCAGGGTGTCACGGCGCGGGAATATGGCATCATTTGATCGTATCGGACTGGAAGGCCGAAGAACGGGTAGGTACCGTGGGTCGCGCCCCCTGCCTCGGCCTCGGACATAGATGTATAGGAGTGTTCCATCTCCAGGGGAGCAAAGATGTTTTGCTGGATGTAGCTTTCGAAGGATTCCCCTGAAACGGTTTCGACAATTGCTCCCAGCAAGCCATAGTTGATATTCGAATATTCAAAGGCAGTGCCAGGCGCGTGGATTAATTCTGTCCTTGTTAATCGCTTCATGCTGGCCGAGAGGGCATCCTCCGCCATATTGGTATCCAGGTTGATCCTGTTGCCGTCCGTTTCGGAAAACCCGCTGGTCTGGTAGAGCAGCTGGCGAACGGTCATTTCCGAGGCTGCGCTTTCATCTGCGATTTGGAACCAGGGCAGATATTCCCGGACGGGCGCATCCAGGTCCAGCCTGCCCTCTTCGGCGAGCTGCATGATGGCAAGCGCTGTGAAAGATTTACTGACCGAAGCCAGCATGAACGGAGTTTGGGGTGTGATCTCCCGCCCGGTCGAATCGGCGACGCCATACCCCTGCAAATATTCGATCTGATCGCCCTGCACAATGGCCAATGCTGCGCCTGGGATCTTGAGCGCCTGCATACGCTCTTGGATGTAAGCATCGATGGCGGCGTGGGTCTCGGAATCAGAGGCAAGGGTGGCATAGGTCGGCTGTAGACCATTTCCAACGGTCACAAGCCCGGCAATAAAGAATAACACTAAGACGCGCAGCCGCTTGTCGTTCATGGGTATCTCCCTGATATTGAGATGTAGATAGGAACGGTCAAAGAAAATTGGAGCGCTTATTTCATCGGCATGGGTCACCCCCGCCATTTGAAATTGGATTTATTTTATCCGATAACTCGAAGTTTGTCATTGGGATAAAACCTTCGGCAGGCGAGATCACTCATACCAGCGACCGTCTTTCCCTCTTCCGGCAAGTCCATCTTAAAGACGACCAGCCTGAACCTCCCTTGTTTTGTTCCATAGATTGTGGATATCGCCGGGCGAACAAATCAATGCTGAGAATGCAACCTCTGCCGGGTTTCCAGAGGGATCGTCACGACCTGGAGCTAATGGCCTTTTTCGTCGAAGCCATGCAGGAAGAAAATGATCTTCTTCCTGTAATCCTTTTTGACAATTTCATCCCCTT
>CAZAQS010000471.1:0-2721 GCA_964486825.1 uncultured Anaerolineaceae bacterium | reverse complement strand
ACTGGAACCAGAAAATAAATTTAAGTGGAATGAACAGGATGTGGCGACAAAAAATTGTGAAAGGTCTTTTAGAAGTCCCTAATGAGCTGCAGCGGTTGCTGAAGGGATACTATCCTGCATTTGTCACGGCAACCAGTCCAGAACCACTCAGAGACGAGGCGCCAGTGTTTATGTTCCACTCGGTATCCGCGCCGTTTTTTGAAGAGCAGCTGGCGTATTTGCAGCACAACGGTTACCGGACGTTAAATCTGGAAGAATTCATGGCCTTTTTGTGCGGAGAGCTGCGCATTACGAGTCCAGCGGTGCTGCTCACCTTTGATGATGGAGATATCAGCTGGTACCGGGTAGCTTATCCTCTACTTAAAGAATATGGGTTTACTGCAGTAGGTTTTCTTGTGCCGGGCTTTATCAGGGAACAACCTGACCCAACCGGGAGTGCTCGTTGGCTTTCCTGGCCGGAGGTAGCGGAAATGGAAGCCAGTGGAGTGATGGAAATGCAGTCGCACACCTACCATCATGACAGCATATTCACCGCTCCTAAGTTGGTAGATTTTTTCCACCCTCATTATGAAGCGAACCCCTTGCAGATCGATACTCCCTGGATAGGGCAGGAGGAAATCTATACCAACAATCTCCAATTGGGTACTCCCATATTTCAGCATGCCTCTCGCTATTCGAGCTATCCAAGATACTTTGACGATCCCCAGGTAAGGGAGGCTTGTGTCTCCTGGGTGGCAGAGCAGGGAGGAGACACCTTTTTCAACCGTCCGAACTGGCGCAGATCATTGAAAGAATACTTCCGGATTGCAGCCGTAAACTCATCTGGTGGCTTTTATGAAACAAAAACCCAACAAAGGGAAGCAATCTTGAGCCAATTGACCAAGGCCAGACAGACCTTGCAGGACCGGCTGAAGAAACCGGTCAAGCATTTGTGTTATCCCTGGGGTGCAGGCAGCCAGCTGGCGGTAAGATTAAGCCAGGAGGCCGGTTATCAGAGCAATTTTTGGGTTACCGCGCCCGGACGGAGGACGAACAGGCCTGGGACATCCCCCTTTTATATCACCAGGGTGAAAGATGATTATATTTTCAGGCTCCCGGGGCGGGAAAGAAAACCTCTAGCCGAGATATTCAGTCTGAAATTACACCGGCGAGCTAAGAATCTGAATCTTTATTAACAAGAGCTGCGGGGGATAAAGGAGTTCTTATCCGGAAAGTACCGGTATTACGTTCCAACTCAGAAGCGAGAATCTTGCTCGTCGAGGCGAAATTGAATGGCTCCAAAAGAAAAAGTAACGATCGGCGTTATTAACTACAACGGTGTGGATATCCTTGCAGATACGCTGCAGGCCATCCGCGATCTGGAGTACCCAGATTATGATGTGATCGTTGTGGACAACCATTCAATGGATGGCAGTCTGGAATTACTCTCCAGGCAATTTCCAGAAGTACGGGTTATTTGCTTGCCCGAAAATTTTGGATCGCCAGGCGCCAGGAACGTGGTGTTGAATGAAGCCAGGACAGATTACGTTTTGATTATGGATAATGATATGGTTTTGGAGCCGGATACGCTGACCAGGTTGATGCGGATTATGCTATCCATCCCCCAGGTTGCTGCCTGCCATCCTGAAATCTGTGATCCCAACGACCCCCACGTTTACCACTACAATGGAGGGTGGATTAGTTACCTGGCAGCTCTTGTATCCAGGCCGGAACCGCTCTCTGGACAGCGCCCGGAATACGAAGTGTTCGACGTTGTGTCTGGAGGCGCGCTTCTTCTGGACCGGCGGGTAGCGCTTCAGGTCGGCGGTTTCGATGCCGATTTATTCTTTAACATGGAAGACGGAGATTTCACTGCCAGGCTCACTCTGGCAGGTTACCAGTGTGTGAACGTGCCGGCTGCCATCGCCCACCACCGGAGCAAACCCAGAGGAACCGCGAAGGTATTTTACCAAACTCGCAATCGCTGGCACTTTGTCCTAAAACTGTATTCCTGGAGGACTTTGCTTTTGATTGCTCCCATACTGGCTTTGCACGAAGTCTTTCAGGCGTTCTTCCTCTTTTTGAAAGGGGCGGGGCGAGATTACTTGGAGGGTAACCTGGCGGTAATTATAGAGTTTAAGTCTATCTTAAATAAGCGGAAGGAATTCCAGAGATTGAAGGTTAAAAGGGACCAGGAGTGGCTCAATGGGGGAGCGATATACGTCCCCCAGGCGCTCATAAAAGGGAAGAAAGCCAATCAATTGCTCAAACTTTACTCCATTTTCGTTGGTCTCTATTGGAAGTTAATCCAACCTTTATGTTCACTACCCATATCTGGACCGCCAGCTGCCAGGGTTAATAACTCGGGCGCGGTTTCCTGAGAATTACGGGGAGGTTGCTGGCCGGATGGAACCACGGAGAGAGAGCGAAACGGGTTGCCTGGGATCCCGAAATCATCCAATAAGCAGGGGCAAACCTGCACCTTTTGTACGAAGCAGTGAATCCCAGGCAGGATAGGCCGGTTCACAATCGGGTAACCGCCATACAAGATAATGGAAAAAGAAAAATTTAGCGTTTCTCAGTACCACGGGCTGGCCAAGAATAGCTTATGGGGGATCACCTCCAATATCTCGCTGGTGTTTGTGCTGGCGCTGACAGTGCTCGCCTCGCGGGTGTTGGGAGACGCGGTTTTCGGCCAGTACACCTTCTTACTCGCAGTGACCACCTTGCTGGTAGACTTGA
>CAZAQS010000470.1:0-2726 GCA_964486825.1 uncultured Anaerolineaceae bacterium | reverse complement strand
TCAAGAGGCGAAGCAGTTTTGCCATGCATATGGAGATCGAGTAGACGAGTTGGTAGCCCTCAAGAAGCTAGGAGATTTACAGGTGCGGCGCGGTCAGCTTCACCAGGCGGCTCTTTCCTACCAGCAGTCACTCCAACTGGGCAGTATCCGGGATAAAAAGGGTTTACCAGTTGCAGCTAAAACAGTGTCGGCCATGGGGCAGTTGTTGTATGAGTGGGACCAGCTCGAGGAAGCAGAGCATTATTTTCTTCAGGGGATTGAGCTCTCCCGGAAGCTTGACAGCTCGTTCGCTCTACTGCCAAATCTCCAGAATTTAGCCCGCATCAAGTGGGTTCAAGGGGATCGAGACAGCGCACTTCGTCTCAGGCACGAAACGGAGCAAATCCTGCTGGAATTTCCCCCGCTTCCCGGCAGTGCAGCCCAGTTAACCGTGCAACAGGTGCGAATGTATTTGCGCATGGGGGATACCCAGGCCGCAGCCCGCTGGCTTCAATCGCATGGGCAAAACTGGAAATCAGGTCCTGCCTATCCAATGGAACTGATGACAATTATGCAGATACGAGTCTGGATCGCACAAGGAAATGCTCCGGAAGCGCTCAAAGCATTGGACCTGGCCCTGACTGTTGCTCGCGGAGTTGAGCGGTGGGGAGTGGTGATCGAGTTGCTGGTATTGCAGGCTCTTGCTCAGTCAATGGAACGCCAACTCCCGCTGGCTGTGGCGGCTTTGGAGGAAGCTCTCAGGCTGGCCGAGCCTGAGGGATATACCCGCATATTTTTAGATGAGGGTGAACCGATGGCCCGGCTGTTGCGAATGGCCTACCGTTCAAAAGAAAAGTTCTCCAGGGAGTATGAGACCAGGTTGTTGGAAAGATTACTGCCCACTGGGATACCGGCCCCACCGGCTTCTCTCGAGATATCTTCGATCAAATCGAGGGATCATCCGGTATTAATAGACCCTTTAACCGAGCGCGAATTGGATGTTCTACGCATGATTGCCGAAGGGCATTCTAACCAGGAAATCGCCGACAAGCTGGTCATCACCTTGGGAACGGTCAAGGCGCATGTTTCGCATATTTACAGTAAGCTGGACGTGCGCAGCCGTCCGCAAGCGATTATCAAGGCAAATCAACTCCGACTACTTATCCCCTGAAATTCCCTATCCAGGGATACACCTGGTTCAAGTACATATCCTCCTACGAAAGGAGCTTGAACAACCGTATGAAGACAGCAACAGGGGTATCGGATCGAATTTTTCATACCAGGGGCAGGAACGCCTATGAGCTGGGCGTGAATTTGGGACGCCTGCTTGACACGCGCTTGGAAGAATACATTCAGCAGTACTTTGCTGCCCGTATGCCTACAGAACCGAAACAGGGTACCCTAAGCTTTCAGAGAGCAGCACTTGAATATATAGACCGCTTTCCCGCGCGCTTCCGGGACGAGCTGCAAGGCCTTTCAGCCGGCGCCCGGTTGCCGCTCGAGCGGCTTGCGGAGTGGATGTACCTGGAGCCATATCTGGAAAGCGGCTGCACCGGTGCAGTGTGCATCCTGGACGGGCGCGCCTGGGTGGCGCGCAACAACGATTTCTTTGCCCCGCACCTGTGGGGCTATTCCATGATCCGCGAGCTGGGTGACCGGATCCCGACGATCACATTTACTCTGCTCGGCGACGTTTTCACCCCGACCGGTATCAATCGGGAGCAGTTATGGCTGCATTACAACTACGTGGAAGCCTGGGATCGACCAACACCTGGCAAGCAGCACATGGAGCCCTACGCCTTCATGGTGGAGGCCTTGGAGACCTGCTGCACTCTGGAAGATGTGGAGCAACTATTGAACCAGGTTGATCGGGATGGCGCGATGCTGCTGTTTGCTGTGGATGGCAAGACAGACGCTTTTTCCTTGTACGAATGCACCTGCCAGTCTCATATCAAATTAGAGCCTAGCCGGCCCTGGCTGGTGGGGGCCAATCACTTCATAGCCTGGAAGGACCCCCAACAGGACCAAGACGACAACTCCAACTCCATCGCCCGGCATGAGCGCATAGCGGAGCTTGTGCAAGGACTCCAAAGTTTGAGTGAGACCGCCAGCCTGCAGAGCAGTGTGCCCGCCAGCTTGATCCGAATACTGGCGGATGACGGGATCGAAAGGCGGGATGCAAACCCGACGACGGTTTATGCAAATGTAGCCTGTCCGGGCGCCAGAGAGATCTGGTACACCTTTGGGGGTTATCCTGCCGCCAGCCACGGGAATTGGGCAAAGCTCAACTGGCCATGGTAGAGACTTTATAAGTATTGATCTCACTGCCACCAATACGACCGGTAAACACTGAAATCCCGAGCCAAATAATCCAAGTTATAACTTTAGTCTGATGACAGGTGTCCTTCCGAGGGGTACACTTCAATTAATATACATGTGTTCTTTGGAGGAAAACCGGTGAAGGAGAGCAATATAAACCACGAATTTCAAAAGCAGCCGGATGTAAGGCCAGGAAAGCAAGCGCTGGATGAACCTGCAGTTTATGAAATTAAGATCGTTCAATCTCTCTCAGGTCAATGGGTAGCCTGGTTCGATGACCTGGAGCTCGCATACGACGATCAGGGAAACACGCTTCTATTTGGCGCCATCCGCGATCAGGCTGCCTTGCATGGGGTGCTGAGAAAAATCCGTGATTTAAATCTGGTCCTGTTATCCGTGATTCGAAAGTAATTCTGAATCGAAATATA
>CAZAQS010000469.1:0-2729 GCA_964486825.1 uncultured Anaerolineaceae bacterium | reverse complement strand
CAAGACTTTGCTTGACTTTTGTTTCCTATCACTCTTCAGTTGTTAAGGTCCTGTTCTTTATAATCTGCTCGACTTGATCATCTCACCACTGGCGCTGGCAAATAAAAACGCCGATGCCTCCTATGAATTCTCGGCACCGGCGCCAGACCGACAAACCTGATAACGGTTCTGGTCTCTGACGCGGTCGCTCTTGCAAGCGTTACGTTCTTATTGATTTCTCAGGATCTTCCTTTTAGGGCGAGATCTTTCCATACGAGCACGGACTTACCATTATATGCATTTTTCTATGCCTGTCAAGGGTATTTTTTGGATTTTCTGGAAATTCGTTTTGGTTCACTTCCGTTCCACCCGGTTTTGTCCGTGGAATGCGTATTATATGCAAACGGTCCCGGATGTCAAGGGATATGATCAGGATTTTCGGGCAATTTACGACTCTTTTCAGCATCCAATGTACATAGCAAAACTAGAGGCGAGTAGTTCACTCGCCTCTAGTTTTGCATGATGAGCGTAGAATTATTGATGGAGAGTTAAGGGGTGATATCCACCCAGCTCTCACCCCCATCCGGGGTGCTCAAAATGGAGGATTGCTTTTCGCAACGGAAGCTACCCGGATTGAATGAGTACCCTCCTAGGGGGGGCAGTTTTATCCCACCACATTGCGTCCTCTCAACATGCACCCATCCTTGGCCATCTGGCTTGATTTCCGCCTTGACGGTGCCTTCGGGAAGGTTCCCGTTCAGTGAGGCTCCTGTTTGTAAGGATGATATGAATAATTCGGTATTCATCGGGAGGATGGAATTTGGTTCCTGTTCAACCCATGTTCTACCGCCGTCCGGAGTATAGAACAATTGGTTCTCTGCCGGCCCTCCGGCAATCCAGCCCCGCTCCTGGTCGAGGAATTTCACAGGCTCTCCGAAAGGCACACCATATTCTTCCCAGGATCTCCCACCATCCTTGGTGTGAAACATCCTTCCGGTCTTGAAGTTTGCGCTCGAAACCAGTCTTACGACCACCCAACCGGCCTGTTCATCCAGCAATTCCAGGTAAACAGCGCTCGCGAGTGGACCGGTCAGTTCATCCCCTTCGATCAGTGGCAAGACGCTCCAATCTCGCCCTGAATTGCTGGTGACCATCAGATTCATTTGGCCTGTCAATGGATCCTGGGAAACCGTCCATCCTGTCATCTCGTCGATGAATTCGGCGGCCATAATCGCGCTTTTCTCTGCCGAAGGGGGCGTGATATCCAGCCACTCACTGCCTCCGTCATTCGTCCAGAGAAGCCTTTCGTCGATAATCGCTAAACCCCGATCGTTTGAAACTAATTGGAAATCGTTGATTTGTGGATTTCGAGCAGATGAGATATTTACAACCTGTTCAGTTTGCCCACCGCCCTGCCCGCTATCCACCAATGGGGCTGCGCTTGACGCCAGGTTTGGAAGGGCTGTTACTTCGCCATCCATAATATTGCTATCGATGCTGAACCCAATCCCCCCATAATATTCCACGTGGTCGCCTGCATATTGCCGGATGCGCTGGTCACGCCACAGGTTATCAGAAATTCCAGGAATACCATAGGCAGTGACACCTGGGTCATAAGTGCTCCGTATCCAGGATGCAATCCAAACGTTATGAGGAGTTCCTGGGTAGGCTATCGTAGCCCAATCATTCACGTTGACTCTATGACCATACACTCCAGACCTGACACCATACTCTTGAAGCCTTTGACTCCATCCTGCCAGGAATGAATTCACGGCATCCCGGCAGGCCAGATTCGTAGTGCTATACATCTCCATATCATAATAAATGACGGTATTGCCCAAGAATCCCAGGTTTCTGTTTGTTTCGAAGGCCGCATCCGCCTCTAGTCGACCTTGCTGGTAAGCAGTATTCGGGCTAGAGCTAAATCGATACCTGTAATTCGAACAGGGCGCTTGAGGC
The DNA here is from genome assembly GCA_964486825.1 of uncultured Anaerolineaceae bacterium. Lineage (GTDB taxonomy): Bacteria > Chloroflexota > Anaerolineae > Anaerolineales > UBA4823 > CAZAQS01. The sequence goes on along the minus strand of CAZAQS010000469.1, from coordinate 791 downwards.
CCGACCCACGTGGGGATAAAGGACCAGCCTTGCTTGGCTACCTGGTTTACCCAAACAGCATCAAGCTCGGAATTGGAGCAGTACCGGCTTATCCCACCGATATATAAGTTTACAGAAAAGTAAGGGCTCAAATTCCACCAGGTTTGCATCTGGTTTATGGATTCTGTTTTCGACCCGTACGGGATATTGCATTTATCAAACCCTTGCTGGTTAAGGGAAACCACTTCACTAGGATGATTTACCGCGTAGGAAACAGTATCGAACTTGACTTCATCCCGGTAAGCCATGCGAAGTGTATAGGTATAAACGCCCGGACAATTGGTAGCGATATCCGTTTGAAACAGCGTCCATTGTCCCTGGTGGATTTGACCGCTTCCGTCGAATAAGATTTTATTGCCGCATGGCCCGTTCACCGTCCATCTCAGGCTGATGATAGCAACATCGGGAATATTTACGTAACCTTGAGCATAATATCGGATCACTTTTCCCGGCAAGAACGCCTCTTTGGGTGTCCGGTATTCGTCGGCCGTCCAAACATCCGAAAGCTCTACCCTTGGAGGTTGAATGACGGATGGTAGATAAATGGCATATTCGCCATCTGGTGCTTGGAAATTGACCCTCTGGACAGGCTGGCGGTTAGAGGCCTTTGCCAATGGTAGATAAATGGCATATTCGCCATCTGGTGCTTGGAAATTGACCCTCGAGACTGGCTGGCGGTTAGAGGCCTGTACCGGTCGTACATTGCCAGGCAAACCTCCTATGATAACGGAAGAGCGTCGTGTAGGGAAAGA
>CAZAQS010000468.1:0-2733 GCA_964486825.1 uncultured Anaerolineaceae bacterium | reverse complement strand
TATTCGATAGATTTTTTAAGGTTCGACCTCTTGACTTCTAATAGCAGGTCTTTCTTATGTTACTTGTTCATCCTTTGCGGAACGTATATCTACGAAAGAGCAAATAAATCCCACCCAGGATCATCAACGCAGGGAATACATAATTGATCAGATTAGCCGCCGCTGCAGTGATCAATACGCCAAATATGATCATAATACCTGCTGGTATGAAGGCCCAGCGCAGATTTCCAGCATGCTGGGGGAGCACTCCTAGCAGGGCAAAGGTAAGCCCTAAGCCAAAGAAGAAGAGGCCTCCTAATTCCATACCTGGCGCCAATTCTCCCAGGCCAGCTATGATCGCCAATGTTGCCATAACGCCCGCTGGTATGATTGCCCACCAATTGGCGCGGTTTGCCAGGTACACCAACCAAAAGGCCAGGGAGATGGTCCCCAGGAAGATTGCCCCTCCCACAACCCCAGAGAAGCCCGGCGCCAGCTCATTCATTGCAATAAAAACGCCCAGGCCGAACAAGATTACCCCTGGAATAATTGCCCACCATGCCGAGCGGTCAGAGTAGAAAGTCGAAAGGAATGCCAGGCCTGCCAGGACAAATAAAATGGCCCAGAATAGACCACTGATGGAGATGATATTTAAATTCTCGAGCAAAAACAGCATCCCACCTAAGATCAATAACAGCCCCCAGGCGATACGCGAACCGAAAATTCTCATTTCAGTAACTCCTTTACTTGGATTATTGGAGAGGTGAGACATCCGGATTAAGACCCTTATCCGAGGGCGGAAGCGACCAGTTCCTGCTTCAACTGGTACAGGCGCTCGGTCAAGGACACATGATAGATATGCGGATACACCAGGCGGCGCACGCCAGGATCCAGGCGAGATACGTCCAGCTCGCGCTTGCTGCGCATATCCTCGAGACTGGGGAATTCCATGACTCGCTTTCCCTTTACCCGGACTTCCACCAACAATGTCTCAAATTCGGATACCTCCTCCTTCTCAAGGGAACGGAACTTCGTGCGGTCGGTGGGATGGCGCAAGGTAATGGATTCCATTTTCCTTGGGTCCTCTTCACCAAGGCTCAGCAAATCTACACTGGCAATCCCTCGTTGATCGTACAAACGCCAGGTTTGTTTATATCCCGGATTCGGGGTCTTGTCGGGGGATTCAGAGACCTTTATAGCCGGCAGCCACTTACCGTTATCGCGCACCGCTACGAGCTTATAAACCCCTCCCAGGGCCGGCTCTCCCCAGGAAGTCACCAGGCGAGTTCCTACACCATAGGTAAGCCTGCGGATCAGCTCATCTGCATCCATCCCATAGCGAGGTGCTTCCTCAATGATCTGGGTGAGGATCTGCCAGATAACCAGCTCATCTAAATTGTTGGAGAGCACAATCGTAGTTTCTGGAAAGCCAGCTTTATCCAACATACGTGCAGCCTGGATGCTCAGAAAAGCCAGGTCTCCGGAATCCAGGCGTATTCCAACCGGCTTATGCCCTTTACGCTCCAGCTCCTGGAATACGGTTATGGCATTTGGTATGCCGCTTTCAAGCGTGTCAATCGTATCGACCAAAAGCAAGCAGTCATCCGGATATACGCTGGCATAAGCTCGAAAAGCCTCCAATTCTCCCAAACCCAGGGTCATGAATACCTGTACCATACTATGCGCATGCGTGCCTTTTGGAGCCAAGCCCAGAGAATGCGAGACACCCACATTCGAGCTAAAATCTGCTCCCCCAATTAGTGCGGCCCGAGTTCCTTCATTAGCACCACGTCCATGCCCCCTCCGCAAACCAAATTCCAACATTGGTTGTCCCCGGCCAATATCATGGATCCGGGAGGCCTTGGTAGCTACCAGCGTTTGGTAATTGATCTGGTTCAGCAAGGCAGTTTCCAGAATTTGAGCCATTGCCAGAGGTCCTTGGACAACAGTCATAGGAACAAACGGATGTACCACCCGCCCCTCTGGAATTGCGCAGAGCTCGATCTCATTGAAATTGCCATTCACCTGCAACCAGGCCAGGAAATCGTCGTCAAACACACGCCTGCCGGTGCGCCCTACCTGGCTACGCAGGAGTTCGATATCCATCTCTCGAAATTCAGATGTTTCCATCCAATTAACCAATGACTGCAATCCGGCGCTGATGCAATAACCGGCTTTATGCCCATCGTAATCAGGATAATTACGAAAGAAATGGTCGAATTGGACGAGTCTTTCATGCAGACCCATCCTGAAGTACAACTGCGCCATGGTTAATTGGTACTGATCCGTGAATAATATACCTTCTGTAGATGCTCTTTCGGAGGGCTTCACAATACTCACTCCACTGTTATAGGAATCCAAAGATTAAACAATTCCGCCCGTTGTAAAAAGGGACACCAGGAATCGCACCAAGCCGATCAGGAGAGCGGTACCATTGATCACCAGACCAAACACTGCTGCACCCCTACCCTGTCCCGGCGGCCGGTAACTGACCAACTCCGCTAAGCCCAGGACAGCGCCGAGAAGAGCAATGGGCAAGGCAACGCAATTCAATAGATTCAAGAGGGGGATCAGAGCAATGATCACACCCCCCAATCCAATCACTCCCAGAATTAAGCTTGCACAACCCACATTAACCTCCTTGAAAAATCAGGCGCCTCCGTTTGTATTCTCATCGCACATCCACAGAGCCAACGCCGGATTGAATTTCTATGTCCACTTTATTCTGGGCCAAATCATAATCCTCCGATTGAT
>CAZAQS010000467.1:0-2757 GCA_964486825.1 uncultured Anaerolineaceae bacterium | reverse complement strand
TTGTTTCCTATCACTCTTCAGTTGTTAAGGTCCTGTTAATCGAGCGGGCCGGATTGTACCACCCGCCCATGAGCCTGTCAAGGTTGAGAGACCAAAAACCGATGTCGGATACCTGCTTGACATCGGTGCCTACGACCGTGCTATTCATCCAGGTTTTGGCCTCTTACGCAGGAGGTCTCTTCAAGTTTTTAGCGATCTGCCCATGCGAGCGAGATCTCCCCTTGCACGCTGCCGGATAATTATACGCCATTTGGGCGACCTGTCAAGGGAAAATCGGGTGAATTTCCCTTTTCCCGGCAAGCGGAACATCCGGTGCTAGCTCTGACCTGATCACCGGACCTGCGACTTTGTAATTTTTTTATCGATCTGCCCCCAGGGCGAGATCATCTATGCGTTCGTTGGCTATATTATACACGCCCCCCAGCCGCCTGTCAAGCCTAAGCGGACATTTAATGTCTTATTCAGGATAGGTTTCCTATTTATCTCCCCTTAATCCTCCATCCAATCTCTGTCCCCTCAGCGCATCTCTTGCCGCCCGCTCAAGGCCCGCAGCAAGGTGCTCTGGTCGGCGTATTCCAGGTCGCCCCCCACCGGCAGGCCGCGCGCCAGGCGGGTGATGCGCACCCCCAGGCGGGCCAGTTGCTGGCTCAAGTACATGGCGGTGGCGTCGCCTTCCATGCTCGGGTTGGTCGCCAGGATGACCTCGCTGACCGGGCCGGCCTGCACCCGCTCGATCAGCTCGGCGACCTCCAGGTCTTCCGGGCCGATGCCTTCGATCGGCGAGAGGGCCCCGTGCAGGACGTGGTAACGGCCCTGGTAACCACCGGTGCGCTCCAGGGCGATCACGTCCAGCGGCTCTTCCACCACGCAGATCAGGCTGCTCTCGCGCTCGGGGCTGGCGCAAACTTCGCACTGCTCCCGCCCGGCCGCCGTGATATGGAAGCAGGTCTGGCAGAAAGCCGTGCCCGACTTGAGCCCCTGCAGCGCCTGGGCCAGGTCGTTGGGAAGGTCTTCCGGGGCGTTCAGCAGGAAAAAGGTCAGCCGGGAGGCGGTCTTAGGGCCGATTCCCGGCAGGCGCGCTAGGGCGTTGATCAGGTCCTGGATGGGTGCGGGTAGGATCATCGGGTATTAAAAGGGCAGGCCTCCGGTGAGCGGTCCCAGGCGCTCGGCTGCCAGCTCGCGCGAGGCCTCCAGAGCGTTGTTGAAGGCAGCCAGGAGCATGTCCTGCACCATTTCGGCGTCGCCGTCTTTCAAGAGCTCCGGGTCGATCTCGATGGCGGTGCAGCGCTGGTCTCCGGTCACGGTTACTTTTACAGCGCCGCCCCCGGCGGTCCCGCTGACGGTTTCTTCCGCCAGTTGAGCCTGGGCCAGTTGGAGCTGTTCCTGCAGCCTGGCGAGCTGGTTCATCATGCCCCCGCCGCCGGCTTTTTGTCCTTTAAATCCTTTAGCCATATTTTTCCTCCTGTAATTAGTTTACTGCACGTCTACGATCTCGCCACCCAGGTCTCGCAGCGCGGTCGCCAGGATGCCGTCGCTGTCCACATCCGGGGGGGCGCCTACCTTGCCGCTCGATACGATGCAGCGGATGGGGACGGGCCGCTCGAAGACCTCCGCCAGGGCCTGCTCGACCAGGTTGGTGTGCTCGGGCATTTCCAGGCGGGCTTTGACGAAATCTGTGGTGCCCAAGACCATGCAGCCATCCTTGAAGCCCAGCACGTTGCAGGAAAGAAATAGCGCCTGGGTCTGCGGGTTGCGCTGGCGGATCAGGGCGCCGATGCGGTTCCAGTTCTGGCGCACGCTCTCCATGCTCACCGGCCCGCCGCCAGGACTTCCTTGAGCGGCGCCAGCCTCGCCCTCCTTTACAGCCCCTCCCACGGATGTAGCTTCTGTTGGAGTATAGCTTTGAGCGGGTCCTGCCTGCCTGGCGGCCCGCTTGGGGCCTTCGGAGAGCGGCTTCCGCTGGGGAGCCGCCGGGGGCGCCTCGGGCGTTGCTGGCGCCTCCCGGTAACTGCCTTCCACGCACTCGATCAACGCCAGCTCCAGGGGCAGGGCCGGCTGGAAGGTCAGGCGCGCCTCAGTGGCGGCGTGGTTGAAAGCCCGGATGGCGCCCATCAGCTCCGGCAGGCTGAACTTCTGCGAATGCGCCGCCATGGCAGCGCGCGTTTCAGCCGCAGCGTCCACCCCCTCGGCGCTTTTCATCAAGACCAGCAAGACGCTTCTCAGGTACTCCACGATCTGCCGGGCTAGCTGGCGCGGGTCGCTGCCAGCGTCCAGCGCGCCGTGGATCAGGTCCAGCCCTTTGGCGGTGTCTTTCGACAGCAGCGCCTCCACCACCTCCAGCACCGACTGGCTGGCAGCCGTGCCCAGGACCTGGTGGGCGGATTCCAGGCTGACGGTCGCCCCCGTGGAGGCCAGCTGGTCGAGCAGGGAAATGGCGTCCCGCAGGCTGCCGGTGGATTGCCGGGCGATCAAGGTCAGCGCTTCGGGCTCCACCTGCACGCCCTCCGAGCCCGCCAGCTCTCCCAGCAGCTTGACGATGGTATTGACCGGGATGCGCCGGAACTCGTGCCGCTGGCAGCGCGATAGCACCGTAGCGGGGATCTTGTGCACCTCGGTCGTCGCCAGGATGAAGATGGCGTGCGCGGGCGGCTCCTCCAGCGTCTTGAGCAGGGCATTGAAGGCGCTGGTGCTGAGCATGTGGACTTCGTCGATGATGTAGACCTTGTAGCGTCCCTCGCTGGGCCGGAAACCGACCTT
>CAZAQS010000466.1:0-2765 GCA_964486825.1 uncultured Anaerolineaceae bacterium | reverse complement strand
TGAGGATGCGGTTGAAATAATTTTGCGCTTCCTCATCCAGCTGGGAAGTGTATCTCTTCAGCAGGATCTGGGAGAAGCCATCGATGGCCCGCAGCGGGGCCCTCAGGTCGTGGGAGACAGAGTAGGCGAACGACTCCAGCTCCTTGTTAGTCACGTGGAGATCGTGGGTGCTCTTCTGGAGCTCAGCGTTCAATTCCTTGACCGACTCTTCGACCTTTTTCCGCTCTGTGATATCGATCCAATACCCGACGATCTCCTCGGGATTCCCATTGCCATCCCGTACAACTCGGCCCTCAGCCATCATCCAGCGGTACTCGCCCTCCCGATTGCGGAAGCGGTACTCATAGATATAAGAATCTTGGGCTGAGAGCTGACCAATCCCATCCAGGAGTTGATCCCTGTCCTCAGGGTGGACCTGCTCCATCCAGAACCTGGGTTCATTGAGGAACCTTCCAGGTTCGAAGCCTAGCTGGGTAAACACGTTTTCGCTGATAAATGTGGTCCTGAAATCCCCGTCTGGCTTACCCGAATAGATAATGGCAGGCGTGGCCGAAAGCAGAAACTGTAGGCGCTGCTGAAGGATCTCCAGGGCATTCGCCGCCTGCTTCCTGGCGCTAATCTCCCCTTCCAGATCCTGGATGGCCTTCTCAAGCTGTTCCGTCCTCTCGGCAACCCTTTGTTCGAGCTGCAAAGAATACTGCCTCTGCTTCTCCAGAAGGTCGATATACCCTAGCCGGATGGCGGTCTGTTCGGCGTACAGGCTCAGGAGAGCCAGGTCGTCCTGCGGGAAGAGCGGTTGGTGCCAGAGCAAGACCAGCAGGTACCCCCACGCACCCTCCCGGTTCTCCACCGGGACGGACAGGATAGTTCTGCCTGCCTGGCTTGAGAAGACCGTGGCGACGCTGTCATCCGATCCCAGCTCCAGCAGCCTGGCCTCGTGCTTACCAAAAGCCTTCTCGATCTCATTGCTGCTGGGTATATATTCCTTTTCGGACCCGCCGTTAGAAACCTCGATCCTGTATTTTTCGTTGACTGGATCGTACACCACGAATGCCGCCTCCATGCCTCCCACCGCCCGGGCTGAGGAGTCGCACAAGCGCCGCAGGCTGGCCTCGACCGGTTCCTGGAGAGATTCCTCCTTGAGGTATTGGTGCAGCTCGAGATATTGCCAGGTCCGTAATAGCCAGGCTGGAGTGGTAAAACCGATATAGTAACTCAGGACGGCCAACACACCCGTGACTTGTGAAAGGGGGGAAAGGATGGTAGCCGCCGCCGGGTAAACCGCATTGATACCCGCAATGATCACCACAACAGCCAGCAAGACCGATCCCGAAGCAGCAAAGATAAGGCGCCAGTGCGTCACGCCACTGGTGGTAAGCGCGCCCCGCACAAGCGCCAGGGAAGCGTAGATCTCAACAACAGCAAAGTAGAGTACGATCACCACCGCAACGGGGGCCGGCAGAGGGGAGGGGTTAACGGCGATCAACAGCCAGCTTCCAACCACTCCGCTGGCCCCAACTGCATATATAAGCTTGGGAACCGGGCGAAGATGGCCCACCAGGCGCAGCAACAGGTAGGGGTGAGCGACCAGCAACAAGGAAGGGATTTTCCGGATCCATTGCCCTTCGAACGCCAGCCTATCCTGCAAGAACTGGAAGAAGACCAGGATCCCCAAACCCCCAAACATCAGCACGACATCCGAATAACCTTTTCGGCGGTACCTGAGGTACTCAACCAGCGTAATCAGGGCGATTACAATCAGAGTACCGCGGGTGATCACGATGAGCAGCTGGTTGATCGTCATAGGTCAATCAGGAGTCTGGTTCAGGAGCAACCAATAAAAGCCCAGGTGCTGGACGGCCTCGATAAAGGCCGCGAAATCGACCGGCTTAACGATATAGCTATTCGCTCCCAGATGGTAGGCTTCCTGGATATCCGGGGCCTCCCTGGAAGAGGTCAACATGATCACAGGGATAGAACGGGTGCGCTCGACGCTTTTTAAGCGCTTTAACACTTCCAGCCCGTCGACTTTGGGCAGCTTCACATCTAACAAGATCACTTTTGGCCTATGGGAGGCTTCCCGGCTTGCGTAAGCTCCATTGGCAAAGATAAAATCCAGTGCTTCCGCCCCATCACGTACCACGTGGATATGATTGGCCAGGTTATGCTCTTCGAAGGCCAGCAGGGTTAGCGTTATATCATCCGGGTTGTCTTCAACGAGAAGAATCTCGATGATCTTATCTTCCACAACCGAGAACCTCCTTAGGAAAATCAGTATTTAGGCCTTAATTGATTCTACAATCCCCCATTTAAATTCGGAGTTAGAGAGTAGGAATTACGATTATAACACTTCTTTCTGACAATGTTAAAAAAAATTATGCTCCCCAAAACCTCTCCCTTTAAGCAAGGGCAAAAGTATATCTATACCTAAAACCCCTCCCTTTAGGGAGGGGTTGGGGTAGGTCTGCTTCTCAAACCCCTCCCTTTAAGGAGGGGTAGGGGTAGGTCTCTTATTGAGCGTCTGCTTCTACATTGGTCTCATCGTAGACGGTGAAGGGACCCATCAAAACGCGCAAGCCTTCCTCGCGGGTGGGGTCCTTCTCGATGGTGTAGGTACCCATGCGACCAGCTCTGAACTGCTCGCCTTCGACACCTTCTATGGCACCGGTCGCCAGCAAGTAGGTGGTGTAGTACGACAGGTAACCCAGGTCAACGAAGCTCCACAGAGCGAATTTCGGCGCACAGCCACTCAGCGTGAAATCTAC
>CAZAQS010000465.1:0-2797 GCA_964486825.1 uncultured Anaerolineaceae bacterium | reverse complement strand
TTGGTGAAAGGATGATTTCGGATGAGGATCAAGCTTAGCAGTGTTTCAATTGATGATTACGATAAGGCTTTGAAGTTTTATACCGAGGTCCTGGGATTCGTGCTCAAGCGAGATCTCCCGTTGGGAGAGGGCGCCCGGTGGATCACAGTCGTCTCACCTGAGGATCCGGAGGGAGTCGAGCTGCTCCTCGAGCCCAATGCCGATTACCCGGCCATGAAGGCGCTCAAGGAGGCGCTGGTCCGGGATGGGATCCCGTTCACCGCATTCGAGGTGAACGACATTCAACGAGAGTATGAACGGCTGAAAGACCTGGGAGTGGAGTTTACGATGGAGCCGACCAACATGGGGACGACGACCGTAGCCGTGTTGGATGACACGTGCGGCAACCTGATCCAGATCTATCAGATGACTTGGAGAATCACATCCTGAACGATAATAACCCCAGCCCCTCCCATTCTCTGGGAGGGGCTGGGGATTCACCACGCGCGATAGGGAGGGGGAGGGAGAACCTTAGCGCGAGACGACCAGTTTGACCAGCTTGCCCTGCGAATCCAGCGTCAGGCGGGCGTAGTGGCGGTGGACAAAGGCCGACTGCTGGATGGTTTTGCTCAGCGTGACGACCTGGCGCGAGGGCTGCTGGTTGGGCCTGGCTTTCCGGCCCATTTCGGCCGTTGGGCATTGGTGCCCGTGACCCTGGCAGCCGGCGTGTTCGTGGGTGATACGCACCTGGGCGTCCGCCATACCCGGCAGGTATTGGGACACGACGTGCTTCACATAGTTCAGGACCTCCGGTGGAACAGGCTCAGGCATTTCCACTTCCTCAGAGCGGTCGCAGACCGTCTTCACCTGCGCCGGCGACTTGAGCGAGCGGATCACCTTTTTCGACTTGCTGCCCTTCCCCTCCACCTCTGCCAGCGGGTCCCCGTACAACACGAACGAGATCAGCGTCTTCTGGTCCTCTCCATCCAGGTAGCCCTGCCGGCGGTGCATTTCCTTGGCAAGCTGGATCTTGGCCCGTCGCAGCGCTTCACCGGCCGGGATATTTTCACCCAGGTAGCTCCAAAAGGCATAGCCCAGCAGGTCGGCTGCTGTCAGCGGCGAAGCGATTGCGCCGTAGGCGGTACAGGTCGAGCCCACCGCTGCCTGGCTGCCCGAAGACAGGAACTTGAGCAGCATCGACTCTTCCACTGAGCGCCCCTGGATATGCGCCCCGAAGCAGGCTTCGCTGAAGACGACCTGGGGCGCCCTGCCGTTGTTCAGGTGGTCGCCAACGTCCTGGGGCCGCATCGCCACCGGATAATCCGGGCCCTCGCAAGGCTCGGCCGGGTCGCTTTGCCCGTACCATTCCAGTGCGTCTTCCAGGCCGTGCAGGTTGAAATAGCCCAGTCTGGCAGGCTGCAGGTTAAGGGCGATGGCTGCCCCCAGCCCCCTGGGCTGGGATCCATTCGACCCTACCGGAATCTGGACGGGCGGCGAGACCAGCATCGAGCGGGCTTCGCCGATCGGGCGGTACACCGAGAGGGAGGCCCGCCGCCAGATGGCGGCCGTATACCCCAGGCTAGGCCTCACCCTGACCGGGCTCAACCAGAAGCGGTTCAAAAGCGCCTGCCACCAGCGCGTGTACCAGGCCTTCCTGCGACCCAGCTCCGTCTGCCGGCGGGTGACCTCCCGCAGGCTATGCACCAGCGGCCCCGGATCGGCGCCGTTCCCGCCCGGCAGCCGTCCCACTGGCCATTCAGGGATGAAATAGTTCTCGTCGCGCGTCCCGTACGGGTTGTCAGATGGTACGTCCACGTCTGCATCGTCGACCGGGTTGGGCAGATTGTGGAAGGGGATCACTTCCGGGCCGCCCACGATCAATACCGCTCCAATCATCTCACCTTGCTTGCGCAGCACCTCGTCCAGATCGGCCAGGGCCAGCTTGAGCGACCAGGGATCGTTGTTCTTGGCCGGCTTCATCTTCAGCGAGGCCGTCCCCGAGGCGCTCCGGTTGGCGAAGCCGTCGTCGGCGTAGTACAGCAATGCGTTCCAGGTCTTGCGGGAGTGCACCGCTTCGGCCAGCCCTTTCATAGCCTCATTCAAAAGCAGCATGCTTTGCGGGCCGTACTGTGCCTCCAGCCCCCTGCGGCTGGTGAAGATCACGTACACCGGGAAGCGCCCGTCCAGGCGCGCAAGCTGGGCCTGCTTCATATTGGAGGCCACCCGATCCAGCTCGTTTTGGACCGAGAGCAGAGCTTCTGCCACGATCTCGCGCGTTTCTGCTTCTGTGAAAGCCTGCGGGTCCTCTGGCTGGCTGCCCGGGGTCGGGGCGGGACTTGCCATATCGGGGCGTGTTTCGCTTTGCGGGCTTTCCCCGGTGAAGAAATCCGGCTGCTGCAAGTCCTCGAGGTGGGTCAGGGGCGGCAGGGAATGTGGCGCCGTCTCCGGGAGCAGGACCTCCACGGGAGGCGCGCTTTGGGCTGCTTCCTGGGTCTCCGCCGGTAGCTGGTTCCATCCCAGGGCAGACGCCACCCCAGCCGGCAGTGCCATATCCCAGAGGATCTGTAGCCGCTCCGGCCACAGCGTCTTATAGGGGTGGTCCTTTCCCCACAGGCGGGTTGGCACCTGCCCGCTCACGTCCCTGGCAGCTGCCTGGTGCAGCAGCGCCACCGCCCGGTCTGACTCGCCGCCGTCCATGAGGGAGTCGGCCAGGATGAGCATGAAATGCAGGCAGTTGGGCCAGCGCTCGTGGTAATGCTCGGCCAGGTTGCGCATAGACGGCAAGGGGATGTCACGCCGCGCCTGCACTTTCAAATGC
>CAZAQS010000464.1:0-2846 GCA_964486825.1 uncultured Anaerolineaceae bacterium | reverse complement strand
AAAGGCACGTCGAGAGTTCAAGACCCTACAACTCCTGAAAAATCATGCTGTATCCGTGCCTGCCCCTTTATATTTAGATGACGTTGGAACAATATTAGAATCTCCAGGTATAGTAACTCAGTACATGCCCGGCAAATTGATCATGACCCAACCGTATCCAGCGCAATGGGCAGAGATGCTAGCCAATACATTAGCGAGTATTCATACTACACCTATTGATGCCTCAGATACGTCATTTTTACTAGATGCGAACAGCGAAGTTCTTTGGTTCTTGAAATCAAAAGATTCAATGCCAGAATATATAAGTGCTCACCCGAAGGGAAATGCTTTGTGGCAAGCAATGTTGGATTACCTGCCAGGCTTGATTAGTGTTGAACCCGCTCTGGTTCATATTGATTACTGGTCTGGCAATATTTTGTGGGACCAAGAAGAAATCTCTGCAGTGGTCGATCGGGAAGAAGCGGCGCAAGGCGACCCCGGCATTGATGTAGCATATTGTCGAATGGATATGATCCTAAGCGGCATGAGTGAAGCAGCAGATATGTTTTTAGCAACTTATGAAAAGGAAAGGAACAAGCCTATCGCAAATCTTGGGTTTTGGGAACTTGCTGCCGCAGTGCGACCAATGTTCACCCCGGATGGATGGATCTCCGAATCGCCGGCAAAAGAACGCTTCGTAAATTATGTAGACGCTGCAATTGAAAGAACACGCTTATGAAAAGGCAGAAGCGGGCTAACACGGCGTGGTGTGTCCTGAAAGTCATCGTCTGCTTGCTGGTGCAAGTCCAGTCCTGGTAAGGGTCAGGCCGCCAGGTAGCAGGCAACCAATGCAGCCGGGTGACTGGTTGTGTTGAAGCGTTGTATCCTCCTGAGAAAGGAGTGCAAAACAGCAGCCCGTAACATAAAGTGAAACTTGCAGCACCGACATGTTAGCCCCGTTAGGGGAACAAGAGAGAGCCGAGCCTGTCACGCATGGCGAAGGCAACAGAAGCGGCGAAGATCCTGAAAAGCAGCCGTCAAGAACTCTCCGGTGTAGGGAGTATGGGATGCTGTGATAGCAGGCGATGGAACAGGAGAGGTCTCATCTGGTCGCTGGCACAGAAACAGCGTAACCGCAGGTATAAACCGCAAGGTGAAATCCTAAGATACGCCAGATGAGAAGTCGGAAGAGACCATAGTACCGTTGAGAGACGAGACAACAGAACTCGTCAGGAGGAAAGGGTCTCTACTTCAACCAGGTTCAGCGAGGAAGTAAGTGACGGTGCATGCCGGAAGGCCAATCACACCACAAGACAAATCACGAGAACTCCAGCGCAAACTATACCGGACGGCCAAGAGGAACAGGAACCGCAGGTTCCATGCGCTCTATGACCGCCTATTTCGGCCTGACATTCTGAGCCAGGCTTGGGAAGAAGTCCGCAGAAACGGTGGCAGCGCCGGAGTAGATGGCGTCTCCATCGAAGATGTGGAACGGGAGGGAGTAGAACAGTTTCTTTGTCAGATTGCGCAAGACCTGAAAACAGGTACATATCGCCCGAAGCCAGTGTTACGGGTTTTCATCCCGAAGCCCGATGGCAAGCAAAGACCGTTGGGGATTCCCACGGTTTGTGACCGGGTGGTGCAACAGGCATGTAAGTTGGTGATCGAACCGATCTTTGAAGCCAACTTCCGAGAAAATTCCTATGGGTTCCGTCCCAAACGAAGCGCACATCAAGCCGTATCCGAAGTGAAAAAGTCTCTCATTACTGGCTGGTGGGTGGTCGATGCCGATATACAAAGTTACTTCGACACAATTGACCATCCAATGCTCCTGTCTCTGCTCAAGAGGCGAATTAGCGACCGGCGAGTATTGAAACTCATTCGTCTATGGCTGAATGCTGGCGTCATGGAAGATGGTGTACAGAACGTTACCAAAATAGGTTCTCCCCAAGGCGGTGTTATCAGCCCCCTGTTAGCTAACATTTACCTGCATGTACTGGATATGTATTGGGCAGAACGATATTCTTCTCTCGGCAAATTGATTCGATACGCGGATGATTTCGTTATCATCTGTCGGTCAAAACAGGATGCTGAAACTGCCCTACAAATGGTCAAGCAAATCATGCATATTTTGAAACTGGCACTTCATCCCACCAAAACCCGAATTGTGGATTTGGGGCGAGATGGCTTCGATTTTCTCGGCTTTCACTTCCACAAGAAGAAAGCAAGAAAGAGTGGTAAGCTCCTGCCCTACATTTGGCCCGCTCCCAAAGCCATGAAAGCCATTCGCAGTAAAATCCACCTCATCACTGAAAGAATGCGGTTGAGTAATCCCTTATCCGAAGTGATAAAGTTTCTCAATCGGGTTATTCGCGGTTGGCGGAATTACTTTCGGCTTGGGAACAGCACCCTGAAATTCCAGCAACTCGACCGCTATGTCCGCTATCGCCTGGAACAATGGCTGCGCTCAAAACTAGGATCGCGTGGGCACTGGGATGAACTTGCCTTTAGAGCTTTACTGCTTCAACAGGGTTTAGAATACTTCTACCTACCCGGAATATGTGCAGTCTAACCTTGAAAGCCGCAGGAAGAAGGTTGCCGGAGAGCCGGATGAGGGAAAACCTCACGTCCGGTTCGATGTGGCAGGGAATGGAAACCAGGCTCATACCCAGGCGTCATTCCCTGACCCTACCACGCGGACCCCGCGAACCCCGCGCGGGACAGGCGGCTGGATTCTCACCGCCAAAATGGCTTTTTTCGTGGCTTTGGGTTTTGTCCGTTTCGTGGGCGAGTCCACATCCCTCCAGCCGCCGCTAACGCGAGGGCGTTAGGCGCGTGATTTTGGCGAAAAACAAAAATGCATATAT
>CAZAQS010000463.1:0-2865 GCA_964486825.1 uncultured Anaerolineaceae bacterium | reverse complement strand
TGAATACAGCGCAGTGGCCCTGTTCGTCCAGCGCGCCCGGAGAGCCCGTCCAGGATTTGAGATGAATGCCGAAGACATAACCGGGATTGTTCACCTGTGCCGTTTGGTGGAAGGCCTGCCGCTGGCGATTGAGCTGGCCGCCGCATGGGTGAGGGTATTGTCCCCTGGGGAAATCGTCAGAGAGATCGAGACCAGCCTGGATTTCCTAAATGCACAGATGCGCGATTTACCGGAGCGCCACCGGAGCATGAGGGCGGTCTTCGATCATTCCTGGCAAATGCTATCGACCGAGGAAAAAGAAGTTCTGTCTAGGCTCTCAGTATTTCGGGGGGGATTTCAACGACAGGCGGCCGAGCAATTCGCAGGCGCTTCGCTGCCGGTTTTATCGTCACTGGTGATCCGGTCGCTGCTGCGGCGTACGGTTACCGGGCGTTACGACCTGCATGAATTGATCCGGCAGTACGCGGCTTCCAAACTGGGCGAAGATCCGGATGAGCTACATATGGTTCAAGAACGGCACAGCCATTATTACCTGGGATTGCTGGAGGAAAAAGGCGTTAAGCTGCAAAGCCATGATCAGAAGGAGGTTGTGGCTGAACTGACGGTCGAGATGGACAACCTCCGGACTGCCTGGGACTGGTCGATTGCCGATCTAAAATTTATTCCTCTATGCCGGGTCTCCGCAACGTTATGGTACCTGTTTGAACAGCTCAACTGGTTCAAAGAGGGCGAGGCGACTTTTCGGAAGACAGCTGAGGCCCTACGAATGTATATGGAAGAGTATCAGGCAAAAGATGCTGTACTACGAACTGCCTTGAATGCTATGCTCGCACACTGCGGATACTTCACTTTTCGGCAGGGTAGGGGTGAAGAGGCGTATGCCATCCTAGCTCCAAGTGCGGCGTTCTTGCGGACAAGCACCGAACCGGTTGCAGCCGCCAATTCTCTCTTCTGCTTAGGAATCGTCTGTTGGATACTGGGAAGGTATTCAGAGGCGGAGGAAAGCTTACAAGAAAGCTTAACATTAGCGCGAGTATGCGGAGAACGCTGGTACGAGGCCATGGCCGGCGAATTCCTCGGGAGAGTTGCCCTCGAACAGGGTGCCTATAACCAAGCCCGGCAGTATCTCGGCGAGGCATTAGCTATCATGCGCCAGTTGGGAGATCCAAGCATGACGGCGCATGCCCTCAGTTATTTGGGTCGTACGATGCAGATTTTAGGTGAAAATAGCCAGGCAGAAAAACTGATGCGAGAAAGCCTTGAGCTGGCCCAGGGAATAGGCTACCGTACTGCCGTCGGATTATCACTCGATGGTTTAGGGAATGTCGCATACTCTCAAGGAAGACATAAAGAAGCCAGGGTTTTTTTCTTGGAAAGCGCCAGCCTGTTCCGGGAATTGGGGGATACTCACCGACTGTCACGAACCCTGAACCACCAAGGGTTTAACTCCCTGAGTCTCGATGATGCCGCCGAAGCTCAAAACGATTTTATTTCTGCACTGAGAATGGCATACGAAGGAGGCTTTTTCCCTTCTGCACTCAATGCCCTGGTAGGCCTGGCTGAGCTTGAAGCACGCCAGAAAACCAGCGGTGGAACTATTGAGTTGGTCCTCTATATTCTCCAGCATCCAGCCAGTACTAAAGAAACGAAAAATCGTGCGGAACGATTGCGGGTGGAGCTCAATGCCAGGCTTCCCCAAGAGGAAATTGAGTCGGCTGAGCAACACGTTGGGTCGAAGAGCCTGGATGAGCATGTGAACCAATTTCTGGCAGGCATCTAAAACGAACAATTTTTTCGTATTTGGGCAGATATGGGACAAATGAGCACCGGTGTCGAAATCGTGCTGCAGATGTCCAACAATACCTTGACGAGAGCAGAGGAGTATATATAATGAGGAGTATGCACCTTAAAAGTGAGATCGCCCAGCGGGAACTGAGCGATCTCGGGCGTGGAAATCACGCCAGTCGTAAGCCCTCAGTCATTTGAGTCCATCATCACCAAACGATTGAGGCCGGCGATAATGTGCAGCTTTCGCTGCTAACGAGGATCTTCCGACCTGCGGACACGCTTTGTCAATCCCCAATCCATAAAATAAACGCGATAATCAAGCGGTGCCGGAACGAATGTTTCGGCCCGTTTGAGATCCTGGGATAAGCGGGGTGGACCAATCACACCTGCATGCTCCAGCCATGCGCTCATATCAAACAAAACATTGTCAGCTCTTCGGTTGGCTGCGTGCCGCGCGCTGTTGAAAATGATACGCTTCGTCGTGGGATTGGTGAGTTTGCCAGAGATTCCAAGCAATGGCCAACCAGCGGTTGGCCACGCAGCGATAAGCGTGGTGCCGGTTGTGGCAGCGCGGGCGGATTTGTTCGAAGTAGGCAATCGCCAGCGGGGATTTTGCCCTGTTTACCAAAGCAATCGCCCAGGCTTGTGCAAGGGAACGCCATTCCCGGTCACAGGCCTTGCGGAACTTGATCCCCTTGCGTTTGCTGCTTTTGTCGGTCACCGGGCAGGTGCCAGCCAGGGCTTGCACACTGGCAGGGGTCGGAAAACGCCCCCGATCGTCTCCGAACTTCACCAGCAAGGCTGGTTCCAGCAGCTCTCCAGCTCCAGGCAGCGAGCTGAAAATCAGGTAATCGGGATGTTGGCGATATAGGGTTTGTAGTTCCCGTAGGGCAGCTAGCCTGGTGCGGGTCATCTGCAATAGCAGGCTTGCCAGTTGGACGGCTTCGTCTTGGTAGATCGAGACAGTCTCTGGGCTGGCCTCGGGATAATCTCTTTTCAAGCGAGCATAGCAACTGGGCAGCTTCTTGGGGTGAGAGTAGCCCTGCTGCTGGGCAAAATCCACGAATTCGGCGAAGG
>CAZAQS010000462.1:0-2878 GCA_964486825.1 uncultured Anaerolineaceae bacterium | reverse complement strand
AAATGACCTACTCGCCGCGGCGAAGGCGACGGACGGAGCGCACCAGCTCGTCCAGGACCCATTCGAATAAGGAATGGGTGTCGATGTCGCCGTGGTAGTCGCGGTTGTAGCGCTGGATCAGGGCGGCGTAGTAGGCGGTGCAGGCGAGCACGTCGTCGACGCGCTTGAAGTACAGGAACATGTCGCCGTGCACGGGCAGGTACAGGGCATCCATGCAGCGCTTGATCTCTAATAAGCAGTCGGCGAGGGCGGTCCTTACCTCGGCCTTGGGAAGTTTTTGGGCCTGGTAGCGAGCCAGGTAAATGGTGGGGTTGGATTTCGCATGAGCCAAGAAAGCATCGCCGTCGCGCATGAAATGCAGGGCGCGGTAGATTTCCAGGAAGGTGATTGCGTTCAGGTTCTGATACGGAGGCATGGCAATTCCTTTCGGCCCTCTGGAGGGTGGTGAAGTGTGGAGGGCCACCCGCCTCAATCATAGCAAATTTGTTCTAAGAATGCAAGCAGAATCTTCTTGACACCCCGGCGGGTATTTGCTATACTGGGAGCACCTGTTTACTTGTTTATACAAGTGTCCTGCAAGGTGAAGCCATGCGAGAACTGATCCTGAACCGGCGCAAGATCGATAAGGGCCTGCCGGTCCCCTACTACTACCAGATCGTGCAGATCCTGCGGGAAGCGATCCAGGACCTGGACGTTTCTCCGGGGACTGCGAACCTCGAGTTTCCATCCGAGACGGAGCTGTCGGAGTACTTCCAGGTGAACCGGGGCACGATCCGGCACGCCCTGCAGCTCCTGGAGCGAGAGGGCCTGATCTACAGGGAGAAAGGCAGGGGCACATTCCTGCGCCGGCGGCGGGTGGAGCTGGACCTGTCGACGCTGTGTTCGACGACGGAGGACCTGAAGGCGCGCGGCTGGGCGCCGGACTCGCGGCTGCTGTCGCTGGAGAAGATCTCCCCCAGCTTGCATATCCAGCGCTACCTGGAGCTACCCGCGGAGGGCATGGTGTGGCTGATCTACCGGCTGCGGCTGGCGGACGGCGAGCCGATCAGCCTGCAGTGGTCGTATATCCCGGTGGAGCTGGCGCCGGACCTGGACCAGGAAGACCTGTCCAGCTCGCTGTATTACATCCTGAAGAATTCCTACGGGCACGAGCTCAAGTCGGGCGACCAAACCAACCGCACCCGCCCGGCGACGATCGACGAAGCGGGCCTGCTGGAGATCGAGGAAGGCGCGCCGCTGTTCGAAATTTCGCGCATCACCTACGACCAGAACCAAAGACCGGTCGAACACCTGGATTCGCTGTGGCGAGGCGACCGGTACGATTTGCAAGTACGCCTATATAACCGCTAACCCACTCACCCACCAGCGAAAAGGCAAAACCGCCAACCCTTATGAAACCCGTCACCCTATACCTCCTACGCCATGGGGAAAGCGAGCTGAACTTCCAGCGCGTGTTTGCCGGGCCCGGCTCCGACCCGCCCCTGACGGCTGCGGGCGCCGAGCAGGCCGGCTTGCAAGCAGCGGCCTGGAAAGAGACGCCCTTCTCCGCCATCTATTCGAGCCCCTCCCAGCGCGCCCGGCAGACGGCCCAGATCATGGGCGAGGGCAGGAAGCTGGAGATCCAGGTCAGCCAGCAACTGCGGGAGGTGAATATCGGGAAGCTGGACGGGCAGAGCATCGATAACCCGGAGATCCTGGCGACCTACCGGGGGGTGATCTCCAAGTGGGAGCAGGAGATACAGACGGCGAGCTTCCCGGGCGGGGAGAGGCTGGTGGATGTGGAAGAGCGCTTCCGGGCCTTCCTGGAAGCCATCCCCGAGAGCAACGCGAGAGCGCCCATCCTGGTCACCGGGCACGGGATCCTGTTCATGTCGGTCCTGTGGCTGTTTGTCAAGGAGCGCTCCAGGCGGATCCAAGACTACTATATGGGGCGCTGCCACCTGACGATCGTGGCGTGGGACGGGGAAAAGCTCGAACTGGAGAGGTTCAATCTGCCACCGGAACCGGGCTTGAAAACCGAAAGCGCGCTCAAATAAGCATACTTCGACTTCAGGAGAGAATTATGGATATGAAACAGTACGTAGAATACCAGCGCCGTGAGTTCTGCAAGGCGCTGCCCTGCCCGGTACAGACACTGCTGGAGGATGAAAGCGAAGGCAGCCCCAGATACGAACAGGTGCGGGCGATCTGCAAAGATAGCTGCATCCATACGACGTACGAGTTTCACCATTACCTGATCCAAAAGGGCTACCTGATCATCCGCCCTACTGAAAATTAAAACCCAATCGATCAGCCACCCATCCCGCCCGGCAGGGCTCAACCCGCCGGGTGGGAACCTTAGCCTTAACCAGAACAGGAGGACTTAAGCATGGAATGGGGTTTGGAGAACCGTCTCTCGAAAACGATCAAGCCAGACGGGCACTGTTTTTACCTGGCGATGGACCACGGCTACTTCCAGGGGCCGACGCGCTGCCTGGAGCACGTGGGGAAAACGGCGGCGCCCTTGTTGGAATACGTGGATGCAGTCTTCGTCACGCGCGGCGTGGCGCGGGCGCAAATCGACCCGCATTTGAGCCCGGCGCTGATCCTGCGCGTCTCGGGCGGAAACAGCATGGTGGGCGGGGACCTGGCAAACGAGGAAGTGACCGTGTCAATCGATGAGATCATCCGCATCAACGCGGCGGCGGTGGGCATCTCTGTGTATATCGGCTCGGACTACGAACACCAGACCTTGATGGCCCTGTCGAAGCTGGTCAATGAATGCACGCCGTACGGGATCCCGGTGATGGCGGTCACGGCGGTGGGGCGGGAGCTGGATCAGAAGAAGGAATCGCGCTACCTGGCACTGGCGTGCCGGATCTGCGCGACAACAAGCCGG
>CAZAQS010000461.1:0-2889 GCA_964486825.1 uncultured Anaerolineaceae bacterium | reverse complement strand
AGTTTCAATTAGACGATAAGGAGGCTGGTTTTCGTTTACCTCGAACGGCCGATTTGAAAGCAGAAGCGTTGGACGAAAATCTATTTAAACTTGTTTTCTTCAGAGCTTTCCCGCTCGCCCTCCGTTATACAGCAGAAGAATATGCGCAACTGCTAAGCACCTTCTCGCCGGTCATCTCGATGCAGGCAGTTATGCGGGCGGAATTCCTGAAGGAGATTGTGGAACTCATCGAGAAGCAATTTGGGGGTAGCATATTAAAGCATTTTGCGATGACTTTGACGATAGCGGAAAAGAGATCAGGTGATCAGGCAACCAGGCAACCAGGTAATCAGGTAAACAGGTGATCAGGGGACAAGTAATCAGGAAGAAGGGGTCCGCTAATTTCGCTAATTGACGCGAAGAGGAGAGAAGGAGTGATAGGAAAATGGGGCAGGGACTAAGGGCAGGAAGGTTTTTGGAGATGGGACAGGATGGGCGCGGAGAACGCGGAGGGGAGCCGGAGGGAAGACGGGGATGTGGCCATCCCCTGAGAGCGTAAAGCATGGGAGCGAAACCTGGGAACAGATGACATGGAGACATGGAGACACGGGGATGCTCCTGCTGGATAGGCATATCCGGAAGCCGGAAGAGAGATGGGACGCGGACAAGCGCGGATGGACGCGGAAAAGAGCCGGACAGGAGGCCGGGGATGTGGCCATCCCCTGGGAGCGAGGGCGAAGACAGATCCAGCCCCCCTATGCTCCTGCCGGATAGGCATATCCGGCGACCGGCCGGCAAGCCGGGGATGTGACCATCCCCTGAGAGCACATGGAAGCGGACGTGGTTCAGTTGGGTTTGCATCAGCCAACGATGTGGATGAGCCGGGATGCGCAGACCATGCAGCGCGAAGGCGGGCTGTATCGTCCACACAGGCTCATATGGTACACTACAGCACACGTATGAGAAGATTGGGCAATGGGTAGAATCCAATGGTTATCGGGTTATCGGCAGGGTAGGCGGTAGGCGAAGTGTGCTTAACAGCACCAGGCGAACAGGGTAATGCGGTCACCGAAATCCAGTGGCCGGTCGAGACGGTATGATCGGAAAGGGAAAGAATACTATGGCGCTAGGTAAGTCTGAACAAGATGAAGCGTACAGGACAACTCCGGACGACAATCGGCCAGAAACTGTGCAGAACTACCTGAACCAACTACCTGAGGAACGCCGCCATGCGCTCGAGCAAGTCCGCAAGGTTATCCTGGATAATCTTCCGGAAGGATATGAAGAAACCATGCAAAATGGCATGATCGTGTATGTTGTACCGCTTTCTCGCTATCCAACAGGCTACCTGGGAAAAAAGGATGTACCCCTTCCGTTTGCTGCCCTGGCTTCACAGAAGCATCATATGGCGGTTTACCTTACGAACATCTACGCCGATCGGGATCCGGAAATGGAACAGTGGTTCAAGCAGGCCTACAGAGCCAGCGGCAAAAAAATGGATGTTGGCAAATCCTGCATCCGGTTCAGGAAACTGGAGGACCTGCCGCTTAACGTGATCGGCCAGGCGGTCGCAAAGACACCGGTTGATCTATTTATCCAGAAGTATGAGGGCTCGCGAAAAAAGAAATAAGCCGCCTGCCTTCCATCGAAGCCATCCTCAAGGCCAGCGAGGTCGTTCTTGGCCCTATTCCGCCATCCGCCAAGAACTGAGATTTCCAGGCACGTAACCGTCGCTCGTCGGAGTGCGCTTCTTCTCTGCCCTGGCGCTAAGTCTTACCATGCTGCTGGCAGGCTTGATGGCCCGAGAGCTGGGCGGCTCTCGGCTGGCTCAGGTCGTCACGGCTTTGGCCGTTGCGATTGAACCAATTTCAGCCGGGCGCGGCTATCCTGGCCGGTAATTATGGAGTAGCCGGGGCGATCAACCTGTATGGTCCGGCGTATGGCTTGCCGGAGGCGATCAGCGGAAGGAATTCCTACTGGCTGCGCGGCTATGGCAACCCACCCCCGGAGACTCTTATCGTTGTGGGATTCTCTCTCGAATCTGCCGGGCGCTATTTCACAGTTTGCAGCCTGGCAGCTCAGGTCACCAACCGCTATGGCATTGAGAACGAGGAGACCAGGTTTCATCCGGATATCTTCGTGTGCCGTGGTCCGCGCCAGCCCTGGCCTGCATTATGGAAGAGCTTGAAGAGCTTCAGCTAGAGCGCCGTTAGCCGGAGCAGCTATCCAGGCCGTGCTGCCCATACCTGCCAGAGTGGTTTGCCAACGGAGTGCTGCGCAGCTCACCCGCACGTGGAAGGCAGCCAAGCGGCACAAATGGGATCCAGCTGGCGGCGGATTATAGGCGAGTTCAGGTTTTGAAAAACGACCGCAGATTTACGCAGATGGACGCGGATTTTTTATCGATGACAACCTGTTTATTGATCCAATCTGCGTCGATCGGCGCGAATCTGCGGTCAGTGTCACTCCTCGGATTACAACCATGTACCAGTCCTCCTCGGCAACGATGTACCACTCTTGGAGGCTTCCTTTTCGATTATCCTCCCGCTAATCTTATTGGTTAGTGGGAGACCCTATGAGCGAGAGGATCTTAAACCTGATGGACATCCGAGAACTGATCTTACACATCCGCACCCGAGCCAGCGGCCGCCAGGTGCAGCGAGATACCGGCTTTGACCGGCGCACCGTCAAGCGCTACCGGGAATGGGCGCACCAGCAAGGGCTGCTGGAAGGCGAAATGCCTGCGCTGGAAGAACTGCATGCCCGCCTGGCAGCCAGCTTTCACGAAAAAACACCCCCTGTTTGGTTTGGTGATAGTACAAGGATATCAGGACTCCCTGCAATTTCCACAACTCTCGTTATTCCACCAAATAAGTACAAATGCCTACACAGATAAGCTGTTTGTCTATT
>CAZAQS010000460.1:0-2899 GCA_964486825.1 uncultured Anaerolineaceae bacterium | reverse complement strand
GGAGTTGTTCCACGAGTTGCACGCACTCGATCCGAAACGTCCGCTCATCTTCATCACCGCTCACGGCACCACCGAGACCGCCATCGAGGCCATGAAGGCGGGTGCCTTCGATTACCTGGTCAAGCCTGTATCTCCCGAACGGGTGCTCGACAGCACTCGGCAGGCATTGGCACACCGCGCTGAGCAGCTTCACAAGCAAGCCTTGCTGGAAGAGATGGAAGCTTCCTTGCGCCAGTTGTTGGAGAGCGGATTTGGCGCTTCCACTCGTGATCCATCCCGTCCAGCTGAGATCCAATTGGTTTACCTTGGGAATGGCGTTATGGCTGATTTTGACCGCCGTGAGCTGTGGGGAGGTATGGGAGCTGATGATGATCTGCGAGTGCGCCTGACTCCAACCGAGGGCAGGCTGTTAAAGGTCTTGTTGGAGCGCGGCGGTGAAGTGCTCACTCATCGCGAGCTCGTGACGATGGTGCAGGGATATGATGTAACGGATTGGGAGGCTCCCGAGGTTCTTCGCCCCCTGGTAAGCCGGCTCCGTCAGAAGTTGGCGCACTTCCCTGGGGGCGAGCAATGGATCTTGAACGTGCGTGGAAAAGGCTACCTGTTCGAGCGCAGGGGAGCTAAAGGCCTAAACTCTTAGTCATGTGGCTGCCAGGGTACATCGGATTGGGCTCGTGGTGGAACCAACCAGCTCAGCCAACCCCCGCTTCCTTCTTTCTTTGGGGCCGGTTTTTCCAGGACTACCAGCGCCAGGATGATCGCTAACAGGGATAACCCCATCCACTGGTAGATACTCAAGCGTTCCCCCAGCAATATATACGAGAAGGATATCGTAATCAGCAGTTCCGTCAGGCCCAGCATGGCTGTTTGCATCCCACCCAGATGTTTAACGCCAAGGAAGAGCGTCAACCGTGAAAGGAACGTTACCAAAGTCAGGCCGCCCAAAGCCCACCACGCCTGTGTAGTAGGAGGGCTGGTAAAACCGCTGAAGAAAAGCGCGGGTAGGACTACGATGCTCATGGCGAATAAGGTGTATAGCGTCACAGTGGGAGCTGGCATTTCGTAGAGTACACGCTGGTTGATGGGTAAGTGCAGTGCATACAGGGCGCCCGCTACGAGCATGAATCCCACACCAAGCAGATCAATCTCCGTCTGGTTGGTACGCGTCAGTAGCAACAGCGCGGGGGGAACCAACAAAAGACGGATGATCGTTAACCGGCTTGGAGGTTGGCGGTCCATCCAGAGCCAGACCGCGACGAAGAGGGGGTATAACGAAAAGATGATTTGGCCAAGGCTGGCATCGATCCTGCCGAGCGATATGTAAAAAAATATTGAGCCGATCCCGTTGATGCCTCCCGCCAGCAGGCAGCCTATTAGCCCGGCCGGGTATATATACAGGTAGCTTCGCTTGCGGACCAGGACCAGGATGAAAATCAAGCCAGCTGCAAACAGGGTGCGCAGGGCGACCACTGCCAAGGGTGGGATCCCGTAAAGGATGGCGAGCTTCCCGAAAATGGGCGTGAAACCTAAGAAAAGGGCAGATGCAAGCGCGGCGTTAATCCCCTTAGCCTGGATTCTCTTTATGGGTTCGAATAGACCTGCTGTCAAAGGTTCCATTGGCTAATTCAACAACAGATGTATTTCATCAGCCAGCTCGTCGTTCATGAAATCGCCCTTTTGTTTCAAAGCATGGATGCGGCCTTCCAGGCGCTGTAACTCTTGAGCGCTCAGGTCTTTGGCAGTTACGACGATCACGGGGATCGGCGCCGTTTCTGGTTCCTCTTTAAGGGCATCCAGCACTGAAAAACCATCGAACTCCGGCATCATCAAGTCCAGGATGATCAGATCGGGCAACTCTTGCTTTGCTATCTGGATTGCCTCTCGCCCATTCTCTGCTTCTATGATCGAGTAATTCCCCTGAGACTGCAGGATCCTGCGGATCAGCCGCCGGGCATCCGGATGATCGTCTACGATCTCGATTAGCGGGAAGCGATCCGAGGTCACCTTCGTCAGAGCTGCCAACAGTCCTTCCTCTGGTGTCTCAAATGCTGCTTGAGGCGCCAACACAACCCCGCGCGTCCTGGCTTGGCTGACGATGCTTTTTTCTACTGGCATGGTATGCCCGGTACAGTTAACCACCACGACATCATCAGATTTTATGACGCCTTCACGGGCCATCTTTATCAAGCCGGCAAAAGCCACCGCCGCGGCTGGCTCGACGGATATCCCTTCCATCTTTGCCAGAATATGCATCGTCCGGTAAGTCTCCAGGTCGCTCACTGCATCGAACCAGCCCTTGCCTTGTGCTTTCATCTTTTGGGCTAGCAGGGTATAGGTCCTGCCTGGGTCGCCTGTAGCCAGGGTAGAGATATGTGTGCGTGGGGTGTGCACCGGCTCCGCTTTCTTACGGCCCTGTTTCCAGGCATGCACCATGGGGGCGCATCCTTCAGCCTGTATAATCCCCATTCCCGGCTGCCGGTCACTTAACCCCATCCGCTGTAGCTCGTCGAAGCCTTTCAGCACCCCGTAAGGTCCGAGCCCTCCGCTCACCGATTGGAGGTACCATTCTGGTACTCGCCAGCCTTGCCTGGAGTCCGGGTAAGGACCAGCCTCTGTACTCTGTGGATCCAACAGGGAGGGGAGCTGCTCTGCAATTTCGAACGCAATGGTTTTCATCGACTCGACGGAGGGAATTGAACGCGTTCCTTGTTCCATGTATAGCCCGCGCTGCCTGGCAAATTCTGCTGCGACCTGTTTTGCCTGGTCATAAGAACCGGTTACCTTCACCACCTGTGTACCGTAGATTGCCACTTCCCGCATCTTTTCCACCGGGACCAGGCTGGTTAAAAAGGCCCACAGTTTGATGCCGGCCCTGGCCGCGTAAGCTGAATATGAAATT
>CAZAQS010000459.1:0-2901 GCA_964486825.1 uncultured Anaerolineaceae bacterium | reverse complement strand
TCGGGTGGAAGGTAGGCAGTGCTGTCAGTAACCAGGGCAACTTTTGGCATGGGCCTTTTTCTCCTTATTAAGGAAGCGGGTGGTCAAATGAAATATTGAGATATTAAGCTGCTCGAGTTTTTTAACACAATGCATGAGTGAAAGTTACGCCGGACTTATTCCAAATCTGTACAGGGAACGTATTGTGTGGACAATCTCGTAATTCGTTCTGCACTTGACCATTCTTCATTAACACGCTAAAATGCAATGCTATGTTTGAGAGTTTGACCGATCGTCTGAACGTTGTATTTGAAAATTTACGCCGTCATGGTAAGCTAACCGAAGAAGATGTAGATCGGGCAATGCGCGAGGTGCGCCTTGCACTGCTCGAGGCCGACGTCAATTATACGGTTGTCAAGGATTTCGTCTCGCGGGTCCGCGAGCGTTCGATTGGGCACGAGGTGTCCAGGGCCCTGAATCCCGCCCAGCAGGTGATCAAGATCGTCAACGAGGAGCTGATCACCACCCTGGGTGAACCGGAGCGTCTTAACCTGAGCGGTCCGCGCCCGCGCACGATCATGCTGGTGGGACTACAGGGTTCGGGTAAAACTACAGCCGCTGGAAAAATTGCACGACAGCTCAAATCGCAGGGAGAGCGTGTCTTGCTGGTTGCCTGCGACCCATATCGGCCTGCTGCTGTCCGCCAGCTAGAAACCCTGGGTGAGCGTTTAAGCATCCCGGTCCATTTCGAGCAGGGCGTCCCTCCCCCGGAGCTGGCTTACCGGGCCGTTGATAAAGCCCAAAAGGGTGGCTTTTCCGTCGTGATCCTCGACACGGCCGGACGGTCCCAGTTGGATGACCAGCTAATGGAAGAGCTGCGCGCTATCACCAGCCGTGTCACCCCGGCGGAAGTCCTGCTGGTCGTGGATGCCATGATCGGACAGGAGGCCGTTAACATTGCCAAGGGCTTCCGCAACCCGGTATCCCTGACTGGCCTGGTGCTGACCAAGATGGATGGCGATGCTCGTGGCGGGGCGGCTATATCAATCCGCTCTGTTACGGGAGTACCCATAAAGTTCCTGGGTACTGGTGAAGCCCTCGACGCACTTGAAGTGTACGATCCGGACCGCCTGTCCTCCCGTATCCTGGGTATGGGGGATATGATTGGCTTGATCGAGCGAGCGGAATCAGCCCTCGACCAGGAGACAGCCCGTAAACAGGCTGAGAAGATGATTGCGGGTGAGTTTACCCTGGAAGATTTTGCCGAGCAGCTTCGCCAGGTACGGCGCATGGGCCCAATCGGGCAGTTGATGGATATGTTGCCGGGTGGGATGGGCCAGATGGCCCGGTCTGTGTCTCCACAAGATGCTGAGAAGCAGCTAAAGGTGACTGAAGCAATTGTTAATTCAATGACCCTGGCTGAAAGACGGCGCCCGGATATACTCAACGGTAGCCGTCGGCGCAGGATTGCGGCAGGATCCGGAACACAAGTCCAGGACGTAAACAGGCTGATGAAGCAGTTCCGGGAAATGCAACGCATGTTTAAAACGATGAAGAAATCGGGCAAGCGTGGCCTTCCACGCTTGTTTGGTTAGCAGGACCGAGGCCTTGATGATGCTGCCTCCGCGCTTCCTTTGGCGCACCCCCTCGGAGATGGCGGAAACAACCAGCCTTTTGGGTCCCGCTAAATATGCGTAGTTCGCTCTACGCATCGAAAATGATAATAAAAATATAAGGAGAAAGATCCTATGGTTCGTATTCGTTTGCGCCGAGTGGGAGCAAAGGGGCAACCCAGCTACCGCATTATCGCCGCTGACAAGGAAGCTCCTCGAGATGGTCGCTTCCTGGAAATCCTCGGTTTTTATAACCCGCGTACTGATCCTTCTACCATCCAGGTAAAAGAAGACCGGATTTTCGACTGGATGAGCAAAGGCGCACAGTTGAGCGATTCGGCAGAGCAGGTACTGCGTAGCTCTGGCACTTTAGAGCGTTATGACCGCTTCAAACAAGGTGAGGAGATCGAAGTGCTTCTTCAAGAAGCGCGTGCGGCTGAAGCTGTCCGCAACGTTAACCCCAAGACAAAGCGGTAAACAGGCTTGTAACACTCACCTACCTCCCAAAGGTATTCCGTTACCTATCAGGTAAGATAAGCTTCTAGATTAATACGTTAAAATCATTTTTATAGAAACTCGAGAACATACATCTTGGGTGTGTGGCTGCAAAGCGCCACACACCCAAGGGTTAGAGCTTGCAATTATTTTCTTCCTCTGGATGTAATTCAGGAGAATAAATGTGAAAGATTTAATTGAATTTATCGCTACTTCCTTAGTCGACGACCCCACCCAGGTACGTATAACGCAGTCAGCGCGCGGTCACAACGTAACATTCCGGCTCCAGGTCGCTAAAGAGGATATGGGACGCGTAATTGGACGAAATGGGCGGGTCGCAAATGCCATTCGCACACTCTTGAATGTTGCCGCTGCTCGTGAAGGTAAGCAGGCGTCTCTGGATGTCGTAGATCCACAATGACCCCAGAGCACCAACCGCACCAGAGCAATTCCCCTGGTTCACCCGAGTTCTTAGCCGTTGGAAAGTTACGTCGCCCACACGGGTTGAAAGGTGAGATCCTTATGGATATCCTGACGGACTTCCCGGAGCGGTTGGTAGAAGGTGTGCAGTTGTTTGCTGGCGACTCCCGGCATCCTTTGCTTATCAAGAGCAACCGGCCTAACAATAAGAGCATGTTGATCTCCTTCGAAGGGTACGATACTCCAGAATCTGTAGGAGTGCTGCGCAACCAGATCGTATATGTGCTGGCTGCCGACAGGCCGGCGCTCCCAGAAGGCGAGTATTATCACCACCAGCTACTGGGTCTACACGTCGTCGATGAGGATGGGCAGTTACTGGGTGAGGTGACTGGCA
>CAZAQS010000458.1:0-2908 GCA_964486825.1 uncultured Anaerolineaceae bacterium | reverse complement strand
TACATCGGCGTCCCTTTCACCCACGGGACATAATACTCTTCGATATTCTTCATTTGTAATGGCTCCTGACTTTTATTACAGCTCTCGAAAAGCTGCTAGATTTAAGGTTTTAGATTCTGGCACGCCTGCACGATCAGGCGGCTATGCCTGGGATAATGAGGGTTTGTACGACCTGATCAACCCTACAGTAAAGATTTCGCCTGAGCAACGATATTGGTCGTAGAAAATCCAAACTGTTCGAACAATACTTTATATGGCGCTGATGCTCCGTACCTGTCCAGGCCAATGACTTTACCCATCCCTTCTCCGGAGCACAGGTAGCGAGCCCATGCCAGGCTGATTCCGGCTTCGATTGCAAGGCGGGGAACGCCAGCAGGCAGGACGGTAGACTGGTATTCTTCGGTTTGGGCATCGAAAAGCTCCCAACAGGGCATTGAAACGACCATAGCAGCCAGGCCCTCTTTGGCCAGCTCATCACGAGCGGACATGGCCAGGCTAACTTCTGAGCCGGAGGCAAGCAAAACCACGTCTGGCGCTTGGCCAACAGCCTCTGCCAGGACGTATGCTCCTTGTGCCACACCCTGGTATCCTTCGGAAACCAGAGGCAGATTCTGGCGAGAGAGCAGCAAAGCCGTCGGTCCATCTACCCGCTCGAGGGCTACTTTCCATGCTGCCGCCGTCTCGTTGGCGTCCGCCGGACGGATGACAAGCAAGTTGGGTATGGCCCTCAAGGCGGTCAGGTGTTCGACCGGCTGGTGGGTAGGGCCATCCTCGCCCAGGCCTATACTGTCGTGGGTAAAGACATAGATCACAGGCAGCTTCATCAGGGCGGCCAGGCGGATAGCGGGGCGCATATAGTCCGAGAAAATCAGGAAAGTACCACCGTAAGGGCGCAAGCCGTGTAAGGCCAGGCCGTTCAAGATAGCGCCCATTCCGTGCTCACGGATTCCGAAGTAAATATAAGAGCCGCTGTAATCACCTCTGCGGACTCCCACCCCATCTTTGGGAAGTGTATTATTGCTGGGGGTCAAGTCAGCCGAGCCCCCTACCAGTGTATTGATCTTCGGCGCCAGTGCATTCAATACCTGGCCCGAGGCCACACGGGTAGCGAGCGGTTTGTCGGGCGAGAAAGAAGGCAGAATTTCTTCCAGGTCCACTGGAAGCTCACCTTTTATGAATAGGTCCCATTGGGCGGCCAGCGACAGGTGATCCTGGTGGTAACCAGACATCATCCGGTCCCATTCAGCCTGCAGAGAAGCCCCTTTTCGGGCATTTGCCTCAAATACCTGGCGAGCGGCGGAGGGAACCACGAAGCTTTCATCCGGTGAAAATCCAAAGGTTTCCTTGGTCCGGCGAAGATCCTCATCCCCCAGAGGCGCTCCATGCACCTTAGCCGAATCCTGGCGCGGGCTACCGAAGCCGATATGCGTGCGGCAGGCGATGATGGATGGTCGGTCGGTCGCCTCCTGGGCAACCTGAATGGCCGCGTCGATGGCTGCCATATTGTGCCCATCCACCCGCTGGGTATGCCAGTTATAGGCTTCAAAACGTTTGAGGACATCCTCGGAAAAAGACAGGTCGGTAGGACCGTCGATGGTAATGCTGTTGTCATCATAGAGCACGATAAGGCGGCCCAACCCCAAATGTCCTGCAAGTGAAGCAGCTTCATGGGAAACCCCTTCCATCAAATCCCCATCAGAAGCCAGGACATACGTATAATGATCGACAACCGGGTATTCAGGTTGGTTGAAGCGGGCAGCCAACATACGCTCAGCCAGGGCAGCGCCCACCGCGGTGCTAAAGCCTTGCCCTAGCGGCCCTGTCGTGGTCTCGATACCCAGGGCCGGATCATATTCCGGGTGCCCGGGTGTCAGGCTTCCCCACTGCCGGAAGTTCTTTAGTTCTTCAAGCGCCAGGGGATAGCCACTGACGTGGAGTAAAGCATATAACAGGGCTGACCCGTGCCCTGCGGAGAGGATGAAGCGGTCACGGTTAGGCCATTTGGGATCGGACGGGTTATGTACCAGATAGCGCGTCCATAACACTGTAGCAACATCGGCTGCTCCCAGGGGTAACCCGGGATGGCCCGAGTTGGCAGCCTGGACTGCGTCCGCTGCGAGCAAGCGAAGCGCATTGGCAGCCAGGCAGTCAGTTTCTGTGTACTGGTTTAGGGATTCTTTCAACACAGCTTTCCTCTTTTCTGTATTTTTTCGGTTGCCGGTTTTCACCTTGGCAATCTGTAGAACGGGTGGCTCCTGGTCATGCATGAAAAAGCCGCCCGTTGAAGGTCCTCAATTTACGCCGGTACTGCTTTCCCGGCCAGCGCAACCATTCGCTGCTCCACAAAACCTTCCAACCCAGCGAAGGCTTTGGAGAAAGCTGCCACCGTGTCAATGGTGGAGGGATGGGTGTTGAACTGGTCGATTTCCATCCCGTTCGGGTCAGAGGCCTGTATGACGTACGGGATTTTCATCATTTTGTCTATTACGGCAGCTGGCACTTCTTCTTCAATTTCAGGACGGAAGTCGATATCACCGATTTCGAACAGGGGGGTAAGTGCATAAGGAGGCAGGGTATAGACGATATCACCACCGGCTAGCTTTTCGATATCCCAGAAACGGCGCTTACCGGCGACGAGTGGCCCTTCACGCACCGAACAGGCTAACATCTTGCTGGCATAGCCGCCATCCTTGAGCAGCTTGTAAGCCTTGCGGAAGACAGCGATGCCCCACCAGTGCTTATCTTGCCAGGTAAGCTTGATCCCGCGCCTGGCTGCCTGGGCATCCAGGACCGGCTGCTCGGTCAAGCGGCCAATCATCATCGTGATAACCGCGCGCCATTTATTCAAGTCGACGCCATTCTTTTTGGCAATCTCGATCCCATCCATGGCTGCATCCGCTACGGCCAT
>CAZAQS010000457.1:0-2909 GCA_964486825.1 uncultured Anaerolineaceae bacterium | reverse complement strand
GAGCAGGATGTTGAACACGTCCGGGTGCGCCTTCTCGATCTCGTCGAGCAACAGGACGCAGTAGGGACGCCGGCGCACGGCCTCTGTAAGCTGACCGCCCGCCTCATAGCCGACGTACCCAGGAGGAGCGCCAAACAAGCGTGAGACAGTGTGCTGCTCGTGATACTCGCTCATATCCATGCGCACGAGGGCGTCCTCGTCATCGAACATAAACTCCGCTAATGCTTTAGCGAGTTCAGTCTTGCCAACGCCGGAGGGGCCGATGAAGATAAATGATCCAATTGGGCGCCGCGGGTCTTTCATGCCGGAGCGGGCACGGCGGATGGCATCCGAAATGGCGTGAATGGCTTCATCCTGACCAATGATTCGCTCGTGCAAACGTTCTTCCATGTGCAGGAGGCGCTCAGATTCCGCTTCCAGCATCTGGCTGACTGGAATACCGGTCCATTGAGCCAATACCTGGGCGATGTCGTCAACGTCCACGACCTCATCCAGTTTATGCTCGGCTTCCCAGGCATCACGCTTGGTTTTAAATTCCTCTTCCAGGCGCAGCCGGTCTGCCTTCATACGTGCGGCACGTTCATAATCCCGTTCCACGCCGGCTTGTTCTTCCTCTGCCTTCAGGCGGTCAAGTTCTGACTTCATCTGTTTCAAGTCAGCCGGCAGGGAATACAGGGCAACGCGCAACTTGGCGGCAGCCTCGTCCATCAGGTCAATGGCTTTGTCGGGCAGCCGGCGGTCAGTGACGTAGCGGGAACTCAGCTTTACAGCAGCAGCCAGCGCGTCATCGGAGAAATGAACCTTGTGATGGGCTTCATAACGGTCGCGTAAACCTTCGAGCATTTTCAGCGTGTCCTCCTGCGAAGGTTCTTCAACAAATACTGGAGCAAATCGGCGCTCCAGCGCGGCATCCTTTTCGATATGTTTTTGGTATTCATCCAGAGTGGTTGCGCCAACACACTGCAGTTCTCCGCGTGCCAGGGCGGGTTTAAGCATATTTGAAGCGTCCATGGCTCCCTGGGCTGCACCAGCGCCAACTACTGTATGGAGTTCATCAATAAAGAGGATAATCTCTCCTGCGGCTCGTTGAACTTCTTCGATCGAGGCTTTCAGGCGTTCTTCGAACTCACCCCGGAAACGGGAGCCGGCGATCATGCCGCCCAAATCGAGAGAGATAACCTTCTTACCCATCAGGATCTCTGGGACATCATTTGAGGCTATCTTCTGCGCCAGACCTTCAACAATGGCGGTTTTACCAACGCCTGCCTCGCCGATGATGACCGGGTTATTCTTGGTGCGGCGTGAAAGGATCTGCATGACGCGCAAGATCTCGGTGTCACGCCCGATGACAGGGTCCAGCTTGCCTTCACGGGCTTGCTGGGTCAAGTCGCGGGAATACTTTTCAAGTGTGCGGTAACGGGTCTCCGCCTGTGGGTCAGTCACGCGCTGTCCGCCGCGCATTTGCACCACGGCTTCAGATACTCTTTCTCGCGTAAGTCCGGTCGTTTCGAGCAAGCGGGCAGCCGGGGTATTTTTCTCGGTTAAAATAGCCAAAAAGAGGTGCTCCGTTGAGATGTACTCGTCCTTCAACTTGCTGGCTTCTTCATTGGCAACGTCGATGATGCGTTTCACCCGGGGAGTAATGAATATCTGACCTGCACCTCCGCCAAATATGCTGGCTTTCGGGCTGGTCTTGAGGATGTAATCCAGGCGTTCTGCCAGGATCTGTGGGTCAACCTTGAGGATCTCAAGGATTTGCGGCACAACACCCTGGGGTTGTTCGATCAACGCCAGCAGGATGTGTTCGGTGTCTATCTGATTATGCCCGTAGCGCTGGATGATCTCAGCGGCGCGCTGCGCGGCTTCCTGGGCTCTTTCGGTAAAACGGTCAAATCTCATCATAATTGGTCCATCCTTGTTGCTTTAATGTTTAAAATTATAGCATTTCGTCTACACCAAACCAGCATATCTTCTATAAGAAGATTGTTAGAGATTAACAGAATGTTAGAAGAGAACTCCTCCAGATTTATACTTCTTCTCGTGCAAGTTTATAGCCAAAAGTGAATTATCTACAAGCCTGACACAACCGCCACTTTCCAATTTATTATCCACACACAAAATTAATCTACCGAAAGAGTAACACCGAAAGGATTGCTTCAAAGAGAATTGTTATTTAATTCCGTTTTTTGTGCAATAAAATTGTCGACTTTCTCAAAATGATGTAAGACGCAAAGGTGTAAAATAAATAAATGCCTGAACCTTCCACCCTCGATCCTCATATACGTCCAGTACAGCTGCGCTATGACCTCAATCAAATCGCGGACCTGATCGATATCTGCTTTGGACCATACCTGGACGCTGAAGGGAAAGACTATGTCCGTCATATCCGTCGGGCTCCCCGTGATTACGACCGATTCATTCTGGATAATTCCACCCCCGAATCCTCGTTTTTGCCTTTCCACGGATATGTTTGGGTGGAGGGTAAAAGGATCATCGGTAACCTTACACTAATCCTCATCCGCCGCAAGATGAAGCACTCTTATTTCATTGCCAATGTGGCTGTGCACCCAGACTTCAGAGGACAGGGGATTTCCAGGAAATTGACGGATCATGCTATTGCCCATGTACGTCAACATGGTGGAAGAACAATCTATTTACAAGTACGCTCAGAAAACGTGATAGCTCAAAAACTTTACCTGACCCATGGATTCACTGAGATGACACGCCGAACACAGTGGATTTACCGACCTGCCCAGGAACAAAACATCCTGCCTCTTCCGGAAATAAGGATTAAGAAACGGAAACGCTCTGACTGGAACCAGCAGCTGGATTGGTTAAAAGATGTTTATCCGCCAGAAATCGCCTGGAATTTACCCACGAACTTAGCAAGGCTGGAACCCGGTTTTCTG
>CAZAQS010000456.1:0-2911 GCA_964486825.1 uncultured Anaerolineaceae bacterium | reverse complement strand
CGCCCCGCCTCGATATAGCCGGCCAGGACTTCGACAATGCTCCTGACTTGAAAAGTGAAATCGTCCCCGAACCAGTTGGGCGCCAGCCAGCGCATCAGGTAATAGGCGTGACCACACTCAGAAATAACGATCTCCTGCACTCCCAGCGATTTGGCCTCTGCCACGATCCGCCAGGCGATCTCTTTGGCGCGAGGGATATCTCCCAGGAAGAGACCATAATTCGAGGCTTCGAAAATGCTCAGGCTCCAATCTTCCCCGGCCTGATCGAAAATAGCCGCGGCCGGCAGGATGGTATGGGCGCCGGAGAGGGCCACGTAGAGCATCCTGGCGCCCTGCTTCTGAACCGGGATGCGCGCCTGCGGGTTGCCGGTAAGCGCCTGGAGATCGGCCTCCAAATCGCGGATGCCGTCCAGAAAGAAGTCCAGGTAGAGCGCGGGGTCTTTACCCTTCTCTATCGCCGCCTCGGCCAGCATTTCCAGGATTTCCGGGCCGTAGCCTGCGGCAGTGGCCATGGCCCGCACCGTATTCATCAGCAGGGGGGTATCCACCCCCATGGGGCAGTTGACCGTGCAGCGGTAACAGAGGGTGCAGCGGTTGAAAGCGATCTCGGCCAACTCCTGGAGTTTTGCTGCATTGAGAGATTCTGCGCCAGTCCAGGCCGGGAAGATGCGGCTGAGGAAGTCGTGCCCGGCGCGGTAGACTTTGCGCAGCTGTTCCGCCCGGGCGGCGGGGATGTTTACGGGATCAGGCTCAGCGGCGTAGTAATGGCAGGCCTCGGCGCACACCCCGCACCGGGCGCACACCTCCAGGGCGGCCAGCAGGGGTTGGTTGATCTGTTGGTTGAGGATGTCCAGGGCGGTTTTCACATTTGCGTCGGTCACGTTTTACCTCCTGGAAGACGACCAGCGCGCTTGCTGGCTGTGGGGGAAGACGGCCCGTTTTCCGGCGAACCGGCCAAAGGACAAGCGGGAATAAGCGTAGTAGAGGCAATGGCGGATTTTGCCCAGAGGGGCGTAGATGAGCATTAAGCCGCTGATTAAGTAAAAGAGAGGCAGGGGAACCAATCCGAACAGCCATAACGAGCAGGAGGCCAGGAACAGGCTGACCAGCAGGACGGCAAAGTAGTCATCTGGGGTGCTTAAGGCTCTCAGATTGCGCTCGCTAAAGCGGGCAAACAAACCCGCCAGGCCAAGCAAGGCGCCCAGGCTGCACCCCAAGGTGAGCAGCGTCCGCGCCGCCGCGGGCAGTAGCGTGATCCAGGGGCTGGCAAGCAGGATTCCCAATCCCAGGAAGATGCCCAGATGAAAGGCCACCCCACGGGAGTATGCCACCCAGTGCAGACGGGTGCTCTCCTTAGCCCAAGGAGCCATGCCCAGGGAAAAGGCATACAGGGCGCCTGCCCGTGCATCCCCTTTGGGGGCGGCGCGATCGGTCGGGCTGGCCAGCCTGTTGAATACCCTCAACCGCCAGGTGAAAGCCAGGCAGGAAAATGCCAGCGCCAGGGAGGCGAAAACCTGAGAGAATTGGAGCAGGTTCATGGCGAGCAACTACCCGGCGCGACGGACAACAAAGCGAAATTGCTTATCTCGCTTTTCGAGGAGGACCAATTCGTTCCCGGTCGAACGGCACCAGGCAGGGATATCGGCCATGACGCCTGGATCGGTAGCAAAGGCTTCGATCATTTCGCCGGGCTGCACTTCCTTGATGGCTTTAGCAATCTTAATGACCGGCATTGGGCAAAGCAGGCCTTTAAGATCTAATGTTTTCGTGGGAATAAAGTCAGACATAAAACACCTCTTAATTAGATAAACAACGTGATCTTGCTCTCCGCGGCTTCTTCCAGGAAAGCGGCGACGCCGACCGGGGGAGTCACGTTGCCCTGGAAAGTCTGGGGGACGAATTCCATGACGTCCATGCTCATCTGGCACGGCATCATCTTGACGCCCAGGTCGACGGCGGCCTCATAAAGCTCGGGCAGGGTGGAAACACCTTTTTGTTTCATCATCTTTTTGAACATCCAGCGCCCTAACCCGCCCATATTCAGCCGGCTGGGACCGATGGCATCCAATCC
Organism: uncultured Anaerolineaceae bacterium; assembly: GCA_964486825.1. Lineage (GTDB taxonomy): Bacteria > Chloroflexota > Anaerolineae > Anaerolineales > UBA4823 > CAZAQS01. The sequence goes on along the minus strand of CAZAQS010000456.1, from coordinate 840 downwards.
GCCCCGGTTCATCACCCCCAGCATGCGGCCAAACAGGCCTTTGCCGGTCAGCGCCCCCGGTTTTTCAAGCGCCTTAAGTCCCCAAAAGGTGAAGAACATGCTCACTTCCATGCCCGAGGCAGCCGCGCCGGTGGCGATGATGTAAGCGGCCATCACTTTATCCATGTCACCGCTGAAGACCACCATAGACAGCTTGTTTTTGGTGGCTTTGCCGTTGTGATGCACGGCGAAAGCATTTTCAGTTGGCGCGATAGTAGCGTCCATTGATTTGCTCCTGATATATAGATTGGTTTATTCCTCACCGATAACGCCAGCGAGTTCGGCGCGGTGAGCCAGATGATCCCGCAGGGCAGCCCGGAGTAAATCGAGCGCCTCAATCAGGCGCCGGTCAGCCAGGCGATACTCGACCGAAGTGCCGGTCCGGGTAGCGATAACCATACCGCGCTCGCGTAAGACTTTCAGGTGGCGGGAGACAGACGGCTGGCTGAGGCGGAGGAGGATGGCCAGGTCCGACACGTTGTAAGGTTTCTCGGATAAAGTGTACAGGATGAGCAAACGTTTAGGATCCGCCAACCCGGCGCAGAATTCTGCGTGCAGTTGATTGATCTCCTGTTCGAGGTTCTGGTTCATGGTTTGCCTTTCGATAATCCGTTCTATCCTTATATACGCATGTGCGCATATTTGCTTGTGATAATTATAACAATCGTAGCCATTTTATAAAGTACTATTAATCACTTTAAGCGCTGACAAAAATAATATTTCGCCTGTAGAATCAAACTCCCCAGAGAGTATCTATCTCTGGGGAGGCATTAATCACTGGTTCGGAATTATCGTTTAATG
>CAZAQS010000455.1:0-2917 GCA_964486825.1 uncultured Anaerolineaceae bacterium | reverse complement strand
CTTTTGCCACTGCTCCTGATGGTAAGAATACGAAATGAGGAACAGGTTTTACGAAAAGAACTTAAGGGCTACGAAGCCTATACTCGCCAGGTGAAATACAGGCTGATACCGGGCATCTGGTAGGGCTTCAATATGCTCCATCAATGTCCAACAACCATCCCGGCCGAGATCCGGGACTATCCCGAATGGCGCCGTGGTCGGGACACGTACGCCGTCTGGGTACTGCCTGTGGATAACGGGTTGATCCAGACCAAATTCATGGCCGCCAGGGAGCATCTTTCCGGCTACCTGCTGGAGCCATACCGCAGGCAGCCGCATATAACCCTTTTCGTATGCGGCTTTTTGGTGGAGAAAGCACTTTACAACGATGATTTCACCCCGGCGCAGGTTCAAAGTCAACTTAAGGGCCTGGAAGAGGCAAGCATCCCCCCCTTTGAGATCGAGATTGGCGGGTTGAACAGCTTTGCATCGGCCCCGTTCCTGGAAGTGAGCAACCCTGACGGCTGCATTGGCCACTTGAGAGAGACCCTGTCACGCGGAGCGAGGGAATTCCGTACTGCGCCGTATACCCCGCACCTGACCGTTGGCCTGTACGCGGGTGCGTTCCCCAGCAAAAAAGTAGCGGAGCGGATGATGCAATTTCCGGCCAACCCGGTCAAGCTGAAAATTGAGCAAATCGCTTTTGCAACGTACCAGGCCCGGGAAATCACCGGCGGTCTTACCCACCGGCAGGAAATATTTCTCACCCGGGTACCACCCGGAATATAATGTCATCCTGAGTTGAAAGGTTACATGCAAACCGAAATCCTTGAGTGATGATACATCATGAGCTTTCAAAAAGATCCTGAAAAATCTGAAATTAAATTCCTCCACAGGCTGGTGGACTTTGCCGGCAAGCACGTGCTGGAGATCGGCTGCGGCGAAGGCCGTCTGACGTGGAGATATGCCGGTTCGGCACAGCGGGTCACAGCGATCGACCCGGACCGGGATTCCCTGCGCGTTGCCTACTACGACATGCCCTCCGACCTGCGAAAGACAACAACCTTTAGCTGCGCCAGCGCGCTGAACCTGCCCTTCCCTCGCGAAACCTTCGACATTGCACTGCTCGCCTGGTCGTTGTGATGAATTGAACAGGCGGGCATGGTGCATGCCCTGGAGGAGATCAAACGAGCTCTTGTCCCAAGCGGACTCCTGATCGACCTGCGTCCGCTATTGGAGCGTTGGCCGGTCGAAATTGCCTGGAGGAACGGGTTCCGGGAAGTCGGCCGGCTGACCGACCTCCCCGAAGGGCTCTCCGATGATGAAGCCGCCAACCGGGCCATGGAAGAGGCAGCCCGCCGCAAGTGGTTCGCGCTGGAGCAGGGGGAACGTTTTTCGCTGTTCTATTCCTGGGATACGGCCAATGATATGGAGCAGTTCCTGCGCGAAGAATGGGACGGCTTCGTGCACCTCGATGACGAGGTAAGCCGGGCCACAAAATCGGCCTGGGCGGTGGCGGATGCCGATGCGCGCGTCCGGGTACGGGCGAGCATGCTCATCAATCGATGGAGGAAGGTGGGGTAAACCTGAAAACTTCTTGTCATTGAGGTTATTTTCCTGTATAGTGTTTTGAGAGTATTATTGTCCAACTTTAATTGGAAAGGAGACATGCTCGTGCCGGATGATCTTCTGGGCCTGGTTGAGGCAGCTCTCGTCATCCCTGTCCCGGAGGTCGAGCCTCTGGTAGCTCCCTTTCGCCTCCAACACGATCCCTCCGCGGCTCTAGGCGTGCCCGCGCATATCACGATCAACTACCCATTCCTTCCAGGGATTGACCCGGGCGAGGATATACATCAAGAACTTAAAGAGTTGTTTGCGAGTACCGAGGCTTTCCAATTTACTTTCAGCCAGTTTTCCAGGTTCCCGGATGTCCTTTATCTGGCCCCCGAGCCGGATGCTCCTTTTAAGCAGTTGATCGACCTGGTTGCGGACCGTTTCCCTGAGTCACCTCCCTACGAGGGAGCGTTTGACGAGATCATTCCACACCTTACCATCGCGCAGTCCGAAGACGAAGAAGTACTCAAGTCGGTTGAAGGAGAGTTAGTAGTGCTATCGCGAGGATACCTTCCTCTTACCGTCCGAGCTACGCATGTATGGCTGATAGATAATAAAGCCGGGAAATGGCAGCAATTAAGTTCATATCCATTGGGTTAGACAACCGAGTATCGCCGGATTTTAACTGTCGCGGACATACTGGTCGCTTCAAATATCGGGCTGTACCTGACCTGTGTGGGAATGAAAAAAGTTCTGAGCACTTCGTATGATGGGGGCAGATAATGGCGTCAATTGGTGAATTCAAGCAAACCTGGCGCGTGGCAAGCCTTGCCCTGCTCATTCTGGCATTGACCGGTCCCTGGACTTACGATGTTATCAATGTACCGGCGGAATACGCGTGCAATCCCCCTAATATCCGCCTGGAAGGAGATTTTTGTGGAACACCGCTCCAGGGGATATCGATTATTTTTTGGTTGATCCAAGGTTTAATGGGCATGTTTGTAGCGTTGGTAACGGGAACAAGAGCGTTTGCAGATTCGGCCGTTGGGTTTTTGGTACAATTTCACTATCCCCACCACGAGAGGAGAAAATGCTATGGCAATTCGAAAAGCAGAAGCGGCCTGGAATGGCTCGCTGAAAGAGGGCGGCGGCAACATGAAAGCCGGAAGCGGCTTGTTCGACGTACCTTTTTCATTCAGCACCCGGTTCGAGGATGAACCGGGCACAAACCCCGAAGAATTGATCGGTGCAGCTCTTGCAGGTTGCTTCTCCATGTTTTTGTCCGGACAATTGACTGATGCAGGCTTTCCACCCACCCGCATTCACACAGGATCCGATGTTCATCTTGGACGCGACGCTGTCGGTCCCGTGATCGAAAAACTGA
>CAZAQS010000454.1:0-2944 GCA_964486825.1 uncultured Anaerolineaceae bacterium | reverse complement strand
GACCTCCGGCAAAGGCTGAAGAGACCAACAAAGCGTCCACGCCGCGCTCGACCTGGGCAACTGCCCAGAGGATAACCGTTTTGGTAAAGGCATCCAGGAAGGCGCTGAACAGTTTCAGGTGTCAATTTCGCTGAACAATCACAAATGAAAAATTGGTTATTGACAAATATTTTATTTTTGCTACACTATACTTTGTAAGCTCATTGGACTAACAAAGTATATACCCTCCCTAGTAAAAAAATGAAGAAAGCCACTCGCCAGCATACAAAAGAGCATAACCGCATCCTCGTTTTGAAAACTATCTTCGATAAAGAGAGCATCAGCCGGGCCGATATCGCCCGGGCCACCAGCCTCACCCGCACCACGGTTACCGAAATCGTAGCCGCCCTTTTGGAAGAAAAACTGGTTACGGAAATTGGAGTTGGCGAATCGCAGGGTGGCAAGTCTCCAATCCTGCTCAAGCTGGATGAAAACTCTCGTTATTTACTTAGCCTGGACCTATCCCACTCTGAATTTCGCGGCGCGGTGATCAACTTGCGCGGGAAAATCCTGGCGACAACCAGCGTGCCGGTTAGCGAGCGAGGTGGTGAAGAAGCCTTAGGCCTGGTCTACAAGATTCTAGATCAGCTCGTAGAGGCCGGCTACCAGCCGTTGGTGGGAATTGGCGTGGGAACGCCCGGGCTGGTCAACGGAGCGGAGGGCGTGGTGGTAAAAGCGGTAAACCTGGATTGGGAGGACCTGCCCCTCGCCAACCTGCTGGAAATGCGCTACCAATTGCCAGTATACGTGCTAAACGATAGCCAGGCAGCGGCTATGGGAGAATACCATTACGGGCAAGGTCACTTAGCCGAGAGCAACCTGATCGTCATCAACGCAAGGCACGGGCTGGGTGCTGGAATCATCATCCAGGGCCGCTTGTTCCAGGGTGATGGCGGCGGCGCAGGTGAAATCGGTCATGTTGTCGTCCAGGAGGATGGAGAACCCTGCCGGTGTGGGAACTTCGGATGTCTTGAGACCGTGGCCAGTGTCCAAGCCATCCTTCAAAAAGTCAAACGACTTGGACCTACCCACCCTATATTCGCTCACCAGCCAGATGAAATTAACCTGGACCTCGTCCAGCGAGCCTTCAACGCCGGTGATCCCCAGGTAAACGAGTTGGTCATCGATGCGGGCCGTTATATGGGAATTGCCATTTCCGCCCTGGTTGGGATGCTCAATATCCAGCATATCTTGCTATCGGGTGATATGACCTGCTTTGGTGAGCCCTGGCTGAGATCCGTGCAGGAAGCCATGTCTCAGCATACCCTCTCCAGGATGGCTAATGAATCCCAGGTGCAAGTGGGACAACTAGGGAAAGATAGCATCCTCTTGGGCACCTCAGCCGTTTTGATCAACCATTATTCACTCCTTTTCCGAGGAGAATGATCGCTCGGACAAGGGGCCAAGCCAAAGATTGAAAAAACCATGCATCTCGATCTTAACCTTAGCAAAAAATATTTACCCCAACCTGAAACCCTACCACCATTGGATAGAGATTTCCGCCCGGCCTCTTTGACTACACGCGCCTTACAGGCTGAGACGGCTCAGGATGGAGAGCGATTGCTCATCGGCCTGGAACGGGATAACGGGAAGATCTCTCGCTTCGAAACACTGGTACTCCCAATAGACCATCCGGATGCGGCCGTAAACCTATTTTTCGCCGAGAGATTGCTGAAATTCATCCTCTGGCAGCGCGGCGGTTATAAAGCTTATATCGGTGGTCCGCAGGAGATCGGCGAGTTCTTGAAAAAGACCTATTCTCCAACCGGCGAACGTAAATTCGACTACCAATTTATGGGCGAGCAGGTTTATGAACGAAACTTCGAGGTGATCCCCTGCTGCCCAGATGAGGTGCCACAGGCCAAGGAAGCCGGCCGGCCTCTTGGACGGCACCTGGATGGATGCCGGATCGGTTTCGATCTGGGTGCGTCCGATCGCAAGGTAAGCGCAGTTGTGGATGGGCAGGTCGTTTATAGTGAAGAGGTCATTTGGGAGCCCCGCAAACAAAACGATCCCGAATACCACTTCCGTGAGATCATGACGGCGTTGAAAACTGCAGCATCCAAGATGCCGCGGGTCGACGCTATCGGGGGTAGCTCGGCGGGTATCTATGTCAACAACCGCCCCATGGTGGCTTCATTGTTCCGCAGCATCCCAAATGAGCAGTTCCACAAGATCAAGAACCTCTTCCAACGTATACAAGGTGAGTTGGGACTCCCCCTGGAAGTGATCAACGATGGAGATGTAACGGCGTTAGCTGGATCCATGTCGTTGGAGGAGGACGGCATACTCGGAATCGCAATGGGGTCCAGTGAAGCAGCAGGATACGTCGATCTAAATGGGCATATCCTGGGATGGCTAAATGAGCTAGCCTTTGCACCGGTAGATTACAGTCCGACGGCGCCAGTCGACGAGTGGTCGGGTGACACCGGTTGTGGCTCGACCTACTTTTCTCAGCAATGCGTTTTCCGCCTTGCGCCAAAAGCCGGTATACAAATTCCGCCCGGCCTTACCGATGCAGACAAGCTGAAATTCGTCCAGGATAAGCTAGAGGCAGGCCATGAAGGTGCACTGAAAATCTGGGAGAGTATGGGCATCTACCTGGGGCATGCCCTGGCACATTATGCTACCTTTTATGATATCCAGCACGTGCTCATCTTAGGCCGGTGCACATCTGGGAGTGGGGGCAACCTGATATTGGATGGAGCAAAACGTGTAGTGGGGTTGGAATATGGGGAGCTCTCAAAGCAAATCCAGGTGCAGCTGCCTGACGAAAAAAGCCGGCGCGTAGGACAATCGATCGCTGCCGCAAGCCTGCCAGACCTTCAAAAAGAGGAGTAATCAATGAAATTCCATCTGGACAGTGCAGAAATCTTCGTCCCGGATGGGTTGCAACCGGAAGAGG
>CAZAQS010000453.1:0-2952 GCA_964486825.1 uncultured Anaerolineaceae bacterium | reverse complement strand
CAACTCGGTCAACGAGCTGCTCGAGCGCGGCTTGACCCCCTACGACGTGCTCACCAAAGGTCTGGTAGCAGGGATGGACGTGGTAGGTGTGGATTTTCGCGACGGAATCCTGTTCGTGCCGGAAGTGCTTATGGCAGCCAAAGCCATGAAGGCCGGCATGGAAGTATTGCGCCCGCTGCTGGTCGAAACCGGCGCACCGCAGATCGGGACGCTGGTCATCGGAACGGTCAAGGGCGATATACACGATATCGGCAAGAACCTGGTTGGGATGATGATGGAAGGGGCCGGATTCAACGTTATCAACCTGGGTATCAATGTGGATGTGGACAAGTTCATGGCGGCAGTGCGCGAGCATACGCCGGAAATCCTGGGGATGAGCGCTTTGCTCACCACCACCATGCCTTATATGAAGGTCGTTATCGATGCGCTGAAGGAGCAAGGCCTGCGCGAGGAAACGATCGTGCTGGTTGGCGGCGCTCCTCTGAATGAGGCTTTTGCAGAGGAGATCGAAGCCGACGCATACTGCCGAGATGCTGCCGTTGCGGTACAGACGGCTAAGAAACTGGTGGCGATCAAGCGTGGTGCAACCGCTTGAGCCGAGAGGATAAATTATGCTAGACCTTCATGCCTGGCTACTCGAACAACCTTACTTATTGGCTGATGGGGCCATGGGAACGATGCTCTTCGCAACCGGTCTCGAGCACGGCGAGGCGCCCGAGCGCTGGACCCTCGAACACCCCGAGAAGGTAGCTGCCATTCATCGGGGTTACCTTGAAGCTGGCTCACAGATCCTGATGACCAACACCTTCGGCGCTAACCGGTTGAGGTTGGGATTGCATAACCTGGAGGACAGAGTCGGTGAACTGAACCAGGCTGCTGCCAGGCTGCTCCGCTCCGAAATCCAGGCCAGTGGGAAAAAGGCCCTGGCGGCGGGCGATATCGGTCCCAGCGGAGGCGTATTGTTGCCATACGGTGAGATGGAATACGGGGAAGCTGTTGCAGCTTTCGCCGAGCAGGCAACGGCTCTTCTGGAGGGTGGGGTAGACCTGATTTGGATCGAAACAATGGCGGACCTGGAAGAGGTACGCTCAGCGGTTGAAGGCGTACGGCAGGCTTCATCCGAGATCCCCATCATCACTACAATGACTTTCGATACGCGCGGCCGGACGATGATGGGCGTGACTCCCGAAAGCGCAGCCGAGAGCTTGCTGCCCTTGGGAGCAGTAGCTATTGGAGGCAACTGCGGCAACGGGCCAGATGAGATTATCGATGTGATCCGGAAGATGCATTCAACCAGGCCTGAGGCGATCTTGGTCGCAAAAGCCAATGCGGGCGTGCCGGTACTGGTAGCCGGGAAACCGGTCTATCGGGCCGCACCTGAGGACATGGGTGTTTACGCTTCCCAGGTCTTCGAGGCCGGGGCTAAGATCATCGGAGCGTGTTGTGGTAGCACTCCTGAGCATATCTATGCCATTGCGGATGCACTTAAAGAAATGGAAGCTGCCACATGAAGACGGCTTTGGTTGCCTGTGGAGCCCTGGCTCGTGAGGTATTAGCGTTGAAAGATGCTCATGCCTGGGAGGTCGAGGTGCTGGGGGTACCTGCATTGCTGCATAACGAGCCTGAACGCATCCCCGAAGCGGTGCTGCGACGGATACGCCAGGCGCGCCAGGAATACGAGCGTGTCATCGTCGTATATGGAGATTGCGGGACGGGCGGGATGCTCGACCACATGCTGGAGGCCGAGGATGTGGAGCGCGTGGCAGGACCGCATTGTTACGAGATGTACGCAGGCGAGACCTTCCACCGGTTTATGTCACAAGAGCCGGGGACTTTTTTCCTGACCGATTACCTGCTGACATCCTTCGACCACCTGGTGTTGGAGGGCCTGGGATTGGACCGACACCCCGATCTGCGAGAGGATTATTTCAAGAACTATACCCGGGTGGTTTACCTGGCCCAACGCCAGGACCCGGCAATGGAAGAGCGGGCTCGCTGGGCGGCAGCCAGCCTGGGCCTACCGCTGGAGATCCATTTCACGAGCTACGGGGAGCTGGAGCGACGATTGAAGGAGCTGATCGAGAAATGAAGCTTGAATACCAGATTGTCTACTGGCGGGATATCCCTGCCCAGATCAAGGTGCGCAGTGGCCGAGAGCGGGTGGGCCGCGAGCTCCCGGAGCGTTTCCAGAAAGCCATCGATTGGGCAGCGATGGCCAGCAATGCTACCAGCACGGATGCCTACCTAGAAGAATGGCGTATCTCCACGTGGAAAGTCCCTGAAACCGATTTGCATGCGCCAGGTTTACCCGAAGCTGCCGAGCTCATTATCCAATTGATCGATGGCGAGTATCCAGCCGAACGCCTGTACGAAATTATGACCAATAAAGGCTTCCTGCCCTGATGCTTTTATCAATAGAGACTTGTATTTCTCTGGAACCGAATTAAAATAATGCTGCGCTGGCTGCAGAATTCACCTCGACTTCTGGAATGGGTTTACCAGGTAACCTATAATTTGATCCGGCCTTACCGGCGTTGGCTGGTACCCGGTAGCCACCTGGAGGGATTCTTCATACGCGCCGAGCGATTGGGCAAGGGGGCTATCTTCGATTGCCGCATGTGCGGGCAGTGTATCTTGCACTCAACCGGCATGACTTGCCCGATGACCTGCCCCAAAAACTTACGCAACGGGCCGTGTGGAGGCGTACTGCCCAACGGTCACTGCGAGGTTCTGCCCGACCGGGCTTGTGTATGGGTGCAGGCCTGGGAGCGCTCGAAGGAGATGAGCGTTTACGGGCAAGATATCTTGTACGTACAACCGCCCACCAATCATGCCCTTAAAGACACCTCCTCCTGGATCAACGACCTGCACCGAAAGGGAGAGATGATACCGAAGGGCTGGGAGGCTGAGTCTTGAACCATCCTTATGTCCCAGATCGCCTGGCAGATGAAA
>CAZAQS010000452.1:0-2952 GCA_964486825.1 uncultured Anaerolineaceae bacterium | reverse complement strand
TTTGCCGGCTCGTAACGAGGTCAAGCATGCTTACGCGAGCCATGAAAAGGCAAAGCAGATATTGGGAGCAAACACACCAGCAAGTCTGGGGTACGGAATTCGTAGGATGGCCGAATGGGCACAGAGGGTCGGGGCTCGTAAGAGTAAGAGCTTTAGCAATATTGAGGTCCCTATAAATATGCCCTCTCTCTGGATCGAGTGAATGTTTTTGAGAATCGCTCATGTGAGTGCAGTGTTTCCACCCTATTCTTCTGGGACTGGAATCGTCTGCTACCATAATGCGCTTGAGTTAGCCAGACGAGGCCACCGAGTAACGGTTTTCACCGCTAAGCATGCTCGTGTAGGACTCGAATTCCCGGAAGAAATATCTGTTGTGGGACTAACGACACCTTTCCGTGTCGGGAATGCTCCCCTGACTCCAGGGCTATTAAGGCTGTCCAATTTTGACGTTATTCACTTACATCATCCTTTTATTTTTGGAGCGGAATTAATCCGCACCGTTTCAAAGGTTCGTCATATTCCTTTCATCCTCACCCATCACAATGATTTGATCGGGAACGGACGCCGGCGTCACCTTTTTAATGCCTATTCTGCCATCTCAACCCGTTTCGTCGTCTCCAAAGCCTCGAAGTATGCAGTAGTTTCCCTGGATCATGCGACCAGGTGTCGACTGGCTCCATTATTTCAAAAGCGCTGGAAAGATGTCGTGGAAGTGCCCAATGGGGTTGATCCGTTCGTTTTTAAACCTGATGATCGCGGTCAAGCTATTCGGGCTGAATACGGTATTCCTAGTCATGCTAGAGTTATCCTGTTCGTCGGTTCGTTAGATCGTGCCCACCATTTTAAAGGGATTGAACATCTCATTCGGGTTTTCTACACAATGGATGACCGGGAGGTTTATCTGGTTTTCGTTGGGGAAGGAGATATGAAAAATTACTTTATGCGGGTTGCAAGCGAGCTAGGCCTGGCAGAGCAGGTAATTTTTGTTGGGAATGTCCCTAACTCTAAACTTCCACCCTACTATTCCGCTGCTGATCTTGTTGTGCTGCCTTCCTTTCCACCCGAATCTTTTGGTGTTGTGCTTCTCGAAGCAATGGCTTGTGCTCGCCCGGTAGTTGCCCATAACATTCCTGGCGTCCGCACAGTAGTCTCAGATGGTCGCGATGGTTTCTTGGTCAGGCCCGGAGATGCAGAAGATCTGGCCTACAAGATGCAAATATTGCTTCACAATCCATTTCTCAGGCAGGAAATGGGGATGCATGGTCGGAACAAGGTGAAGGAGCGCTATACCTGGGAGCGAATTGGTGAGCAATTGGAAGAACTCTACAGGCAGGTACTGGACGGATGCTGAATCAAGTAATACTTTGCCGGAAAGAAAAAGAGCCTGCTCTTATCGGGACACTGCCCGTATCGAAACTGGAATCGCCCGATTACCGCTATGCGATCGAAGTGGCAGTCTGGTCCATGGCGAGGAGAGGCATTCCCATGGTGAAGTGCCACCCCGCTCATCTTACCTCTCTTCTGAATCAGGTCCTCCCCTTCTGGACAGAATCGGGTCCGGCTGCAGGTGGGCTCTGGATCGAACCGGTAGTAGATACATGGAAGGACGATCTGGCTGCTTTGAGGAATGGCCTGCAACCAAGCTCTCCTTTGATCGTTATCGCTTCTCGCCCATTGGCGCGCGTACTTCCTGAGCGTACAGGTTGGATCGGGCAGCCTCTCGGTCTGCTCCCACTTGGGATCACACGGTTGGTCACAGCCCTGCGTTTTGCTGGTTTCACTATTGAATCTCGGTTTGGGATTCACTCACTGGTCTCGATCTGTCTGAACGTGTCCGCCGGTTGGCTCGGCCGCCATGGACGTCCCGAACTCGGTGACCGGTTGCTCTCTGCTGCTCGTCTGCACTACTGTTCAGGCGGTCCCTTTGATTGGCTCTCCACCGTGATCCTGCTCTTCGCCCGTCTCCCGAGAATGGACATCTCATGAAGCCAGCGCGCATGTCCATTTCAGTTATTATCCCGGTTCGTAATGGCGGCGGCGATTTACTTCATTGTCTACAGGCTTTAAAGGCTTCTACACGTCTGCCTGATGAAGTGATTGTCGTAGATGACGCTTCAACGGATGCTTCCGTGAAGATTGCCCATCGATTCACGGCGCGTGTCCTTGAGTTGCATGACCGGTCTCACGGTCCTGCTGCTGCGCGCAACCGTGGCGCTGCTAAAGCCAGCGGGGAAATCCTTGTTTTTATCGATACCGATGTCCTCATTCACCCTGAGGCGCTAAAGAAAATTGAGGATGTCTTTGCAGCTCAGCCGGACGTCGCCGCACTGTTTGGCTCGTACGATGATAATCCACCCCATAACGGCATCATTTCACTCTACAAGAACTTGCAGCATCATTATGTTCACCATACCAGCCGCCTTCTGGCCTCGACCTTCTGGGCAGGCTGTGGTGCGGTGAGACGAAATGTATTTATCCAATCTGGTGGCTTCGACGAACGTTACCGCCGTCCATCTGTCGAGGATATCGAACTCGGGTTACGCCTGACGAATGCAGGCCACCGTATTTTGTTGTGTCCAGACATTCAAGGCGCTCACTTGAAAAAATGGAAACTGTCAACCTGGCTGCGATCCGATATCCTGGATCGAGCTGTCCCCTGGACCTGGCTCATCTTAACTACATCTAATTTACCTTCAGACCTTAATTTAAGTTTTAAGGATCGCCTCAGTGCCTTAGCGGCATGGCTGGTCGTTATCTGTCTCGCCTTCGGATTCTGGTTTCCTCTCACCTGGTTCGGGACGATATTTGGGATTCTGGCGCTTATTGCCCTTAACTTCGGGCTCTACCGATTGTTTATCCGTAAGAGAGGAATTCATTTTGCTGCCTGTTCGTTTGGATTGCATCTGGTTTACTTCCTTTATAGCAGCTTAACATTTGTGCTTTTGTTCCTGA
>CAZAQS010000451.1:0-2970 GCA_964486825.1 uncultured Anaerolineaceae bacterium | reverse complement strand
CTTTCCGGATGAGGTGGAGCAGCGCATCCGCGCTCGCTTCGAAGGATTGGTATCCGGAGAGGCAGTGCTGCCTGTTGGACTATAAACCTTCGAGAAGGGCCTCATAGTGTTGAGATACCCCATCTTCACAGCATGAGGTTGATTTGACCCAATAAAAAGGAGAGCTAGCTGCTATGAAAATATTCTACGCCACCGACGTCCACGGGTCGGATATCTGTTGGAAGAAGTTCATCAACGCGGGGCCTTTCTATGAGGTAGATGCCATCATTTTGGGCGGCGATATGACTGGGAAAGCAGTGGTGCCGCTCATTTCCCAGGGTGCTAACCGGTGGAAAGTTACCGTGCAGGAGCAGGAGAGCATCCTGGAAGGACAGGAAGAGCTGGAGCGCATGGTGCAATCCATCCGCAACCGGGGCTATTATCCATACGTCACGGATCCAGATGAGACCGCTGCCATTTCTTCTGACCAGGCCCTCTCAGACAAGATATTCATGAAAGAGGTCTTGACCACCTTGGAACGCTGGCTGGATTACGCGGACCAAAAGCTGGCCGGTAAGAACCTGAAATGTTATGTATGTCCGGGCAACGATGACGCCTTCGAAATCGATGAGGTACTCAAGTCCTCCAAATGCGTTGAAAATATCGAAGGGCGCGTGATCCATCTTGACCAGCACCATGAGATGATCAGCAGCGGCTGGACCAACCCAACTCCTTGGGATACCGAACGTGAAGAGGATGAAGCCTCCTTGGAGAAACGTTTCGAATCGATGGCCTCAACGCTTAAAAATCCCCAGACCGCAGTTTTCAACCTGCACGCGCCTCCTTTCAGCAGCGGGCTGGATGATGCTCCCGAGCTGACCTCTGATATGCGCCTGGCGTATGCCGGGCAGTCTCTGGTGCCTGTGGGCAGCAAGTCTACCCTCAAAGTGATCGAGAAATATACTCCCCTGCTAAGCTTGCACGGCCATATCCACGAAGGCCGCGGCAGCCGCAAGATCAAGAAGACTCTCTGCATCAATGCTGGCAGCATGTACGAGCAAGGTATCCTGCTGGGAGCGGTGATCGACCTGCATCCCAAAAAAGTCGGCAATTATATCCTTACCTCCGGATAAACGTGCCATTTCGCCAGTGGAGCATGAGGAAAGGAGGTTCTATAGAGATTGAGAAATCGCTGTCTGTAAGAGGATGTCTGCTGTAAATTCAGACTCGGGCGATTGCTTTTGGGTATAAACGCCACCGGGCTGGAATGCCTGGTACCCAATCTCTCGCCCAAAGAGGTATAGGTCAGACATAAGGAGCCTACCAATGAGTGAAGTAACATTATTCGTTCGCAAAGCAAGCGGCCTGGTTCGAGCATGGTCGGTCTTCGACGCTTTCATTTACGCAACCTTTTCGATCAACCTGATCACGCTGGGTCTGTACATTTTCTCCTACACCTACTATTTCGAGGGGAACCTGGCAACCGCGGTCGTGATTGGAGCCGTTTTTACCATCTTTCAGGTCATCGTGTATGCGAGCCTGATCTCGGTGATGCCCCGCGCCGGCGGTGATTACGTGTGGCAGAGCCGTATCCTTGGACGCGCCTTGGGATTTGTGCTGGCAGTTACGGGTTGGTGGTTCATTCTGTGGTTGTGGGTGCCCCTGTACGGGCAGATGCTCGTCTATGTGGTCTTTACCCCACTGCTGGCAATCATAGGAGCCCAGGACGCGGCCTTATGGTTCAGCAGCACTTCTTCGGGCTTGCTGGTAGGCTCGATCGTGCTGTGCGTGCTGGTCTTCTTCTATATTGCCGTAGGTATGAAGTGGTACGCGCGTGTGCAGAAGTTCTGCTTCTTCGGCGGCATGCTCGGCCTGGCACTGGTTTTCGGCCTGCTTCTGTTCGGCAACAATGCGACCTTCGTCGCTAACCTGGATTCCAACTCAGCCGCTCTGTTTGGGACAACCCAGACCGGGCTGTACGATGCCACGCTTGTTGCGGGTGAGGAAGCCGGTGCAGTCGCTGGCTCCCTGGGCAACCTGGCTCCCCGGGCCAGCCTGGCGCTGATCCCCATGATCGTGTTCTTCAGCTTATGGGCGAACTGGGGCTCAACGCTGTACGGTGAGGTGCGCGGCGCCAGTGATTATAAGCGTAATTTCTGGGGCATGGCAGCCGCCATCATCGTCACCAACGGCCTGGCGATCCTGTTCTTTGTTTTGATCTCCAAGTCTCTCGGCTGGGGTTTCTACCACAGCGCCAACGGCGCCTTCTGGAACTACACCTGGGGTTATACCGACGTCGCTCCCCCCTTGCCTTACTGGCCTTACCCGGCCCTGTTCGCGGTTTTCATGACCACTAACCGGGCTGTGCAGTTCATCGTGATCCTGCTGATGAGCATGTGGTGGTTCGGTTGGTCGGGTACGGTCTTCCTCAGCTCCACCCGGGTGATCTTTGCGGCTGCCCTGGACCGCATGCTGCCCGAGTGGGTGACTACCATCGAACCGCGCAGCCGGACACCCATCGCAGCGCTGCTCTTGATGGTGATCCCGGGTCTGATCGTGGGTTACCTGTATGCCTTCAACCACCTCAACTTCCAGACTCTGGCGCTGGACTCGACCCTGGTGATTGCCGTGACCTTCTTCGGCTCGACCATCGCAGCCATCATTCTGCCCTGGCGCCAGAAGGAGATCTACGACGGCTCACCGATCTCCAAGATGCGCGTTTCCAGCGGGTTGGGCTGGGCAGCCATCGTAGCTTTCGCGGTGGGCTCTGTCGTCCTGATCTACAATTCCGTCCGCTACGGTATAACCGTATTCACCGGCCTGCCGGGCATTGGCGCTGACGCCTTGACTTACATCACAGTATCCATCGTATGGGCATTGACCATCATCAATGCGATCATCCTGATCTGGCTGTTGATCAAAGTCGCAAGCGCCCTGCGCCTCGGGGAGCGTATGCCTGTGATCACCTTCTCGGGCTTGATCTTCCTGCTG
>CAZAQS010000450.1:0-2990 GCA_964486825.1 uncultured Anaerolineaceae bacterium | reverse complement strand
GGCTGCCAGGCGGGCGTAGAAGGCCGGGACCGGTTCGACATAACCCTTGGGAGGCACCGGCTCGGGTGCTGGCGGACCACCGCCCAGCTCGGCGTAGACCTGCTTGGCGTACAGGATGGTGTCGTGCTTGAGCTCGGCCCAGCTTCCCAGGACGGTGTTGAGCTGCTTATCCTGCCAGGCCTGCGACTGCATGAAAGCTGGATAGCCCTGCGGGGGCACATCCAGCAAGGGGTAGAAGCTGTAGATCCAGCTGTTGTAGAGCGTCTCGGTCCACTCGTCTACGCTCAAGCCGCTCAGCCAGGAACGCATCTTCTCCATTTGCTCGGGGTACTTTTCGTAGCTTGTCTCGCCCATCTCGTCCAGGATTTGATAGGCGCGCGCCGATCCCATGGCAGCCGGCAGATCGAGGCCATTGGGCAGGCCGCGGCGGTGTTCGCCGGTGCTCACGTTGCGATAGATCAGCTGGCGAAAGATATAGGCATCCGGCACGAAGCGCTGCCCCATGAAGCGCATGCCTTTGGTGGTAGCGGCTTCATCCTGGGTCACATCGATCACCATGCCCAGGATTTTGGGCGGGGGCAGCTGGTCCGCCTGTTCGATGAAAGCATCCAATTTGGAGTCGTCGGCAATGACGCGCAGCCCGGCTCCCGGTCCATAAACCTGCTCGATCACCCCGGCGTACTGCAGCACGGTCAGATCGTCACTGCGGCCGACGAAGAATACGGTCGGGCTGTATAAGTCAGCCCAGGCTTCCACGGCCGGCTTGCCGTTCACCTGGCTGGTCATCAAGGCCTTGACCAGCAGCAGGGCTGAGCGTGTCTCGGCCCTGCCTGCTTCCTGGTTCAAAGGCTTGAGGCGGAAGGTCATCCTGCCGTACCACATCATGCTCTTGAAATAAGCCTTGAGATCATCCGATAGGGTATAGTGGCCGCGTGGGATGTACTGGGTGAAATCTTCGCCGTAATCGTAGAAGGGGAAGATGGCGGATGGTAGCATGCCGGCGGCGGCTTCAATTTGGGCCAGGTCGGCTTCGGCCAGCTCACTGGCGTAGGCCGGGATCTGTACCGACTGGTCCAGCAGGCGGCTGGCGACGGCGACGAAGGCCACCGTCCGTCGCGAGGCTTCTTCCCAGGGGGTGTCTTTCAGCTCCTGGTACTGGACATCCAGGCTAGCTAACAGGGAAGCGTTCAGCTCGCGCAGCAGGGGGATGAAGCGCTGGCGTTCAGCAGTGCGCAGCACTTTATCAAACAGCAGGTGGTAGCTGTGCAAGAGCGAGTCGCTGGTTATGAAAATGGGGACATTTTCGTAGCGTGCTTTCTCATAAACGGTGAAGAACTCTTTTTCGGCGCCCGGTGTGACCACGAACCCGTCCTGGGCCAGGCGGACCAGCTGTTCACCCGACAGGACGAACGGGTTATACACATTGCTCAGGTCAGGGTCGATCTGCGGCTGCTGTAAGGAGGCGACCGCCTGGGCAGGTCTTTCCTGGAAGCGGGCGAAGACCAGGTCTACCTGTGGGATGGGGCCGGTTGCCTGCTCGCTTGGAGCCGGCTGGCTGGTATCCGTCTCTGCCGGGGCGGCGTCCGTGGGCGCTGCTTTCGTGCTGCCCTGGGTTATATCAGGTTGTGGGGCTACGATGGGGGTACCTCGCTGGCAGGCCCCGGCCAACAAAGACAGGGCCAGCAGCAGGACAATGAGGGAACGTGTTCTTGACATAGCATTCTCCTTGGGAATGGTTGACCTTCCTGGTTCAGGATGGATATCTGAACAAATATTACGGGACAGTCCTGATGGTTGAGCAAATGGGCGAAAGTATATTAAATAACTCAGCGATGATTTCGCCCATTTGCTTCATGGGTTTCGCGGGTTTACCTGGTTTTTTTCTAAAATTACTTCCGGCGAAACACGTTGGCAACGTTCATTCCTCTATTAGACGAAGAAGGATGAGGAAAAGTTGCTGAAATTCGAACTATTTTTCACAAGGAAGCATCCAATACATCCCGCGAGGTCTCAAACTTGCGGGATGTTAACCATTCACTGCTGCTCAATGGGTCGGGGGGAGAAAACAGTCACTCGCACAGAGGTGGAGGGACATTTGGCGTTTGTTCGTTCTCCTTATCACCTGCTAATGCTTCAAGGACCTCCTCGATTTCAGGTAATGCCTGGCGACCTTTGAAATCCACCAGTCGCAGGTAGATATCTGCGGCTGCCTGGTGGAACCCACCTGGCAGTCCGCTCGCCTCGAAGGTGGCCGCGATCTCCTCCATCTCACCTGCAAAACGCCAGCCTCTAGTCGCGGCTGCTCTAACCTTCTCCGCAGCCTGCTGGTCGAGTCCTGATCCATCCCGCTGCCATTGTCGCAGCAGCTCCTGGCGGACACCCAACCCTTCCGCTGCTCCCAGAACAGCGCACAGCAGGGCCGCCGTCCCCTTGGTGTAGGCGGCATAACACATCTTTAGCGCTGAAGCCTGCCCAACCCCCTCTCCTATGACCTCCGTTTCGAGCGGGCCGGCAGAGAAACAGGCTGCCACCCGGGCTGTCTGGCGACCCGACAGGTAGAGCCAGGTCTTGCCGGCCTCCCAGGCTGGACCGCCAATGATGCCGCCGTCCACAAAGTCAATCCCCGCTTCGCCCAATGCACCTGCGATGCGCAGCGTCCGCTGGGGTGAGATGGCATTCAGGTCCGCATACAGTCCCCGGAAGGAATTCTCCCGCACCTGCCCGGCCACCTGTTCGGCGACGTGCGGCGGGCACACGCTGAGGATTATGTCACAGCTTCTGCACAGGCTTTCGAGGTTCTCTACATCCACGAGGGAATACCTCTGCGCCCGCTGGCGCGTATCAGGGCTGCGCCCTTGCGAGGTCCAGAAGACTGTGTTCCCACCTTTCTGAGCGCTGGCAGCCAACGAAACACCCATCTCACCGGGATGAAGGATGCCTACTTTTTCTCCCATAGGGCTCCTTTCACTGGGACATAAATTTCATTCGCA
>CAZAQS010000449.1:0-2995 GCA_964486825.1 uncultured Anaerolineaceae bacterium | reverse complement strand
AAGTGGCCAAGATTATGACCGATATGCCCCATTAAAGCTATCGGCAAAAAAGCAAATCCGAACCGGCACATTTCCTGTTGATAGGATTGCTTGGTGAGGCGGGCATACAGCCTCGATACGAAGATGAATAAAGCCATCGCCAAACTTACACTTGCCAGGATTAGTGCTCCATAAAGTAGGGCATCGTTGGATAAGAAAGGCCAGCTGGACACTTGCTCGTAGACGCTCGCCCATATGTCTGTCATCACAAAGAGCTGGAAGGCAACAACTCCGATGGCGGCGATCGAGATCAGTGAGTTCTCCAGCATTTCCTTTTTCTGCGTAAAGAATTCCTGGCCAGGCCAACGCAGGTGAACACTAATCGCATCATTGGGACAGGCTTTCAGGCAGTTGCCGCAGGTCGAGCAATATCGGTTCGTCTCGATGATTTTGGGTACTTGATGAAAAGGACAGCCGGGCAAGTTTTCGCGCCCGAAGTAACAGTAGATCCCATTGCAGCGCCTGGCTAAACAGATCTTCGTGTCTGCACGGACTTCGACCATGCTGCTCATAGCAAAAACACCCGACCAGGCACCCAGTGGACAGAGGTGGCGGCACCATGTCCAGCGCTCAAATACAAACCCACACAGGAGCGCACCCGTTGTAAAGCTCAACAGGATCAGGCCCGTAAACACAGGTGAGGAAGAGGCGCGGGTAACTTCTTCGATCCAGGCTTGATATAAGATCGCAATGGCTAAAAGACCAGCTACCCACCAGCGTTTCTTCAAAATTCCAGGGGCTTTTCGGTTGAGGCCAATCTTCCGATGGACAAGCTCAGATAACGCGCCCATCGGACAAACCCCACACCAAAACCGCCCCAGCAAGAGATAACTGACCGCCAACAACGGCCACCATACAAGCCAGCTCATCACCGTGGCGAAATTCAGGCGAGCATCATTGGGTCCGAAAAAAGCCGAGTAAGACAGGATAATCAGGAAACCGATTAGGAACCAACGCACAACCCATGGGTAGCGTGGATGGATAAGCATGCGCTTTACATAGCGCTCAAATCCTCCCCTTAATCCCAGATGAAATGCTTTGGCTTTCAGACTTAGTGGACCGGCAGCCAGATGATCGAGAGGAGATAGCAATGAGGGGAATTCTTCATAAGCAGATTTTTCCATAACATTTACTCCTCTCACACAGATGAGCACTTCCCAATATCTACTTATCTTTTTTTCCAAGGCTTACCCGATCATTCGACAGGGTAAGCCCTGGCATCCTTTGGCTCAAATCTTGTCTTATTTGCTCTAATTGTTCACGAGCAACCTCTACTTAATTGGACAAAAAAGGGTCCCTTGTTACGGCGATGATCAGCGTGAGAAAAGGTGATGAGTACACATCATTCTCCCCAGGAGCGGATGGCATTTACCAAATCGTTGACCTGTTCAGCAGTAAAAGTATCTCCAAAACCCGGCATAGCTGGTGGAATTCCTTTTTTAATGAATTGAGAGAGCGAGGCGTCATCCATACCCTGGGCGACATCGATGAGAGGCAGAGCAGTAAAATCACCAACGCCACCTTTCTTTCCATGACAGGCTAAACAATAAATCTCGTATAACGCCAGGCCACGCTCCAATCCATTTTCGGCTGCTGCACCGGTAAGCTTGGTGGGCGGGATTGGATGATTGATAGGCTCTAAGGAACGCAGGTAAAGCCATACTGCGCGTAAATCATCAACATCCCAGCGTGAATATGAAGGCCAGGGCATGAATGGCAGCATCACGGTTCCATCCGGGCGGAGGCCTGTGCGCATGGTAGCCATAAACTGCTCCTCTGTCCAACTGCCAATTCCCGTCGCTGGGTCCGGTGTGAGGTTGGAGCCGGTCGTGGTGAAACCATTCTCAGGGAACGGTGCTAGACCCCCAGCGAAGGGACGGGTCAAGTCGAATTGTCCGGTGTTGAAATCGCGCGGCATATGGCATCCGGCACATGCGGAGGCATGGTTGGCCAGATACTCTCCATACTCAACGGTCACGCTTTTGTTCGGCGCTATGACAGGCTCGGTAACAGCAGGTTGGGCTTTCAAAATCCCGAACGCGATCAGCGCCTTGGCGGCAAAGGTTAACCGGTTGTCTGAAACTTCGTGGCGTACCGGTGGCAGAGAGCGCATGTAGGCTACCAGGGCCAGGGTATCTTCGTCGCTCAAGCCACGTAACCATACGGCTTCCATAATGGGGAAGAGCAGACGCCCTTGAGGATCAAGCCCCTCGCGCAGTGCTCGCACCAGCTCGCCGTCAGACCAGGTCCCAATGCCCGTCTCAGAATCAGGTGTTATGTTGGAGGCGTATATAGTACCGAAGCCCCCAGGAAAGCCGACGTCTGTCAGGTCAAATGGATGACCGCCGGCTTGCGGCTCGTTGGGGCTGTTTTGTTGCCCTGGGGAGCCATGGCAGTCCCAGCAGTTCAGGCTATATTTATACAGATATTCACCGCGTGCCACCGTCTGAGCGTCGTTTGGTGCAACCATCTGAGGTACTGCCTGGTTCACCGGGCGATCCCAGGCTATCAGCACGTAAGAGACCAGGATAACAACCAGCAGGACCAGGACTCCGATGATGAATCCCAGCACTTTCAAGATTCGGCGGGATAGAGGTGGTTGACTTTTAATTTTGTTCGCAATTTGTGTCATCACGATATTCCTTTCTTTGATATGAATGTGACCGATTTTCAAACTGATTGATTCCACTGAACAATAATCGGCCAGGTGTGATCCGGATGGCAACGAAGTGTTCTTCCAGAATAACCGTTGTTGAGATCCTGGTCGGTCGGCAATTCGATGCCTCCGGACTTAAGGTTCTGTTGCCACGACACTATTTGGGACCTGAGACAGCGAAGCAGTTGGGGCCGTGATGGTAGATGCTGCAAGTGGGTAGCCTTGGAGATCCTTGAAGTAAACCCACCAGATGTCTCTAGCTCCAAAGCCACCCTCTCTGACCGAGTCGAACAGGAAGAT
>CAZAQS010000448.1:0-3001 GCA_964486825.1 uncultured Anaerolineaceae bacterium | reverse complement strand
CAAAAGAAAATTCGGGTAGGTTTCACCTCTTTCCTGGGAATCTTCGAGTATCCAGCGGATCATGTCCAACCAGAATTCTCTCCCTTTAAGGTGTTCCTGGCAGGAGAGGACACGGACCAATCCCGATTTCGAAAACTGGCTTTCCCACCATCCGGGGGAATGGTAAGCAAACGACTCATCCTCCAGCAATTCCTTGGGCGTATCAGACCTCAATTCCGTTGCATAGCATGGTCCCGCAATACAAATCCGCCCAGAGGGGCGCAGGAATTTTGTCAGGTAAGACAGGTACAGGTCATCGGTTCCAAAGTATAAATAGGCATTCATTGAAAAAACCGCGTCGAAATATCCCTCGGGAAAGAAGATATTCCGGGCATCCATCTTCACCGGGATCACGTGATCTGCTAAGCTTGCCCGCTGGATACTTTGCCAATTCGTGGAGGGTGAGATGTCTTTATCCGCCGCAATCATAGTGACCCCATAATGTCTGGCGAGGAACATGCTGCTGGTCGCATGGCCACAGCCCAGGTCAAGCACTCTCATCTCCGCTTCCAATTCCATTATCTGGGCCATTTCAGAGGCCAGGAATAAAGCCCCACCTCCTAAAGATCCTTGATGGCACTCTTCCCAAGAATACCCGCTCAGCTCTGGATAATCAGTGAGGGGTATTCTTGGGAATTGTTTATAAAGTTCTTCTCTGTCAATATTTGGGTACTGTTTCTGTAGCTTTTCCAGATCCATTTCTGTTGTCTTTCGAGTGATCGAGGGTGTTACTCGGTCTTCAAGTTGAGGGTCCCCAACCCCATGGATACCGTAATCAGTAACGATGGCCCGCTGCCAGATAGGGTATAAACGCTGCCATTCTGCACCCATTCGCTCTCAGCGTCGATCGAAGTCAAACCGCCCTCGAAGGTGACCTGAGCGTTGACGCCATTTGGAATAATGATGTTCACGGTACTGGCACCCGAATCAATCCTGACGCTGGCATCGCGCTTCAATTCGCTGTCAAAACTCAAGGTGAAGTCGCCTACCCCGGAGTTGAAGGTCATCTGGGCAAAGTTCGCGTTTGCCAAGCCTTTCAGCACCATTGTGGATCCTCCGGTGGAGTAGTCGAATGAAGACATCTCCACCTGGTTTGGGGCAGAGAAAGAAACGTTCACGGTGGATCCCATCTCGCTGATGACCAGCTCTTCCAGCGAAAGCCCGCCCAGCTCGATGGTTCCATTATACGGGCCGGTGTTGATTCTCAGGCTCATTGGCACGTTGGCAATCTGAAGAACCCACTCGTTGATGAGATCGTCATCGAAATCCGGAATCCCTTCAATGTGAAGGTTCCCCGATTTTACGGTTGCCGTGATCTCATTGGTTTCTACGATCGGCTCGAAGTCAACTGCGTTGAAAGTCGCCCGGCCGGAAACGAGAGAGCCATTGGCTCCGGGAGACAGATTCAGGTCGCCTGCCAGGGAATTCAAGTTAGCCTATCCTTCTTGTTTCCGGATGTTCTCCGAAATCTGGTATTTCACAGGCATCTAGCGGGTGCTGATGGTTACATTGCCCGCGCCAGAGGTGGCCTCAATCGCAACCTTAAGGGCTGCGTTGTCATAACCATCGGACTGGTATGTCTTCTCGGCGATCTTTTTGAACCGCGGGTCTACGATCACCTTGCCCAGCCCGCTGGATGCATGGACTCTGGCCTCACTCCCGCACGGCAGCTGGATGGTCACGTTCCCTGCGCCGGTTTTGGTGTCAACATCCAGGTCGGCAAGGATATCTGGCAAGACCACCTCAATATTCCCTCCACCTGTATCGGCTGAGAGACTGGTCAGGGCCATTCCTGACAGGTCCACCTTGACATTCCCCCCACCGCTGTGAGCCAGGAGATCCAACGAGACATCTGGATTGAGATGGATATGCCACTCTTGGGCGCCGTTGCAGGCTGCCCAGGGGAGACGGAACCAGGGTTGCTTGGTGCTGCTTCCCCGGACAGTGAGATTCGCGTGGCCATCTTTGACCTCCAGGGTTCGAGAGGGTGGGCCCTGTTTCTCAAAGTACTGCAGAGTGCCGCTTGCCAGAACCGGCTCGCCGTTGGTCAGCTGGTCAATCGTCAGGTTGCCGTCGTCGGCGATGATCTGGACATTTGCTTTCCTTGCCTCAGGCTGAGGCTCTGAAAGGACGTAGGTAAGCAATTCATCCGAGTTTGCAGTTCTTGTTTTCATGATCGTCTCCTTTTCCTTTCTGGTTTTCTTCAGAATACAACTCGATGAAAAAAGAAGTGTTAAGAGCGGCGTTAAAAGAACGGTAAGCGGTTTCACACCTTCTGCCTTCGTATGTTAAGGACCGGTAGATGCTCTTTTCTATCTACGAAATTAACCCATTCCCGTCTTAACATACCGTACCAGTCTTCACTGACCCATTCACCCTTTAACCATAAGCTTTCAACAAAGCATCCTTCATGCCTCATACCGACCTTTTGGAACAGCCTGATCGAAGCGATATTTTGAGGATCGCAGTTAGCTCGCACGCGATGGAGATTCAAATCCACAAATAAATATTCGAGCAGGCGGAATATTGCTTCTGTTCCATATCCTTGGCCGTGAAAATCTCGGGCGAGCGTGAACCCAATCTCTGCTTGGGCGGGATCTTGTGCGAAGCGGTGAAATGCGCAATCTCCAATCATCTTGCTGCTCGTTTTAAGCTCAATCGCGATTTGATACCACTGGCCCGGCTCGCCTGGGGTCTTCGCTTTCATTTCGCGGACAAATTTTGAAGCCTGTTCGATTGTGAATGGAATATCCCATCCCTGGTATTTCGCTACTTCTGGGTCCGAGCGATACCTTGAAAACGGAATGACATCCTGGTCTCTAAAGGGCCTTAAGATCAGCCGGGGGGTTTCAAAGTAAATAGCCATCAGCCTGCTCCTGGAGAATAACACTTGAAGTGATTACCAACTTTCTACTACCCACTCGCTTTTTCATAAAGGACACACTTAATACCGGAATCCCAG
>CAZAQS010000447.1:0-3032 GCA_964486825.1 uncultured Anaerolineaceae bacterium | reverse complement strand
TTCTAAGTTACACCCAGTGCAACCAGCTTCCCGTATTCCACCAGCCCTTCTAAAATTTCTTTACTGCGACCTTCGGCATAGACCCGCAGGACCGGCTCTGTGCCAGACGGACGGATCAGCAGCCAAGAGCCGTCTGTTAAGAGGTATTTCACACCATCGGTAGTGCATACTTCGCTTACAGTCTCTCCCCCGATCAGGGCTGGAGCTTCATTCACCAGGTATTCGGTCATTTTATCCTTAGCTACCGGGTGGCTCAAGCGCAGGTCGTTCCTTTTGTAGTACGCCGGGCCAACGTCTTCGATCAACGTTTCGACCAGCTCGAGCAGGGACCCACCCGAAGCGGCGACTATTTCCACCAGCAGCAGGCCCATCAAGATCCCATCTCCCTCCGGGATATGGCCTTTGAACGAAATCCCACCCGACTCTTCTCCACCAATCAGCACTTCTTCTTTCAGCATATAGTTAGCAATATGGTTGAAGCCGACCGGGGTCTCGAAAACAGGCAATCCGTAGCGCTCTGCCAGCCGGTCGATCATGCGGGTAGTAGACACTGTTCGAATCACAGGTCCGGTCCAGCCGCGTTTTTCCACCAGGTATTGCAGAGCCAGGCACATGATCTTATGCGGGTCCACAAAATTAGAACGCTCGTCCATCGCGCCGATCCGGTCTGCATCCCCATCCGTAGCCAAGCCGAAATGACCCATATCCGTGCTAATGGCCCCCGCTAAGGCACTCAGGTAACGGCCAATCGGTTCCGGGTGCACTCCTCCGAAGCCCGGGTTCATCTCTCCTCGAATTTCTTGCACCTCACAACCCGTTCCTTGCAAGATGCCTTTGATCACACCGCGCCCGGAGCCATACATTGAATCCACGACCAGGCGCTGCGGGTTTTCTGCAATGGCATCAAAGTTGATCAGCTTACGAAGCTGCTCGTAATAGGAGGGGAGTGGGTTGAAGCGCTGGATCAGCCCCTGGCTGCGAGCTTGCTCGTAGTCCATCAGGTTTGGACCGCGAGCGCGTTGCTCGTTATCGTTCAAGTAGACTTCTACCCGCCGGCATTGTTCTTGTAAGGCTGACCCCCCATAGGAGCCTTTTAGCTTGACCCCGTTATAGCGCGGGGCATTATGTGAAGCTGTGATCATCACACCGCCATTCGCACCCAGGCTTCGGATGGCGGATGAAATGGCCGGTGTCGGGGCGTCACCCTGAGCCAGGTGTACGGTATAACCGTTCCCGGCCAATACACGAGCTACATCCACCGCATACCGGTCCGATAGAAAACGGGTGTCGAACCCTACCACCATCTTCTTTGGATCAACCGGGTAATTGAGTAGCGCACCGTTATTCCACGAAACTGTATTGGCTGCATCCGCTATGGCCTGAGCCACCATCCGTAAATTATTAAAGGTAAAGGTATCTGAAATAACAGCCCGCCAACCGTCCGTACCGAAATGAATGGGCATATGTGTTCTCCTGCAGTTTTGGAATTGAACAATTCTAACACTATTCCAGCCATGTAAACCGCTGTAGGATCATTGGGATTTCCCGGGGAAGTATCCGGATTTGGACAGCGGTTTACTCTTAGTTTCGCCGGTGTTACCCAACTATTGTGTTAAATGATTCTCGGCGAAACACATAGGCTGCCTGATCCTGTGCTATTAAATCCATGCTAAAATCAGCTTATGGATAAAGATCAAGACAGGGTTATTGCCTTACTGGCCGGGATGGGTGTTTTCCGGGGACTCTCCAGGCAACGGATCGAGATGCTAGCCGAGGACTTTGAATTGTCCTACCTGGCAGCCGAGGAACGCCTCTCGCTGAGCGCAGGCCAGAATGATAATTTTTATATCCTCTTTTCTGGCTCTGTGGAAGTCAGCCGCCGGCAGAATAGGCGAGAAATTGATGTTGAGACCCTTATTGCGGGCGACCATTTTGGGGAATTCGTCTTGCTGGGGACGCGGGAGCACAATGTAACAGCAATCGCGCTCCAGGATACGGTCCTTTTGTGGATGGACCGGCAGACCTTTAATCAGCTCTTAGAAGACCATCCGGATATCCGCAGGTTCCTGCTGGCTTCCATAGCCAGCCGCCGCCTGGTGCATGCCAGGCGCTTTATCTGGTTGAGCAAGGACGAACATATTTACCTGATCTTGCGCAAGCATTGGACATCCCTGTTGGTTTCCCTGGTATTACCTACCTTGATGGCCTGGTTTGCATTGGCGATGTTCTTCTTCTCCATGGGGATACAAGCCAACACCTTCCGCTTGCTGGTCGAATGGGGCGGGATTTTCCTGTTTATCGCATCTATTCTGTGGGCTGTATGGGTTTGGGTTGATTGGGCCAATGATTACTACCTGGTTACCGATCAGCGGGCCATCTGGCTTGAAAGGATCATCGGCCTGTATGAGAATCGTCAGGAAGCTCCCCTTTCCACTGTTCTGACAGTGGGGGTTCACCGCTCACAGCTGGGCCGGATATTGGGTTATGGGGATGTGGTCGTGAGGACGTATACCGGGCAGATTGTTATGCGAGAGGTTGGAATGGCTGAACAATTTGCCGGGGTGCTAGAAGAACAGCTGCGCCGGCAGAGGGATGTGGTCCATAGGGTGGAAACAGAAGCCCTGGAATCAACCATCCGTGAGCGTCTTGGGCTTGGGACAGAAAAGACCCAGCCGGCTCCCCCGGCGCCTGTGGCGCCTGCTCCCGCCCGCACGCCAGACAGCGTGCGGTTGTCCTACCAGACCAATACCTGGCGCATGCTGACGACCAATATGTTCAAAGTGCGGATCGAAGAGGAGGGAGCCGTAATCTATCGCAAGCATTGGCTGCTGCTCCTGAAGCGGATCTGGAAGCCGGCCCTGATTTTGACAATCGTGTTGGTGGTTTTGGCTGTATCTTTCCCGCTTCTGTTTACTACATTTTCCGCGCCTTTGATGGTTGGGCTGGGCTTGGCGCTCATCCTGGGCATTTCGGTATGGTTGTTCTACGAATACGTGGATTGGATCAATGATATCTATATCCTCACGCCGGAC
>CAZAQS010000446.1:0-3039 GCA_964486825.1 uncultured Anaerolineaceae bacterium | reverse complement strand
ACCAACCAGGAGGTTCACCAAAAAAATTACCAGGTAGGGCAGGCTACGCAGCTTCTTCATGGACCGGCGGGTTTCATTTCTAGCTTCATGGGAGTTTTCTTAGAGATGCTGCCCTCGAAGATAACCGTCTTGATATTGGCGTTGACGGCTGTTAGCTGGGTCAGGACGCTACAGGCCGGGTGCAGGCTGGCGTCCGCAAAGACCAGGCTGCTCGACCCATTACCGGTGCGCGCCACCGTGTTCGCACCTCGATCTGCTGAGCTGGGTGGGTTGAGCTGGTCGAAGAAGGCCACGCCGATATAAAGCTGGCTGCGCAGCAAGCGGTAGGCCTGGTTGAGCCAGCGGGCTTCATCATCATGGTTGATCAGGGACCGGCCGTCCCCCTGGCTTACGCCTGCGGGCCAGGAAAAGCTCGTGATCCAGATCAAGCTGTTGGTATGCTCGTTCTCGAGCATCACTTTGCGTAGGCGCTCGTAATGCCTTAATACAACCGGCGAACCCTCCTGGGGTGTTGCCATCGGATCGCCGGAGATGTCCTCCAGGCGGGTGCTAACCACGGGCATATACGCGGAAGCGCCAGCCTGGTAGAGGGAATTAAGGAAGGCGGCGTCATCGATATCGGCTTCTGAATGAACTGGCGCTAATGGGGAGAGACCGCCAGCTACGATGAGGACCTGTGCGCCGGCTTCGCGCAGGCTGGAATGGGTGGCCTGGAGGAGCTCAGCATAGGCTTTCGGATTGGGATGCGCGCCCCACCCGGAAGCCAGATTTGCTCCTGGGAATAGCTCCACAGCCAGCAAGGTATCGGGAAAAAGCCGGTAGAGCGAGAGCGCCAGGCCGGCGGTAAGGTCCGGGTCCGGTCCACTGGGGGTATTGGCCCATGCGGGAGCGTTCGTAATGGATAATAATACATGCAAATTTCCCCGCTGAGCGGCGCCCATGACCTGGTACAGGTTGTCGAGATTAGGTAGGACGTTGGCTTCTGGCCAGTAGCGACCCCAATCGAATTCCACCGCGAGCCAGTTAATACCCATGGCTGCAGCCGCGCTGATGGATGGGTTGATCTGTTGTCCCCAAACATCCAATCTGGCCCCGTAGCCAAATTGGGATGAATCGGGCAATCCTGTTGCAGACAGGGCGGCAGATTGGGGCAGCACCAGGATTAGGATAAGGCTTATTGTCAAGGGCACCGAATAAATCGCTTTCACGTTAAATCTCCCACCTACCATATTAAGGCTCTTAGAAATCCAAGCATAAAACCCAGGGTCAGCCCTGAGCCAGCTAAAACCGCTGAGTGGAAAAGGACTTTCTTGCTGCGTTGGTTCATCAAGTGATCGGATACCGGTTGTAAAATTGCCAGGACGGCGCGTGAAATGCTCATCAGTGGGATGAGCATTTTCCAGAAGATTATTTCAAAGAATTCAGCCAGTTTATAAAGCTTCATCGGCGGTCCTAGCTTAACGAGAGGTAGAAATCTTCAATATTTTTCCCTGTGGAGTTGCTACCACCCTGACCAGTCGTGGCATTGATTTGCCTGAAGCCAGGCTGGCCTTGCCCTGGAAAGTCAGCAGGTATGTTTCTGTCTTGCCATTTTGAGAGGCAGGTTTTGCGGAGGCCGGGCGCAGGCGGACTTTTGGCTGCACACCGGCTATCTCCGGGAACTGCCGGTAAACCTGGGTGGATATCTTGTGGATGGTTTTTGGATCCATGCTAGAACTGTCCAATCGCTACGAGATCAAGTGCGGGTTTAGATACGGTTCTTCCTCAGGAAGGCGGGGATATCCAGGTTTTGAGAGCTGGAAGGCGGGATCGCCTGTTGGATAGGGGGGCGGATGGGAGCTGCCGGCGGAGGGCTGGGCGGGAGCTGCTCTTCTTCGGGGTGCGGGATCGCCTCGACCATACGGCGATCCGGCCGGACGTTCGCCAGGGCTTCCTCCAGGGTTGGTGCGCCTAATCCGGTGATGACCAGGAAAACCTCGACCCTGTCGCGCAGGTTGTTATCATTGGTCACACCCATTACGATCTCGGCCTGACCGCCTGTCCTACTCTGCAGGTAATTCAGGGCCGCCTCGATCTCAAATAGGGATAGATCGTTCCCGGCGCTGAAATTGGCCAGGATGCCAGCGGCGTTTTCCAGAGAGGCCGTTTCCAACAGTGGGTGGTTCAAAGCTTGTTCGACAGCTTTCAAGGCTTTATCGACGCCATGTCCTTGCCCAATCGACATCAAAGCACCTCCACCCAGTTTCATGAGGTGGTGGATATGGGCGAAGTCCACATTGATCATGCCCGGTTCTGTGATCAGCTCGGTGATGCCCTGCACTCCCTGCCGCAGGACGTCATCTGCTAAGCGGAATGCAACTTCCATGGGAAGATCGCGTGGGGCCACGTAAAGCAGCCGATCATTCGGAATAGAAATCAGGGTATCGGTATGCGGGCGGAGACAGGAAAGGCCTTCATTGGCATTATTCTGACGCCTGCCCATCTCAAACGAAAAGGGTGTGGTCACGACAGCAATCGTGACAGCCTTCAAGGCCCGTGCGATCTTTGCGGCGACCGGAATGGAGCCGGTACCCGTCCCGCCCCCCATGCCTGCTGCCAGGAAGACCATATCCGCGCCTGCCAGCGCGGCAGCAATTTCTCGCTGGCTTTCTTCGGCGGCAGCTTTCCCAACCTCTGGCTTACCGCCCGCACCCAGCCCGCGGGTGACCTTCGGCCCCAGTTGAATCTTGACGGGCGCCAAACAAGTTTGGAGAGCCTGGTGGTCAGTGTTGGCAGCGATGAACTGAACGCCGCTGATTCCAAGCTCGATCATGCGATTAACGGCGTTGCAGCCACCGCCTCCCAAACCGAGTACCTTTAAAACGGGCTGTTGTGCGGCGATGGGGGTCTGTGGAACAGGGGTAGTCGTGGGAATATTCAGCATGATTTCCTCTCTGTTTGAAGACAGTGCGGGGCAGCTATTTCTCGCCCCGCATAACCTCAGCGGCTATAATGTTGCCAATTGAGATGCAATACTTGTGCCATCTCCACTGATCTGCT
>CAZAQS010000445.1:0-3042 GCA_964486825.1 uncultured Anaerolineaceae bacterium | reverse complement strand
CAGCACGCGCGGCGCGTCGGTGTGGGTGGTGAAGACGCCCACCGGCTTTCCCGATTGCACCAGCAGGGTCTCGTCCGGCTCGAGCTCGCGCAGCGCCTGCAGGATAGCGTCGAAGCACTCCCAATTGCGAGCCGCCTTGCCGCGCCCGCCATACACGATCAGGTTCTGAGGATCGCCCGCCACCTGCGGGTCCAGGTTATTCTGCAGCATGCGGTAAGGGGCTTCGATCTGCCAGTTCTTGCAGGAGAGCTGGGTCCCGCGCGGGGCATGGATGCTTCGGGTCATGGGGTTTTCCTCCGAGAAAGTAGGGATCAGCGAGGATACTTTAGCATGCCTGGTGGACTTTTGTCAATATTGTTCACCGGAGTGTGAACCGGAGTCCAGATATAAGTTCGTACTTAGCTCCGAAATTCATAGGTCGTTCTGTTTTCCTTATTGACAAGCTCTAAAAATTTTTGTATGATAGATATGCGAACGTTCGCACGAACGTTCGCATAGGAAGTTTTCAGGGGAGAGAAGAATGTCTCGACGGGTTACGCTCAAAGAAGTCGCCGCCTTGGCCGGGGTAAGTTACCAGACGGTCTCTAAGGTCCTGAACCAGCAGATCAGGGTCTCCAAAGATACGGAACAAAGGATCCTCCAGGCCGCTGAAAGCCTTGGATACCGGCCGAACCAGCTGGCCCGCAGTATGCGCTCTCAACGCAGCCGCCTGATTGGCTACTCCTGGGCCCCCACTTCCCCCGACCAGGTCAACCCTATCCTGGACCAGTTTTTGCAGAGCATGGCTCATGCGGCCGAAAGCGCCGGCTACCACCTGTTGGCTTTTCCCTATCGCGAAGGTGAGGAATGGGTGGACGCTTACAGAGACCTGGTCGATACAAACCGGGTCGACGGTTTTGTCGTCTCCAGTGTCGAGTTCGACGAACCACGGATCCGCTTCTTACAGGAGCGGAACTTCCCTTTCGTTGCCTTTGGCCGCTCCAACCCGGGCTGGGAATTTCCCTATGTCGATGTTGACGGAGAAGCCGGTATGCGTATGGTGGCCGAACACCTGGTTGCTCTTGGCTGCCATCACATCGCTGTACTGGCCTGGCCCGAGGCTTCACGTGTCGGCCAGGACCGCCTGCAGGGCTTGCTGTCCGGTTTGGAGGTAGCCAGCATCCCAACGGAGCAAATCACCATCAGCCGCGGTGAGGGGAATTACCAGTTCGGACTGGAATGCTCTCGCGCCTGGTTGGAGCTGCCCAAAGCCCAGCGGCCGGACGCCATCGTTGCCTTCAATGACCTGATGGCGACCGGCGCGATGCAGGCCGCCCGGGAAAAAGGCCTTCAAGTGGGGCGCGATCTGGCAGTCACCGGCTTCGATGATGTCCCAATGGTCCAGTACCTATCTCCTCCCCTCACCTCGGTTCGCCAACCCATCTGGGAAGTCGGCCAGCAGGTGATGTCCATTTTACTAAAACTGCTGGGCGGAATCCCTTTGGCCGACTCGTGCCTCCTCCTGCAGCCCCGGCTGGTCATCAGGGAGTCGAGCGGAGGACGTATGGCTTAGCGCATAAGTAGAGCAGCAAGGAGGTGAGCGGGGTCATAATTTTCAGGATCACGAAATCGAATGTACGATCCAACCAACCTTTGGAAACCCACTTCCAAGGGATGAAAGTTCAACCAGTTCGTAATGAGAGGAGAGATCCCAAATGAAAAGGAGTTCAGTTACCCTTTCTATCCTGTTGTTGGCAAGCTTGATCCTGTCGGCCTGCGCAACCCCTCCGGCTAGCCCCGAGGCAACCCCTGAGACCATTACCACGACCGTAGAGGTTATCAGGACCCAGGAAGTCATCGTCACCCAGGAAGTCATCGTCACCCAAGAAGTGGAGGTGGAAGTCCCGGCTCAGCGAGCCGAGATCCGCCTGTCGGGCTGGGTTTCCACCCCCGCGGAGACTGCCTTGCTCGAGTCGCTGCTGTATAAGTTCTCGCTGGATAACCCGGACATCGTCGTGCGATACGAGCCGATCACAGGCGACTACTGGCAGGCCATGAACACACTGGTGGCTACCGGGGAAGAACCGGACGTCTACTATATGGACATCTTCCAGTTCCCGGCCTTCGCCGCCAATGAGGTGCTCGTCCCCCTCGATGATCAAATGGGCGCTTCTGGAGTTAGCCGGGATGATTTTATCCCATCCCTGATCGACGCCTTCACGTACAACGGTGTCACCTACGGCATTCCCAAGGATTTCAATACCCTGGGCATGTTTTACAACGTAGATCTCTTTGAAGCCGCCAACCTCGATGCGCCCACCGACGATTGGACCTGGGACGACCTGAAATCGGCTGCCGAGGCTCTATCCGATCCCGCTAACACTGTATACGGCTTTGGTGTGCCGCCGGATGCCGGGCGCTTCCCGGTCTTCGTCTTCCAGAACGGCGGTGAAATCATGAGCTCTGATTTCACCGACACACTGCTCGACGAACCAGAGGCTGTCGAAGCCGCTGAATTCTACACCGGCTTCCGTACAGATCAGAGCGGCGCGCTCCCGGCCGACGTTGGCGAAGGCTGGCAAGGCACCGTGTTCGGGAAAGGCCAGTTCGCCATGGTCTATGAAGGCGGCTGGTTGATCCCCTACCTGAGAGACCAGTTCCCAGCGGTCAATTACGGGGTTGTCCATCCTCCGGCCGGGCCGGGCGGTGAAGGCAACCTGATCTTTACAGTCGCCTACGTGGTTTCCCCGAATTCTGATAATCCGGAAGCCGCCTGGCGGTTGATCGAATACCTGACCAACGAAGAGAGCCAGACGACCGTCCTGGAGAGTGGCTTCGCCCTGCCTAGCCGCCTGTCCCTCCTGGAGAGCGAATACCTGGCAGAGAACCCGGCTGCAGCAACCATTTTCAGCGGCTCGCTGGAAGGCGCTCGTCCGTTCATGTGGGGCCTGGTAGGCTCAGACGTGAACGATCACATGAGCCGGGCACTCGAGAGCATCTATCTGGAGGAAACGCCCGCCGCCGAGGCCTTTGAGACGGCTGCGCAGGCAATCCGCGAGGCTA
>CAZAQS010000444.1:0-3060 GCA_964486825.1 uncultured Anaerolineaceae bacterium | reverse complement strand
AGAAAAGCCAACCCTCCCACCTGAGAAGCTACCACGGGCGTCCCACAGGCCATGGCCTCCAATGCAACCATACCAAAAGATTCATAATGAGATGGCACCACTACCACTTCAGCCGCCGAATAATAATAGGGTAATGTGTCCTGGTCTCGTTTGCCCAGGAAAGTGACCATATCATTCACCCCATATTTCTCTCGGAGCGCCTGCAAGCGACTCATCTCAGCGCTCATCAGGTCCGGATCAGCGTCAGGCTCACCCCCGATCACAGACAGATAGAGATGAGATTGGTCCAACCGGCCCATTTTACAAAACCTGCCCATGGCCTCGATCAAGACATCCAAACCCTTGAGCGGTTCGATGCGACCTACATACAAAACCATCCGGTCTTCAGGGGGAATGCCAATAAATTCCTTGGCCTCGTCGGCAGGGATGGGATAGAAATGGCTTATATCTACACCGGGAGGGATAATTGTAATCCGCTTCAGGTCAGCCTTATAAAGCCATTGAAGTTGGGCAAGCTCGGCCAGGGTAGCTGCGATGATCCGGTCGGCTTCTTTGAGAACCTTATGTTCACCTTCAATCCGGTACTCACCTTCTTTTTCCTCAGGGGTTTGGGCCACCCGATTTTTCATCAAGCCCAGGGTGTGATACATGTGTACAACCGGCGTCTTCCAAAGCGCTTTTAATTCCAAAGCGGCAATCCCGGACATCCAATAGTGGCTGTGAATCAAATCGTAATGGATGCCCTTAGTTTCTGAAAAACTGCGGATCCCGTCTACAAATTCGGGTATATAGGTTGACAATTCCTTCTTGGGCAGCGGCACCTCAGGCCCGGCCTGGACATGCACCACGCGATTGCCGTAACCGAGATCATGGAGCACGTGAGGTACGTGCTCATCCTGAGATCGGGTAAAGACATCGACGCTCACGCCCTGCGCTCCCAAATGGCGAGTCAGCTCACGAACGTAGACATTCATGCCCCCTGTGTCTTTGCCTCCCAGGGTAGCCAGTGGACATGTATGGTAAGAGAGAATTGCTATTCGCAAAAGTCACCTCACTCGAACCTTGAACCGGCTCAGGGTTTCTGTGTCAAGTCAAATGATAATGTTACCGAAGGGTCTTCGTTCTGCCAAATGATAATGTTACCGAACGATAGAGCTCCTTTCCTGAAATGGTAGAATGATCATGCTCACTGGGAGGGTACGGCTCTGCTGGAGAGCAACCGGAGCGCCCAGGTGAGCGGCTATACAGCAGGGCAGAGGTCAGGGATCTCTGCCCTCTGTGCTTCTGCCCTGCTGGCAGCCTGAAAAGCGAAAAACTCATTCGCCCCCTGAAACAGCAGGCTGCATAATAGTCGAATATCGCCACAAATCAAGTGATTGAAGTACATTTTCAGTTTGCCCTTCTTCAGCTCCAGGAAGCTGGAACAGCTGATGGGTGAGTTGTTCGATCCGGCTGCGGATCTGACGGGGGTTGGCAGCCTCCCGCACAGCCTGCAACTGCTGGAGTTTCTCTGCCGACAGCCCTTCCTTTGCACACAAGCGATCAAAGGGGGGCTGAGCCTGATCATAGATGCGTTGGTATCGTAATTGACCAGGACGAAGATGCTTTTGCTGGAGGCGCATCACTGGCTGAAAGAAGTTGTGATACAGCCACAACTGGTCATAGAGTTGGTGTAACAGCCGCATATGCTCCACGGTATCCAACCGTCCGTAGCCGACATAAGCTCGTACCAGGCTGAAGTTATTCTCCTCCACAAAGCGATTATCGTTCTTGTGGAAAGGGCGACTGCGAGACAACTGCAAATCCTTGACCTGCTCCTTCCAATATTTCAGCATGTAGGCATTGAAAAATTCACTCCCATTGTCCGGATGGAATTCATGAATGGCGAAAGGTAAGCGCTGCAGGATACAGGCAAAGGCGTCTTCCACGGCTCGAAAACTGCGCCCAAACAAGGGCGCGCATTCGCTCCACCCGGTCGCTACATCCACCAGTTGCAGGGTGTGGATGTACTGACCTTCGGCACTTGTTCCTGAATGGTGGACTAAATCGACTTCGAAGTGCCCTGTTTCGACCTCGTCCCAGGCAATGCGCCGCATAGGAACTGCTTGTAAGAGCTGATTAGCTGCCCCTGGTCGCTTCTTGCTGTGTGCCAGCCGGTCGGGTTCTCTGCTGACCGCTCCGAGCATTCGCCGGAGGGTCGAGACGCTGATCTGACTTAACTTCTCCAACACCTCTGACGATAAGGTCATTTCGCCAAACTTTTCCAAATGCTGGGCCACCCAGACCAAATTTGGCTGCAGGCGTTCGGCGCAAGGATAATCCAGGCTTTCAGCCACCACCTGCACGATCGCCTTGACGGGTGGCCCATAAATCTTGCCGCGTTGCTTCCGGCGTGGTTTACGGGCCAAGTCACCGTGAATCAATCGCAGTAAAGATTTGCGATGCAACTCGGTAACCGCCTCCATCTCATCTAGCAGCTGGCTGCGTGCTTTTCGATCCTGGGTTTGCCAGTAGCGGATCCGCATTTTGTGTAAATATTTCCGTCTCTCATCAATGGTCATACGCTCTTCTAGTTTCATCGTTCCCCCGGTAACATTTTCTTTTGAGAGAACGATTATCATTCAGTAACATTTTATTTGATAGAGCGCGAACCGTTGACATTCGAGAGGAACAAGTTTATAATACTGCCCGCACTGCCCCGGCAGCTTATGCTGGGGCAAAGTCTTGTGTTCCCAACTTCCCCGTAACCCGGCGCAGCGCTGGAGTCGTGACCGGCGTCAGGCGCGGGGTGTACGGCGAAGTGAAGATTGGAGAAAAAACGATGAAATACGCAATTGTCGAAGATGGCGGTAAGCAATATAAAGCCGTCGAAGGTGGTACCATTGAAGTAGACCATTTTCCGTCTGAGGTTGGCGATGAAATGGATCTGGAACGAGTGCTGCTGATAGCGAATGATGAAGAATATACTGTTGGAACGCCGACTATACCGGGCGCCCGAATTCATGCTACCGTTATAGATCAGGTTAAGGGACCTAAGATTGTAGTGTTCAAATATAAACC